>CAVBBP010000001.1:0-95782 GCA_963593685.1 Segatella copri
CCGCTATCGAGCAGATTTCCGTCAATTTTCATACCCCCTATCCCGGCACGGAGTACTTAATGTTGCCGCCAGAGAAGAAAGCGGAACTGATAGATAGGGTGTTGGCATACAAGCACAAAGGTTACCCGATAATGAATAGTTATTCGGGCTTGCGCAAGATGAAGAAGAACGCTCTTGGGCAGATTTCGCTCGGTAAGGAGTGCTTTGTGACGAATTTTATTTACCCCGATGGCAGCCGTGGGTTATGCATGGGCTATGGTACGGAGCAGTGCCGCCAGTGCGGTTTTTGTATGGCAGGCGAGATGGCGTCTGTCTTCCATTTCTGTCCCGACACGCTGCTGAGCGGCTTCAAACTACGCATGTAAAGTGTGCAAAATTTGTATAATTTTGCACTTGGTAATGAAAATAGCAAGAGGAGTGAGGAGTGATGCGGCAAGCCGCAATGACAAAATTTCAAATTTCAAATTTCAGAATTGTCGGTAACAGGAAAGCCTTAATATTCAAATTTTCAAATAACTAGAAACTAGAAATTAGAAACTAGAAATTAGAAATTGTTTTTTGCCGCACTGACCCTCGCCAATGCGTTAAACTAATCAACTCATCAACCAATCAACTCATCAACCATAATTTGAAATCTGAAATCTGAAATTTGAAATCTATAAAATGAACACTGCATTAAAAGATGTTGTTATTCGCTTTTGTGGCGATTCAGGCGACGGCATGCAACTGACGGGGACGCTTTTTTCGAACCTGTCGGCCATTTTGGGCAACGAGATTGCCACTTTTCCCGATTATCCTGCCGAAATTCGCGCTCCGCAAGGCACTGTGGGCGGCGTGTCGGGTTTTCAGGTGCATGTGGGCGCCGATGTGCATACGCCAGGCGACCAAGCCGATGTGTTGGTGGCGATGAATCCCGCCGCACTCAAAGTGAATGCCAGCGTGCTGAAACCGCTCGGTGTGCTGCTTTTCGACACCGATTCGTTCGCCGCTAAAGACTTGGAAAAGGCTGGATTTGCCACCGACAATCCGTTTACCGAACTGCATCTGCCCGAATCGGTGCAGTTGGTGCCTGTGGCGCTGTCGCAACTCACGCGCGAAAGCCTCAAAGAGTTTGGCATGGACAATAAATCGGTGCTGCGCTGCAAAAATATGTTCGCGCTCGGTCTCATCTGCTGGCTGTTCAACCGTCCGTTGGAACAGGCGGTGCATTTTCTTGGCAAGAAATTCGCCAAAAAGCCCGACCTGCTCCGCGCCAACACCAAAGCCGTTACCGATGGGTTCAACTACGGCCACAACCTGCACCTCAACATATTGACTTTCACTATCGGCAAATCGGGCAACCTGTCCAAAGGGTCGTATGCCATCATCAGCGGCAACCGCGCCACCGCGTTGGGACTTATTGCCGCCGCGCAAAAATCGGGACGCGAACTTTTCCTTGGAAGTTACCCCATAACGCCTGCCACCGACATTCTGCACGAACTATCGGCACGCAAAGATATGGGCGTGAAAGCCATTCAGTGCGAAGACGAAATTTCGGGCATCTGCACGGCTCTCGGGGCGGCTTTTGCTGGCGATTTGGCGGTAACAAGCACATCGGGGCCTGGACTTGCGCTGAAATCGGAAGCCATCGGTCTGGCGGTGATGGCCGAACTGCCTGTGGTTGTCATCGATGTGCAGCGGGGCGGTCCATCGACTGGTATGCCCACCAAAACCGAGCAGACCGACCTGTTGCAGGCATTGTATGGGCGCAACGGCGAAAGTCCTGTCTGTGTCGTTGCTGCCAGCAGTTCCGACGACGCATTTCACTACGCCTACATGGCTGCCAAAATTGCGCTCGAAAAGATGACGCCCGTCATTCTGCTCACCGACGCTTATATCGGCAATGGCTCGGCACTGTGGAAACTGCCCAAACTGGCCGAACTGCCCGACATTCGACCGCACATCGCCACCGAAGCACAAAGAGGCGATTTCCGCGCCACTACACGCAACAGCGAAACAGGCGTGCGCTATTGGGCATTTCCAGGTATGGAGGGCTTTGAACATCGCAACGGCGGATTGGAAAAGGATTTCGACCGCGCCAACATTTCGACCGACAGCCGAAACCACGCAAAAATGGTGGCGCTGCGTGCCGAAAAAGTCGCCAAAATTGCCGACACGCTCCCCGAATTGACCGTAGAAGGCGATGCCGATGCCGACACACTTTTGGTAGGCTGGGGCAGCACGCATGGGCATCTGCTCTGCGCCACTAACGAACTGAACACCAAAGGATTACGCACCGCATTGGCGCATTTCAACTACATCAATCCGCTGCCAAAAAACACCGCCGAAGTGCTGCATCGCTACAAAAAAATCGTTGTGTGCGAACTCAATAGCGGCCATCTAGCGGCCTATCTGCGCGCAAAAATCGACGGACTGCACATCGTACAACTGAACAAAATCGAAGGGCAACCGTTCCAAGTAAACGAAATCGTGGACTTCATCAGTCGCAAGATATGAGTAGCAAGAAAGTGAAAAAGTGTATAAAGTGAAAAGTGTATAAAGTAGAAAGTCCGAACGCTTCAACAACTTGAAACACTGAAACCCTGAAACTTTGAAACTCTGAAACCCATCACCAGTGCGTTAAACTAATCAACTGATCAACTCATCAACTTATCAACCTAATATGAAATTTGAAATCTAAAAATGACTCCACAAGACTATAAAAGCGACCAATATGTGCGTTGGTGTCCGGGTTGTGGCGACCACGCTATCATCAATTCGTTGCAAAAGGCAATGGCCGAAATTGGCATTCCGCCACACAAAATGGCCGTTGTTTCGGGCATTGGCTGCTCGTCGCGTATGCCGTACTACTTGAGCGCGTACGGTTTTCACACCATTCACGGGCGTGGAGCGGCGGTGGCGACAGGCGTGAAAGTGGCCAATCCCGACATCTCCGTTTGGCAGATGACAGGCGACGGCGACTGCCTCGCAATCGGCGGCAACCACTTCATTCACAGCGTGCGCCGCAATGTCGATATCAATGTGGTGCTGTTCAACAACCGCATCTACGGCCTGACCAAAGGGCAATACTCCCCCACTTCGCCCAAAGGTTTCGTGAGCAAATCGTCGCCGTTTGGCACGGTGGAGCGGCCGTTCGAGCCTGCCGAACTGCTGTTTGGCGCAGGCGGTACATTTTTTGCACGCACGCTCGATGTCGATTTGGAAACCTCGCGGCGCGTGTTTGTGGCAGCGGCGCAGCATCATGGCACTTCGGTGGTCGAATGTCTGGTTAATTGCGTCATTTTCAACAACGGCGCACACGGCTGGATTGCCTCGAAAGAGGAGCGTGCCGACCGCACCATCGTTTTGGAACACGGCAAACCGATGATTTTCGGCAAAAATCGCGACCGTGGCCTTGTGCTCGATGGATTCGACTTGAAAGTGGTTACCATCGGCGAAAATGGCACAACCGAAGCCGACATTCTCGTACACGATGCCACTGCGCAAGACAGCACCATTCACCAAAAACTGGCCATGATGCACGGGCCTGAAATGCCTGTAGCATTGGGAGTTATACGCGCTGTGCCGTGCGAAACCTACGACCAAGCCGTGTGCAACCAACTGCACGAAGTGCGCGAGAAATCGCCCATCAAAACCTTCGACCAACTCATCGACACCTTCGAAAAAATCGAAATTTGAGGGAGGAATAAAGCCTCGTTCGTAAAAAAACGGTGGAATAATTACGCCCCCAAAATTTTCCATTTCGTGCAGTTTAGAGAGCGAAAACTTTCCATTTCGTGCAGTTTGTAGAGCAAAAATTTTCCATTTCGTGCAGTTTCACCCATAAATTTTCCGCAATACCTTATCCACACACCGTCTATCCGCTTGCCACATTCCTGCGCATTCTGTCGGCACAAATACTCATCTTGGCGATGGCGTAAAAAACATTAGTTCATTTACAAATTTACGGATTGACAGATTTTCCCAATCAACAAATAGTTTATAGTTGGGAGGTTATCGGTTATAAAAGACGAAGACCAAGATAATTGATAATTGACAATTGATAATTATTTGAAGATTGAGGCGTTGTTGAGCGCGCCTAATTCTTAATTCTAAATTCATAATTAACCAAAGGCTTTTCCCCTTTGGGGAAAACGGGGAAAGAGGCCACAACTAGAAACTAGAAGGCAGATTCAACTTCTAAATGCAACGGATTTTTTGCAAAGTTCGGAAAAAAAATTGTTTTGGTGATTGATAATTGATTTTTTTCGTGGTCTTCGATTTCGGTCGGAGTCCATCTTTTATTGTGTAACTAGGGAAGCGCGCACTCTTGCTAGCGTTTCGCAGTTTTCTAAAGGAGTTTAAGAAGCTTATCGATGGCTTTTGTGAATAGGTTGCGATGTTCGCCGCTCCATTTCAAATAGCCTAAAACCGCTTTGTGATACCACCGTTGCGGATTGTCGAATGCGTGCTGTCGACACCACTCTTCGTCCCAAATATCGAGCCAAGCATATTTTTTCAAGCCATCGCGCGCAAAATAACTCTTCACCACATCGACATAGTACTGCCCTACATCGTCTAAATTTATCAGTTTCAAAATATCAATCCCATTGTCCGTATAAAACTTATAGGCATCGGCAGGCACATCGAATAGTTGCAGGGGCGGCTCTCGATGGTACATTCGGTAGATAGTAAAAAAGTTCCAATGCGAATTTGCCGTTGCCAACGACGAAACTTGATAAAACCGCTCTTTGTTGTTTTGCCGCGCCACATTTACATGCGCAAAATGGAGCGAACAAAAATCCTCGATATTGGTTGTTTGAACACAATTTTCGGGCCACGGCAGTCGCCATTCGTGTATGAAATTATCTGGAAATGCGCCGTTCCACAAATCCTTATCGACATGTACCGCCCAATAATAGGGCTGAAAAGTACTGTATTTCGTGCCGTCTGGACAAAGATTCATCCAACGCCAGCAGAAGCACTCGCCAGGCTGCGAAGTCAAAATAGCGTTCCAAGCAGGTGTATGTGTGAAATCGCCCGATAGAAATTCGTCAGCATCTAACGCAAAAAGAATTTTATCGCCCTCTATTTTTTGCGCCGCCTCGAACAGCAGTCTGCGTGTTGCTGCTTGGTGCATTTCGGCTTGCCGATTTTCGACAAGAATCACTTTCTCGTATTGCGGATAGATGTCCCGACTGCCATCGGTCGACATTTGGTCAGCAATAATAATATAGTCCGCCCACAGCGATGTGGCTTGCAAAAAGGCACGCAACACCCACGCTTCGTTGCGCACTGGGGTCATTACTATTAAGAGTGGACGAGATGACATAGTTTTCTGAAGATTTTTTTGCATTTTCTGTAACTTCGGTTTTGATATTCACGAACGAATACGAATTAAAGCCGCCAGCAGTGCAAACGAGATTAGTCCGCGGAAAAAGCGATTAAACTTTTTGCGTTTATATTGTGCGGTTACGAGCAGTGATTTTTGTTGTTTGGCTTCGGCATAGCGAAAATGGAATATGGCTTGGCGCAAGCGCAAGTAGGTCGCTGCGTCCGCCAATTTTTCATCAGAAAACACCTCGCCAAGTTCATCGGGATAGAGGTCTCGCAAATAACGCTGTGCTTCAACCTTACCCAATGCAAACGAAATGCGTTTATCGAACGAGGCATTCTTCGATATTGAATTTGGCGTTGCCCTATAAACCACGCAGCGGTCGGCGATGTAGGCGAACTTGGTATGATGTGCGAAAATGGCATGCATTGGATAATCTTCCATCGTTATTCCAAGTGCCTTAAACGAACGAATATCGACATATTGCAGCAGTTGTCGTTCAAAAAACACAGACGCCGCCAAGCCAATAGGTCCATAGTTAGTCAAACTCCGCACATCGCCCTCTAGATCGTAATCGCCATCAGTACTTGGCAAAAGTTGTCCATCTTGTAACCGCCACCCCGCTGTGCGCACAAAGCCAAAGCCATCGCGCTGTTCCAGACAATCGAACTGTTTTTGCAATTTCAGCGGATCGCACCAATAATCGTCGCCAGCGCACTGCGCCACATATCTACCACGACAAAGTTCCAGTACATCAGCGTAATTGTCGAGCAAGCCACGATTTTTTTCTTGCTGTAAGAACACAATATATTCAGGATAGCGTTTTTGAAAGTCGGCACAAATTTGTCCCGTACCATCGGTACTTGCATCGTCACCCACAATCAACTCGAAAGGCACATTGCACTGCTGCGACAAAATACTATTCAAACACTCGGCAATATACTCTTCTTGATTGTAAGTGGGTACAATAACCGAAATCAACGGCTGTTGGGTTAATTTTTCATCACTCTTTATTATCATAACGATTTCGTTTTCAACAACTGCAACAACGAAGTATATCTAAACAGTAAAATTTTGCGCAAATATGTTTTGAGTTTATTTCCTGCATTTTTTTCGCAATGCCTGCGAATATATTTTGGAGTTGAGATGGGTTTACAAAACAAAACTAACAGGATATTTTTTGTCGTTTTTATAAATCCTAATTCGCCATTGTATATTTTTTTTGCTTTAGCAACATCTTCTTGCGACCAGCCATCGGAATATGCTCCAATATACTCCTTTGAAAAACGCAAATGACGAAAACACAATGCCAGCCAATATATTTTCAGTTGTATTGGCAAATGGTATTCATCAAACAACTGCAGCACATAACGATTGGCGACCAAGCCCTCTACCAAATATGCCTTGGGCTGTTTTGTGATAGCCAAAGGATTATTACCTCGAAGAAAAACAGCATCTGACGCAACCACTTTTCGCGCGTTTAACAGCAGTTTTCGAGTCATCCACTCGTCGGAGATATAAATGGTATCGTCCAAATGAATACCTTCGTACAAACTACGACGATAGAGACAAAAACCATGAATATGCCATTTCAAACTCAAAGCAAAAGCCTCAATTCCAGAAATACTTCCCGAAACATCGTCAATGCCTTTTGCACTTTGGACTACATTTTCAACATAATCGTAAACTCTATACTGCGGCAAGACGGCATCTACATCGTCGGTCATTTTAACCACCATTTTGCTCAACGCTTCTGCACCAAGCATATCGTCCTGCGACATATACATCACATAGTTACCTGTGATTTTTGGTAAAATGAAGTTCCACGATTTAGGCACATTTCCACCATGCGGTTTATGATAAACCACAATGCGTCCATCGCACTGCGCATAAGAATCGAGTTTTTCGGCACTGCCATCGGTCGATGCATCATCGACACACAACAATTCCCAATCTTGATAATCCTGATTCAAGACTGATGGAATGCTATGATCTAAAAAATTGCCGCCATTATAGACTGGCATAAATATGCTAATCTTCCTACTCATATTTTTTTACTAAAAACGACCGACGAGCCAACGCAAATAGGGCAAATCGAACAACCAAGCAATGAATGATGCCAATGCTACAACAACAACACAAACAGACAAAACAATCAAATTATCGCACAAACAAATGCCATCAAATAGTCGACCGATTTGAAATATCAACACCGAATGAAAAAAGTAGATAACCAGCGAATGGTGTCCCATATATTCAAAAAATCTGCTAGTGTTAATCCATTTCGAAACTGTCATAAGTAAACAAATGCCCATAGTGGCAACTATCAAATATGGCACGAATTTCAAATAACTACAATTGACCGTGAGCATTACATTTGGCAAAAAAAAGCCAAAAATAGTGCAAACCAGCCACACCAACACATAGCCAGCACCAAGATACTTCGATATTTTTTCGGTAGAAAATGAAACATTTCTAAACATATCGCCCAAATAGACAAAAAACATCAAAATCATACCATTTTGGTAGAAACCATGGTTGGGTAATTCAAACGATTTATTCAAAACCAAACCAAGCACAGCAATTGCCAAAACAACGACAAAGAGCAACACGCTATTTTTCACCAAACGCTTAATACAAAAATACAACAACTTAGCAACCGCCAAAGCACAAATGAACCAGCCAACACAAACATACGCCCAACTATCGAAATCGAGAAAATTTGTAAAAACAGTTTTATCAAAATAGAGCAACGATGTAAAAATGGGCAAAATCAATGCGGGTAAAATTGTCTGCTTAATAAATTTTTGTAAAAATGTTAAAATTGCTCTCCCCCCCCATTTAGTGCAATAACCTGTTATATAAAGGAAACCTGGCATAAAAAAAGTTACATAAAAACTAGAAAGGGCATCGAAAAACGGTGATTCGCTTATGCAACCAGCACTGCGCAAAACAAATGGCGTATGAAACAACACCACAAGCAAAATAAGAATTCCTCGGGCTACATCTATATACGATTTGCGTTCACTCATTCTCCACACCAGCCATTCAGCAATTCCACCACATACGCCACTTGCTCCTGCATCATGCAGGGAGACATCGGTATTGATAGCTCTTCATCAGCAAGACGCTCGGTAATGGGAAGCGTGAGTTGAGGCGTATTCCAATCGGCATGGGCATAACACTCCTGCTTATGTGGCGCAATAGGATAATGAATCACGCTTCCTACCCCATTCTGATCCAAGTAGCTGTGCAATGCGTCACGCTTGCCGTCTGCAACCAAGATCGGGAACAGATGATACACATTCTCCTTATCCGATAGGCGTTGCGGCAAAGTGATAAGAGGGCTACAGATATACTCATAGTAATACTTTGCCACCTGCTGACGAAGTTTTATATCATCATCCAAGTGTTTCAGTTTTACATCCAATATGGCGGCTTGTATCTCATCTAAACGGCTGTTACGCCCTGCATATTTGAAGACATATTTGCGTTGGCTGCCATAGTTAGCCAAGGCGCGAATAGCGATGGCCAAATCATCGTCATTCGTAGTTACCGCTCCAGCATCGCCCAATGCACCCAAATTCTTACCCGGATAGAACGAATGCCCTGCTGCATCGCCCAACGAACCCGTTTTCGCCCCTTTGAATTCACATCCATGTGCCTGAGCATTATCTTCTATGAGTTTTAGGTTATATTTTCTACATAGGTCAAGTGTGTGTTGCGTACACGCATTGCGACCATAAAGGTGAACAATGCAAATGGCTTTGGTCTTGGGCGTAATGTACCGCTCAATGAGTGTATCGTCAATCTCTAAAGTGTCAGCGCATGGCTCTATCAAAACAGGTTTCAAACCGTTCTCTGTAATAGCCAAGATAGTCGCAATAAAAGTGTTCGCTGGCACAATAACCTCGTCACCATAGTGCATTACTCCGAGTTCAATATAGGCGCGAAATATCCAAACGAGAGCATCTAAACCATTGGCACAACCCACACAATGTTTGGTACCGATATAGTCGGCATAATCCGCCTCAAACTGCTCATTCTCCTTGCCTTGAAGATACCAACCACTATCAATTACGCGTAGGGCGGCCTCGTGGATTTCGTCTTTGTATTTTGCCGTTACATCGTGTAACGAAAGAAATGGAACTTGCATATTCTAAATTTTTCTAACAAAATGTGCAGGATTACCTAGCCAAAGTTCTCCAGCAGGGATATCCTTCGTAACTACACTACCTGCCCCAACCATCGCGTTTTCGCCCACAGTAATGCCACACAAAAGCGTACTACCAGCTCCAATACTCGCACCACATTTTATCAAAGTTCGTTTCAAAATCCAATCAGGATTTTTCGATCTTGGATAACGATCGTTGATAAAAGTAACATTGGCAGCGACAAACACACTGTCCTCTAATGTAATACCGTCCCACAATTGCACACCGCATTTAACCGTGCAATTATCGCCTACAATGACATCATTCTCGATAAAACAGTGGCTGCAGATGTTGCAATTCTCACCAATTTTTGCTTTAGGCAATACAACACAATACTGCCATATATTGGTACTCGCAGGTACTTGTGCTTGACAATCTGACAATGGGTGTATCATTGATTTATCCCCTTATACTCCAAAAATTCTTCGTAATCACGAATATAATCGCTTGCGTCATAGAGTTCACTTGCTAAACAGAGCAACACACTACCGCTTGAAAAATCGTCCAAGTCTCGCCATATACCAGGAACAACAAGCAATCCATAGTAAGAACGCTTGAGGTTAAAAGACTTTTTGTTTGTTCCATCGTCCAAAGTGACCGTAAATGAACCACTGGCTGCTATAATCAACTGATATAGTTGCTTATGCGCATGTGCACCACGACTTTCACCTCCTGGCACATCGTAGAGGTAATACACTCGTTTGATATCGAACGGGACATCATAATTCTCCTCTATGACCGTAAGATTACCCCTTGGATCTGATATCTTGCGAAGGTCTATTATTTTGCAATCGTTTATTGTTGTATGGGTCATAATATAAAGGATAAAAATTTGGCTTCTAATTTTTCTTTTTCCCTACCAGCCAACAAAATAGTATTCTAACCACAACTGCATGATTACCAATCAATTACCACACTAATCATTGAAAAATAAAGGCAAAAAATCTGCGTTGGTGCGTTATTCTGTGTACAAAGGTAGGGATTTTTTTTCAGCCGCGCAAGAGGTTTGCGAAAAATCTAGATTGTTTCGCAAAATTGCTGACACAATTTTTGTTTCTAGTTTCTATGTTCCTAATTGTTGAATCTGAAATCTGAAATCTGAAATCTGAAATCTGGAATTGCGGCTTGCCGCATCACTCCTAATTCCTAACTCCTCACCATTTTTTAGTGCGTTTTTCGGTTAATTCGGCGTTCGTCGATGAATTTGATGGGTTTGCGCGATTGGGCAGGGAAATTTATCGCTTGAATCAGGTCGGGCGGCAGAATTTCGACGATGGGAGCGACACGAATGCGCGCACGGAAACGGTCTTTCAAATCCTTTATCAGTGCCGATTCGGCCTCGCCAATGGTCGGTGCTAACTTGGCATAAGGGTAGTCCTTTTTCAGACCGATGCGCACCACCACCTCGTCGGTGCCAGCCTCGCTGTCGCGCACCACCACCACATAGTTCGCCACATAGGCGGTATTGTCGAGCACATCGTTGATGGCGGGCGGATAGAGTGTGGTGCCTTTCAGTTTTATCATGTTGTTTTTGCGCCCAACGAGCGGCGTCAGGCGGTAACTGTTGCGGCCGCAAGCGCAGTGTTCGGTAATTTTGGCAGCCATATCGCCCGTGCGGAAGCGCAACAGCGGCATTCCCTCGACACCAAGGGTGGTTACTACTATTTCGCCCACTTCGCCATCGAGGACGGGCTGGTTGTCATCGCCAATGATTTCGACAATTATCAGTTCGGGGTGCACATGACCGCCGCAACCGTAGGGGCATTCGGAGAATGTGGCCGACATTTCGGTGGACGAATAGGTGGCAAAAAGTTTCACTTCGGGCCATTTTTCGTGAATGCGGCGACCGAGCAGATTGAGTTCGAAATGCTGGTCGCGCAGCCCTTCGCCAATGCCGATAATGCGCTGCACACTCGAATGGCGATAGTCGATGTTGTGTGCTTCGGCGTACTCTATCAGCCGCAAGATGAACGACGGCACGCACATGATGGTGTCGGGAGCAATGCGGCGAATGGTGTCCCACTGCAGTTCGGGAATGCCATTGCCCACGCGGATAATGCCTGCCCCCAACTTGCGCAAGCCAAGAAAATAGGCCATGCCCGCCATAAAGCGTTTGTCGAGCGTGGTCATCAGTTGCACAATGCTGCGGTCGGTTACGCCAGCGCAGGCAAACGAGACCGCCTCGTTGTAGGCTAGTCGCTCCAAATCGTGTTCGGTGCAAGCAAATGTTACTGGGTCGCCCAGCGTGCCAGATGTGGTGATATAGTCGATGATTTTTTCGGGCGGAACGCAAAGAAAATCGGTGTTATGCACCTGCAAATCCTGCTTTTCGGTGAAAGGCAGTGCCGCCAAATCGTCGATGGTTTGTATCGCAGAGATGTCGATGGCGTGTTGGGCAAAAAGATTGCGATAAAACGGCGAATGCGCCTGCAAATAGGCCAAATGTTCGCGCAATTTTTCGTTCTGAAAACGCTTTATCTCATCGGCCGACTGGAACTCTATTTCTGGTTCGTATGTGTGCTGCATGGTTTGTGATTTTTGCAGCCACAAAATTAGAAAAATTTAACGAAACGGCGAAAAGAGCGACGCACACAGCGATTTTTTGAGAAAAATTGCACGGCTGGAATAAATGGTTTATCTTTGCAGCGGATTTGAGAGGTGCAACTCTCTTCTCTATCTTGCTTTGATGACCTTTGCACGGGTCACATCGTAAGCCCACCGATTAAATTCGTGAAAGCAAGACGCGTTGCGTTTTTGCTTATTGAGAGTTGTTTTTGCTACTCTCATTTTTTGTAGCCAAATTCAGTCAAGAGTTCGTCGGCAAGATATTCGTCGCTGAAACAGTGCATATCTGCGACACCGTTACTGACAAGTTCATAGGTTTTTGAATCGTAGAATTTGCCCAACGCCTCCTCATACGACAATCCTGCTTGCTCGGCAAAAAGTTTCACAATCCGAGCATATTTCAGTTGTAAGATGGTTTGATTTGCCTGCATAATTATAGGAGTTGCCTAAAAAATCCCGATAAATGATGATTTTCAGTTAATCGCTACAAGGCAATTTATAGAAATCCCCTTAAAAATTATCAAAGTTTTTGCGAACCTTTGAAATGCAAGTATCGATCGAGAATTCGTTGAGATGTAATGCAAATTTGGTGGTTTGGTTTCTTGTACAACAATCGATTCAATGCCTGATGGCGTGTATAAATGCCTGCAAAATACAAATCTATCGTATCGAACACCTGATCATCAGCAATACCACCCTCTATGATGTCGTATTGTTCGTGCGGCAAACCTTTACGACATGCCGTGATAAAATCTATCCACTCTTCGTTGTATGCTTCGAATACTTTGTGCGAACAATCGGTACGAAAATCGTCTAACTCGTAGATATTTAAGTATGCAGTACTTCCACGCCGTATAAACCGCTCGCCATATTGCTCCGCCTGTTTGCGCATCGGTGTCAGGTAAAATCCCACACCAAAATCCAAATGCGTGCGTGAATACGACACCTTTGGCTTGTCAATTTCGGCGATAGAAGTATGATAAAGTATCATTGCAGCACTCCCCTCTTTTGCATCAATTCGACCAAATCGTCGATGATATACTCTTTCGGAAAAGTATGCAACACATCGTAGCAAGGGACGATATATCCATCGATGATATTCGCCTTTTGCATCTGATGATACACCTCTCTTGCGCCGCGATTGATGCGCAGAGCCACATTATTGACGCAAAAAATGGTAAAATTTAGAATTTTGAAATCCATATTTTTCCTAATTCGACCACAAAGATAACTGTTTTTTTTCACACCAACAAACGAAAATGCTACACCATAAATCAATGCGTTTTAGTGGCAGCGCAAAGGGAGCCAAAAATACGCATTTGCTGGTTTGCAAATAATGTTGTATCTTTGCTTTTTGTAACAATTCGATTTTTATGGCAAAAAAGAGTGCGATAACTACGGAGCAAAAAAAGAAGTTTGCGCTTTGGTTTTGGTCGATATTTGCGGCGGGCATAGCGTTGCTGGTGCTGCTATTTTGGACGATAGCCAAAGGCTGGATTGGCTATATGCCAGCCATCAGCGAACTACAAAACCCGAAAAACAAATACGCTACCGAGATTTATTCGGCCGATATGCAGTTGCTCGGCACTTTCTACACCGCTACCGACAACCGTATCACTACGCGCTACGACGAACTGTCGCCCTACTTGGTGGAGGCGCTGGTGGCCACCGAAGATGCGCGCTTCTACGACCACTCGGGCATCGATGGGTACGCACTGATGCGTGTGCTGGTGGTGCGCGGACTGCTGCAACGCAAAAACGCTGGCGGCGGCAGCACCATCACCCAGCAGTTGGCCAAACAACTCTATTCTCCCCCCGTTACAAACCTGTTTCAGCGCGCGCTGCAAAAGCCGATTGAATGGGTTATTTCGGTGCAGTTGGAGCGGCTCTACACCAAAGAGGAGATTCTGACAATGTATCTCAATAAGTTCGATTTTTTGAACAATGCTGTGGGCATAAAAACCGCTACGCAGGTCTATTTTGGCAAGCAGCCCAACGAACTGACCATCGAAGAGGCGGCCACGCTGGTGGGAATGTGCAAAAACCCCTCGCTCTACAACCCTGTGCGCCGCAACGAACGCACCATGCAACGCCGCAATGTGGTGCTGAACCAAATGGTGAAAAGCGATTATCTTACCGAAGCGCAATACGATTCGCTCAAGCAGATTCCGCTCACGCTCAACTACCACAAAGTGGACCACAAACTGGGACCTGCGCCCTATTTCCGCGAATATCTGCGCATGATGCTGACCGCTCAAAAGCCCAAACGCGCCAACTATTCGCAGTGGCAACTGGCGCCATACGGCCGCTACTACATGGATTCGATTGCGTGGGAAGAAGATCCGCTGTATGGTTTCATCGAGAAAAATCCGAAGTCGGACGGCTCGAAATACAACATCTACACCGATGGGCTGAAAATTTACACCGCCATCGATTCGCGCATGCAAAACTACGCCGAACAGGCTGTGAATGAGCATATTCACGACTTGCAAGCCCGCTTCTTCCGCGAGCAGAAAGGGCGCAAAAAAACACCGTTTGCCAACAACCTGACAAACGACGAAATCGACCAGATAATGAACCAAGCCATGCGCCAAACCGATCGCTATCGCAGCATGAAAAAGGCCAAAGCCAGCGACGAAGAGATTCGGCGCGCCTTCGAAACGCCTGTCGAAATGAGCCTGTTTTCGTACAATGGCAACATCGACACGGTGCTGTCGCCGCTCGACTCGATACGCTACATCAAAAGTTTTGCGCGGTGCGGTTTTATGTCGATGGATCCAGCCAATGGCTATGTGAAAGCCTATGTGGGCGGTCCCGATTTTTCGCATTTCCAATATGATATGGTGAATGTCGGTCGCCGTCAGGTGGGTTCTACCATCAAACCGTATCTCTACACGCAAGCCATGAGCGAAGGTTACTGGCCGTGCGACAAGACTATCAATCAGGAGATAACGCTCGTAGCGGGCGACGGCAACGAATGGACACCACGCAACAGCGGCAAAACGCACATCGGCGAGGAGGTTACGCTGAAATGGGGTTTGACCACATCGAACAACTGGATAAGTGCGTATGTCATCAGCCAACTGACTACACCACAGCAGTTTGCAAAAATTCTGCGGTCGTTTGGGTTGCGCGGCGAAATAGTGCCCGACTACTCGCTCTGCCTCGGTCCGTGCGAGGTGTCGGTGGCCGAAATGGTCGATGCCTACACCACATTCCCCAACAAAGGCATACGCATCACACCGATATATGTTACGCGCATCGAGGACAACAACGGCAACCTCATTGCCGATTTCAAGCCATCGACCATCGAGGTGATTGGCGAAGAGACATCGTACAAAATGATCGATATGCTGACGAGCGTGATGGACCACGGCACTGGCGTGCGTGTGCGCTACAAATACAACCTGAAAATGCCTGCTGGCTGCAAAACGGGCACCACGCAAAACAACTCCGACGGCTGGTTCATCGGCTTCACGCCCACGCTGGTTTCGGGCGTGTGGGTTGGCTGGGAAGACCGCGGCGTGCATTTCAGCAATATGGCCGACGGACAAGGTGCGAGCATGGCCTTGCCAATTTGGGCGTTGTATATGGACAAAGTACTGAAGGACAGCTCGTTAGGCTACGATGCCACGCAGCGTTTCGACATTCCCGACTGGTTCAACGCCAACGCTGGCTGCCCCACCGAACAGAGCGACGGCACTGTGGTGGAAGAGTAAGAAAATCGGCGTTCGCAAGCAGCCACCTTGGGCGCACTGCAAGAAGTCAATAATACTTGAAAATGCTTCCGTTGAACAGTTTTTTGAGTTCGGCGGTGCTTGGCATTGCCATTGGAAATTTTGTAAGAATGTCATGGTTCATCGCGCGCCCTTCGTAGTACAGTTTTTTGATAGCATCTGCAAAACCATAGCCGTTCCTCGACGACCATTCCACACATTTTTGGAGTCGATTTTCGTACTGATTCCACAAATCGTTTGCGAGAAGGTGTTTTAGCGTTTTACCAAAATTTTTTGCTACGGAATCGTAATACTGCTCCCACATATCGCCATAGTCGCAGGTGAAGTGCGTCGCCCATTCCATATACGACACCAGCAGTTCGGCAATCGCCTCGGCCGATGGCTGGAGTTTTTTGAAATCTGATACTGCTTTTCGACAAACTGAAAAACGCACTTTAGGGGTGCGCCGATCGTTCTTGGGGTAGAACTCCTCGCAAATAATTGCCTTGTACTCTTCCAATTTGCTTTTCTCGTCGGGTTCGGCGTAAAAATCCAGATACTCTTGCGCCTCCTTGCGCGCCGAATAGAGTTCGAGCACTATCTTGATGACCTCCTCTTTTGTCATCGACTGCAGCAGTTTTTTAACCGTTGATTTTGACATGGCAGTTGGGTTCTATTTCAAATTTATTTTGGGGTACGCATTGACGAAATCAGGAAACTCTATTTTTCTCCATAAATGATAAATTTCTATCTTACAGCACTTTAGCGATGACAGTGGCGATCTGTTCGATGCCTTTTTTCAGTTTGTCGCCGAGCATGGCTTTTATCATAAATGGCAGGTCGGCTTTCAGCGTAACTTTCAGTAGCGTTTCGCCCAGCGTGTTTTCTTTCAGTTGAATCCACGCATTGAAAGCGATTGGCAGGTTGTCGGCACCGAATTTTATGGTCTTTTCGGGTTCGCGCTCGACCACACGCAGGG
Organism: Segatella copri; assembly: GCA_963593685.1. Taxonomy (GTDB): domain Bacteria; phylum Bacteroidota; class Bacteroidia; order Bacteroidales; family Paludibacteraceae; genus W0P28-013. The sequence continues at coordinate 16,789 of CAVBBP010000001.1, forward strand.
TTACGCTCCCCATCGGATCGATGGAAAAGGTGCAGGTGTCTTGGTCGCAAGCAAAATTTTTCACTTTGTCCTGTGGCAGGCTGTTTTTCAGCGATTCGAGATTGCGCAAATCGGCCAGTTTGGCATACGCATCGGCTTGCGTGCCGTGCAATTTATGTACACTGCTTTCGTAAGTTTCCATGTTTTTTGTGAGCAATTAAAAATGAATAATAAAAATTTACAATAGTTCAATAATTCTACTAACCATCTCATTATCAGTGGTATAGTTTTGGTCGACGCAAATGGTAAAAGTGGCTTGTTGGTAGAATTTTTCGCGCTGTGAGAGTGCTTGGACTATATATGGGAGCAACTGCTCCTCGCTCTGCTGGGCGATGAGTGGGCGGTTTTGGCGTTCAGATTTCAGCCAATTTGCCAAATTTTCGGCCGACGCTTGCAGATAAATGGTTGTTCCTGCGGCGTTCATTTTTTCAATATTCTCCTGCTTGCAAGCCATGCCGCCGCCCGTGGCGACCACAATGTGGCGTTGTTGCAGCAGTTGCGCCAGCACCTCGCATTCGATAGCACGAAAAGCGTTCTCGCCTTGCTGCGCAAAAATCTGCGCAATGGTGGTGTGGTGAGTCGCCTCGATAAGCCTGTCGGTATCGACAAACTGCCAACCCATGCGCTGCGCCAGCCGTTCGCCAATGCTGCTCTTGCCGCTTCCCATGAAACCTATCAGAAAAATTTGCTCCGTCATCGGTCTATTTCACAAGAATTTTTTGCGTCGATTGTCTGCTCTCGGTGCTAATACGCACAATGTGCAATCCCGATGGGCAGCAGAGTTCGGCTTCGGTTGGCAGGCTGCCGCTTTGTGCCACACACTGCCCTACTGTGTTGTAAATTTCGACGCGCAAAATCGGCTGTGTGGCGGAAATCACGATGCGCTCTTTCGCTGGCGAATAGATTATCGGCTGTGCGTCGGTGGCGATTTGCGGTAGCGCAGTTGCATCGCCCCACTGCTCGACCAACCAAGCCGTGCGTTTGTTCAAAAGCGTGATAAACGCCGCTTCTCGTTGAGTGACATCGTCGTTGCCATATTGCGGCCAGCGCGAAAAATTGCTTTGCGCCGCCGTGGCTATTTGATTGCAAAAATCGCCGATAAATGCGTCCAACGAGGCGTTGCCGCTGCCTCTGAATTGGTGCCAAACCTCGCGCACTTTCGACTGAAAACGCGGAAATTTGGCAATTTCGGCAATCCAAGTCTGCCCATACGGCGGATATTCGTGGATAAAAAGATTCTCGTCGCCATCGTAGGCGCGTCGGTAGGTGTTGCCAAAGTCCCAAACGGGGCCGAAAAACCACTTTTCGCCACTGCCGCGCTGTTTGTACATGTAGCAACTGCCGTGAAACGATTCGGCGTTGTCCATCAACTCCTGCACGATGTAGAACCGCACCAGCGCATCGAGGTCGATGAGCGTTTCCCAAGTGGTGGAATTTTTGTTTGTGGCATAAATCGCACTGTTGATGGCTCTCATTTGCGCCGTCAGATAGTTGCTTTGCGCCGTCGAAAGTGTTTCGGGCGATTTGTAGGTGAACCAAATGCTGTAGCCATTGCCTTCGGTGATTTCGATGTGCGGGTCGGAGTCGTAATTGTCGATTTCGACGAGCCAACCGCCTGTTATTTCGGTGGCATCGGTGGCAAGGTCGTTCTGCTCGGTGATGTTCACGCGATTTTTGGCTACGCGAATGGTTTCGGTGAGCAGATAAAGTCCGATATAATCGCCGTTTAGCACCACTTCGACGGGTTGTTGCGCAGGTGTCCACGCCAAGCCAAGCCGACGGCTCAACTCGAAGCCGACGGTGTTTCGAAGAAAGGCCAAATCGTCGTCGGCGTGCGCCAAAAGTGCAAAATGTCGGCTCGAATTCATGCCAAGCAACGGCTGTTTTTCGCCCAATTTCAGGCGATAGGGCTTTTTGTCGAAACCGCTCCAAGTGTAGTTGCCACGCCCACGAATCTCGAGAGGCAGCGGATTTTCGGCCGTTCCAAACGCCGCATAGCCAGCAAGTCCCTGATTATCAAGATAGTATGTTCCCGACAGATAAACCTCTTTCGATGTGATTTCAGCGCCGCCATCGGTGTTGATAAAAAGCACAGGCAGCGTGCCAGAATAGGTCGCTTCGCTGGTGTCGAAGAGTTGCCACGCCCCTTGCGCCCAGTTGTCGCCGCTCGACGGCACAAAAATGCCGCCCGGCACTATGGTAGCGTCGGTGGTAGCAGTGCGATTTTCGCCCAGCGTGTTGCTGATTTGGTTTTTTACATCGATAAATGTGGCATCGATGCGCCCATCGGGCAACGAGGTGTCGGCAAATGTGTAGCGGTAAAAGTCCGTTTGGCGGCTGTCGAAAGTGATTTTCCAGCGCGTTCCCTCGTCCAGCGTCATGCTGCAAATGTATGTTTCGGTGCGACTGTCGCTGCCATAAACGAACTTCACCTGCGTGTAGCCCGTCAGCGAATTGTCGAAATAGAAAGTGCCTTGAGGAATGTCGAGCGCACGGCACACCGAACAAACACTCAAAAAAACAGCGATAAAAACGGCGATTTTTTTCATTTTTTTTAGTAACAAGATGTGAGTAGCAAGACGAGTGTGGAAGTGTGGAAAGTTTTGGTTGATTGGTTAATTGGTTGATTGGTTGATTGGTCGTTGATAAGTTGATTTTTTTCTGTTGAATCGTTGAACTGTTTAAGCGTTTAAGCGTTGAAGCGTTGAAGCGTTCGGACGCACGCGGTGCGTCCCTACATTCGCACTTTCAAACTTTCGCACTTTCTCACTAAAAAATTCCTCACTCCTAATTCCTAACTCCTAACTCATTAAGAACTCCGAAACGACTTTCAGCACTTGTGCTTTGGCTTTGTCGAGGTCGTCGTTCACGATTATTTGATCGAATTGCGGCGCAAATTGCAGTTCCCATTCGGCTTTGGCGATGCGCTGCTCTATCATTTCGGGCGAATCGGTGGCGCGGTTTACGAGCCTGTGGCGCAGTTCGTCAATCGACGGCGGCTGCACAAAAATGGCCAACGCCTGTGCGCCATACTGCCGTTTGATACTAAGACCGCCCTTCACATCGACATCGAAAAGCATGGTGGCACCAGTGGCGAGTTTCGTATCGACCTCGCTGCGCAAAGTGCCGTAAAAACAGTTGTCGTAAACCTCTTCGTACTCCACAAAGGCGTTTTCGGCTATCTTTTTGCGAAATTCGTCGGCCGAAATGAAAAAATAGTCCACCCCATCGCGCTCTTGGCCGCGCGGCGCACGACTGGTAGCCGACACCGAAAAGGCAAATTGCGTTTGGCAGTTGTCGATAAGATAGTGTACCAATGTGCTTTTGCCGCTGCCCGACGGCGCAGAGAAAATAACGATTTTACCTTCCATAACTTTCTGTCTTACAGCACATTCAGCACTTGTTCTTTGATTTGTTCCAATTCATCTTTCATCTTCACAACGATGATTTGCATTTCGCTTTGGTTCGATTTTGAGCCGAGCGTATTGATTTCGCGCCCCATCTCTTGGGCGATGAAACCGAGTTTTTTGCCAGCCGCATGTTCGTGTTCCATCGTTTCGGTAAAGTATTTCAGGTGGTTGCGCAGCCGCACTTTCTCCTCGTTCACATCGAGTTTTTCGATGTAGTAGATGAGTTCCTGCTCAAACCGGTTGCGATCGACAACGATTTTGTCGCCCAACTCGTTCAGCGACTCCTCGATGTGCGCACGAATTTTGGCGACACGCCCCTTTTCGTGCGGCTCTACCTCGGCCAAAAGTGCGCTGATACGGTCGATTTTTTGCGCAAACATATTTTGCAACGCACGCCCCTCTTGCTTGCGAAATTCGGTGAGTTGCGCCAGCGCCGCCAACACAGTTTTGCGCACCGCCTCCCACTCTTCGTCGGAAATTGTGCCGTCGTCGGTTTTCAGCGTGTCGGGCAGCCGCATGATGGTGTCGAAACTATTTTCGGGCATCGGAATTTGCAGTTGGTCGGCTATCGTCTGCATTTGGCGGTAATAGTTGGCCACCACCGCTTGGTTAATGAGCGTGGCCGATGCGCCATTTCCTTCGACCGAAAGCACAAAATCGACCTTGCCGCGCTCCAACTGTTGCGTTATCAAGTTCCTGATTTCCAACTCCTTTTCGCGATAAGCGGCCGCCACACGCGCATTGATGTCCATCTGCTTGCTGTTGAGCGATTTCACCTCGACAGTGATTTTTTTGTTGGCATATTCGCAAGTCGCCTTGCCGTAGCCAGTCATCGAAAGTAACATGATTCTTATTTATTTCAGATTTCAGATTGGTTGATTAGTTGATGAGTTGATGGGTTGATTAGTTGATTAGTTTAACGCGTCAATAAGGGTCCGTGAGGTTTTATTTCTAGTTTCTGGTTTCTTGCGCTTCGCGCTGTTTCAAGTTTCAAAGTTTCAGGTTGTAGGGACGCGGCATGCCACGTCCGTTCTGTTGAATCGTTGAATCTTCAAATGATTAAGTAATTGGAAATTAGGTAATTGGATAATTAAATTCACTCCTAATTCCTCACTCCTAATTATTCTTACTACTTGCTTCTTGCTACTTGCGACTATAATATCAAACTTCCTCAATTTCATCAAGCATTGTGTACCAGATGTAGCCTTTGGCTTGGTAGCCCATTTTTTCGATAAGTCGCATATAATTAGCCACTTGCGTGCGGTAGCGAGGCTGTTTTTGCGTACCGAATTTGTAATCGACCACCACCACATTGCAGCCATCGACCATCACGCGATCGGGGCGGTAGAGCCTGCCCGATGCGGCGATTATCTCCGTTTCGTTGCGCACCTCGTACCTGCCCGAAAACCAGTCGCGCGCCTCGTTTTTCGACAAAAGTCGCAACAGCGTTTCGCGTATTTGCGCACTTTCGGCGTCCGTAATTTCGCCATCGTTGATGCATTGGCGCAGCGTTTTGTCCAGTTCGTCGGCGTGCGCTATCCGCCCCAAAATGCTGTGCATCAGCAGTCCGTGCTGGCGTTCGCTGCCATCATCGTCGGGCATGTAGCGTAGGCGCAGACGACTTTCGGCCGACACAGTGTCGTAGGTGAGCGGCAACGACTCCACGCTGGTTTCTGGCGTTTGCGCAGCGGTTTTCAGCGGCTCGCACTGCCCTATTTCGACGGTCGTAATTCCCTCATTTTCAGTCTTTTGTAAAAAATCTGCAAGGTCGCCTATCTGCGGATTGTGGCAAAAGCAGTGTTCCAACAGATTGGCAATCGATTTTATCTCGTTTTTGTCATTTTTCTGTTGCGGAGCGATGATATACAGACACTTTTTGGGCCGCGTGAAAGCCACATAAGCCGTGTTCAACACATCGATGCAGTTGTACATCTGCTCCTCTCGGTACGCCTCGGCAAAAATCGTCCGCGCCAAATCTTTTTTGTAAGCAATGGGAACGACGGGCATTTCCGCAAACGGCTGCTGCTTGGTGTCGGGCTTGCACCAGAGAATTTTCTTCGAATTTTGCTTCTCTTCAAATTTCCATTCGCAAAAAGGAATTATAACTGCCTCAAATTCAAGCCCTTTCGACTTGTGAACGGTCATAATACGAATGGCATTTTGCGTTTCGGAAGCCGCCAAAAAGCGTTTGCCCGACACTTCGTCCCAATGTTCCAAAAAGCCGTTGATGTCGGCCTCGTAGTTCGCTGTGTAGGCAAAAATTTCGTCCTGAAAAGCCTGCAAAAAGACCCTGTTCCCTTCGCATTCGGTCAAACCAAAAAGTTGAATCATCGCTTCAACAAATTGGAACAACGGCTTGTTTTTCAGCCTGTTAATCTCATCTACTTTGTCGCCAAACAGGCGTGCGAGCCACTCCTCAGCGGTTTCGTTGCTGCTGCTGATGGCGGGCTGCTCGCCGCGCTGTTTTCGGTAGATGGCTTCGATCAACAGGCGGTTTATGCGGTTGGCTGGCTCGACAAAAAAGCGCATCATGCCCGTCAAAAAGCGCACACACGGCGCAGAAGCGATGAGCAACGCCTCGTTCGACACCACTTCGTAGCCCGCTTGTAGCAGAAAATCGGCCACCTGCGTGGCTTCCACATTGCGGCGCACAAGCACTGTCATCTGGCTCAATCGGTAGCCGTTGGCTTTCAGATTTTCGATTATCGGTGGCAACTGTTGCAAAGATTTTTTGCACCAAGAGTCGTCGTCTTTTTTGGCTGGCAAAAATTGCATCTGCACATAGCCATCGACCGAACTTTTTATCTGCTGCGCCACTCCGCTGTACAACTCCTGCACAATTTTCGTACGGTCGTCGCCCAAATACGATTCTATCAGTTGCGGCGCGCGAGCAAAAAGCGCATTGTTGAACTGCACTACACGCCGTGCGCTGCGCCAGTTGGTGTCGAGTTGCAACTCTTCCACATTCTGCCCAAAGTCCGCTTTTACCTGATTTTGCAGCAGCCGCCAGTCGGAATTGCGCCAGCGGTAAATGCTCTGTTTCACATCGCCAACTATCAGATTTTGACGGTTTTCGGCCACGCTATTTTGCAACAACGGACGGAAATTTTCCCACTGCTGCAATGAGGTATCTTGAAACTCGTCAATCATGAAATGGTGCAGAAAAACGCCCGCTTTTTCGTAAACAAATGGCGTGTCGCAACCAGCGATGATTTGGTGCAGAAAGTCGGTGGTATTGCTTATGGGCATCGCATTTTTTTCGTCGCAATAATGCTGAATCTGCGCGCTGATGTCGCCCAAAACGCCGAGCAACGATATATTTTCGAGCGCAATTTTGGCCGAAAGATAACGCCGACACTCTTCACCGTCGCTCATCGTCACCATTTGGGCTGCCACACCGTTCAAACCGTCGTTGTAGGCGGCCGTTATATCCGCGCGTTTGGGCGATTTTTGGCTGCTCCACTTCTCGCCGTTGCCAACAACACTGCGGAAGGTACTCGACACATCGAATCCTTTGTTTTTCAGATGTTTATAGTCGAAATAGCGGGCAAAACTGCGAGCCTTACCGCCACTAAAATCGTACCATTTCAAGCCATGCCGCTGCATAATTTTTTCCGCTTCGGCGCACAGTTGGCGCATTTTTGGCTCGAAATCGGCGACAATGGCGACCAATTGCTTGCGGTAGCCAGCCAACTGCTTTTTGTTGTGCAGTTCCTCTTTCGATGCAAATTGTTGGTACGCCTCTTTGAAAATTTCTTCTCCAAGCCGCTCCAATTCGCTGTTTATCTGCCAACTTTTGTCGTTGGCGATGCGCTCTTCGGCAAACTCTTTCAGCCAATTGAGCAAGTCAGAATTTTCGTCAAGATCGAGGTTGAACAGCATATTGTCGATGGCCTGTTGCAGCAAACTTTGCGTGTCGAGTTCCACGCCGTAGTTGCCGTGCAGCCCGATTTCGCGCGTGAAAGCCCGCACTATCTGCTGAAAAAAACGGTCGATAGTGCTGACATTGAAGCCGCTGTAGTCGTGCAAAATGTCGGTGAGAAAGCGTTGCGCCAGCGTGCGTATATCGCTGTGTGTCAAGCCGTTCAGCGCAGGTTCTCGCTCCAAATCTGCCAGAAAAGGAGCATCGGGGCGTGTGGCCAGCGCGTGCAACTCCTGCACAATGCGCCGTTTCATCTCGTCGGTGGCTTTGTTGGTAAAAGTTACAGCCAGCGTGCCGCGGTGTGGGTGCGCTTCGGTGCGGTTGCGGAACAGCAACAACACATACTCGTAGGCCAAGCGGTAGGTCTTGCCCGACCCCGCCGAAGCCTTGTAAATTTTGATATTTTTCGTACCGACTGCCATACGCATTATTCTGACAAAGGTACGCTTTTTACCGCAAAAATCCGCCATTTCGACAAAATAATTATCAACAAGCGGCGAAAAGGGAATTTTCAGATGGCGCTGCGCGCGGGTTTCAAAGTTTCAGAGTTTCAAATTTCAAATTGGGTTGATTAGTTGATCAGTTGATTGGTTGATTGGTTGATTGGTTGATTGATTGATTGGTCGTTGAAAAGTTGATGAGTTGAAAAGTTGACAAGTTTAACGCATTGAGGTTGGTCTGTGAGGTTATTTCTAGTTGTCGGTATTCACAAAGCCGCAATCTTCAAATTTTCAAATCTTCAAATAGTTCGTCTTTTGTCTTTTGTCTTTTGTCTTTTATCTTTTGTCTTTTGTCTTTTGTCTTTTATCTTTTGTCTTTTGTCTTTACTCTTTACTCTTTACTCTTTTGTCTATAAACGATAATCTCTCACCTATAACCTTTCAGACTCACGCGTTGCGCCACCACTTTCTATAAACTTTTTTACTAGTATTTTTTTTCTCGAAAAAAAATACTACCTTTGCAGGTTGAAAAAATATGTTGAAACGGTTTCTGTACATAGCGTTTGTGGCGGTGTTGCTGGCTTCGTGCAGCAGCGTGGGGCGCTTGCTCAAAGAGAAAGACCCAGAGGTGAAGTATGCGGCGGCCAAAAATTTCTTTTTGGAGAAAAAATACGCCAAATGCACGCAGTTGCTCGAAGATGTGTCGCCCTATTTCAAAGGTACTGGGCGGTCGGAAGAGGTGCTCTACCTGCTGGCCGAATCTTATTGCGGGCAAGAGGACTACGCCACAGCCGCCGAATACTACAAAACCTATGTAAAAAACTATCCGCGCGGCGAATTTGCGCAGGAGTGCAACTTCAAAATCGGCTACTGCTACTACAAAGATTCTCCCGACCCGCGCCTCGACCCAACAAGCACGCTCAACGCCATGGCTGCGCTCACCGACTTTCTGGAACGCTATCCGTTGAGCGAACGCGCCTCCGATGCCTACCAATACATTTTCGAATTGGAAGACAAAATGGCGTATAAAGGCTATTTGAACGCCAAACTCTACTACAATCTTGGCATGTATCTCGGCAACAACTACCGCTCGGCCATCATCACAGCCAACAACACGCTGAAAGAGTATCCCGAAACGAAACACCGCGAGTTGCTGCTTTTCCTAATCTTGCAGGCCAAATACAAAGAGGCTTCGCTCAGTGTGCAGGAGAAAAAAGCCGAACGCTACAGCGAAGTGGTGGACGAATACTACAACTACGCCTCCGAATTTCCGAATGGCAAATTCATACGCGATGCCAACCGCATGCTCAAAGAGGCCAAAGCACATGTAAATTAGACAAAAATTGTAAATACAAAAAACTATGGATTACAAAAAACTGAAAGCACCGACAAACACCGTTACGCGCGACATGAACAAACTCATCGAACCCGTGGGCAATGTGTACGAAACGGTGCGCATCATTGCGAAACGCTCCAACCAAATTGCTGCCGATCTGAAACGCGAACTCGACAAAAAACTAATCGATTTCTCGTCGTCGTCCGACACTATGGAAGAGGTGTTCGAAAATCAGGAACAGATCGAAATTTCGCGCTACTACGAAAAACTGCCAAAACCCACGCTCGATGCGATAGAAGAGTTCGAAGAAGGAAAAATCTACTACCGCAATCCCGCCAATATGGAAGTGGACGAATAATGCGCCACGCGCACAACAGTTGGCAGGGGAGGGCAGACGCGCTTTCCCCCGCTTTTTGTTTTTTCGGAAAAAATGTTGTAACTTTGCTTGTTTAATATAAGTGTGCTAATTTTTATGCGACCAACGGCTTTGAAACACGCCATGTATTTCGGTTTGATGCTGGGATTGCTCTTTTGCATCAACTTTTTCCTCTCCACGCGCAGCAGCGCATTTTGCAGCGTTGCCTCGTGGGCGATAATGGTGCTGGTGCCCTACATCGCCTACCGTTTGACGCTCGATTGCCGCGAACGCGTGTGCGGCGGGCGCATGTCGTATGGCGAGGCGTTTCTCTACGGAATGCAACTCTTTTTCTACGCCGCACTCATTGGCGCAGCGTTTCGGTTGCTCTATTTCAAATACTTCGATCCCGACTTTTTGCCACGCATGATCGACGAATCGCTCCGCATGATGGAGCAACTCAATATGCCGCTTGGCGAGGTTGAAGTGGGCAATTTGCAACAGATGATGTCGCCCATCAATATGTCGCTCAACTACATCTGGCTCGATGTGCTGGCTGGCACGCTCGTGTCGCTTGTGGTGGCTGCATTTGCGCGCAAAAAAGGGGCTGCCGACAACGATTCTCAAAATTCAAAATAAAATTCAAAATCGATAAAAAACGCATCTATGGATATTTCGGTTGTTGTGCCACTGTATAACGAGAAAGAGTCGCTCACGCCGCTCTACGAGTGGATTTCGCGCGTGATGGCCGCCAATGGTTTTTCGTACGAAATCATTTTTGTGAACGATGGCAGTACCGACGGCTCGTGGCAAGTGGTGTGCGATTTGCAAAAAAACGACGCACGCGTGCATGGCATTCGTTTTCGCCGCAACTACGGCAAATCGCCTGCGCTCTACTGCGGTTTTGCGCGCGCGCAAGGCGATGTGGTGGTTACGCTCGATGCCGATTTGCAGGACTCGCCCGACGAAATTCCCGAACTCTACCGCATGATAAAAGAGGAGGGCTACGACCTTGTGTCGGGCTGGAAAAAACGCCGCCACGACAACACGCTGACAAAAAACATTCCGTCGAAAATTTACAACGCCACCGCACGCCGCGTTACAGGACTGAAACTCCACGACATGAACTGCGGCATCAAGGCCTATCGCAACGAGGTGGTGAAAAACATTGAAGTGTATGGCGATATGCACCGCTACATTCCCTATCTGGCGAAAAATGCAGGCTTCACAAAAATTGGCGAAAAGGTGGTGGAACACCGCAAACGCCAGTTCGGCTCGTCCAAATTTGGGCTCGACCGCTTTGTGCACGGCTACCTCGACCTCTTCTCGCTCTATTTTTTGAGCCGCTTCGGCAAACGCCCGATGCACTTTTTCGGCCTTTGGGGCAGCGTCATGTTTTTGATTGGTTTTGTGGCGGTTTGCGGCGTTGGAATTGTAAAAATAGTGGCACTGCACAACGGCACGCCAGCCCCATTGGTAACCAACACACCCTATTTTTATTTAGCACTCACCATGATGATTCTCGGCACACAAATGTTCCTCTCGGGTTTCATCGGCGAAATGCTCTCACGCACCTCGCCCGACCGCAACAACTACCAAATAGCCGAGGAAATTTGATAAAATTAGTCGCAAGATGTGAGTAGCAAGAAACAAGAAAAGATTTTAAGAAGATAGAATATAGAACATAGACTTTTTAATTACCCAATTGCTTAATTTCCAATTACTTAATTATTTGAAAATTTGAAGATTGCGGCGTTTCGAAATACGCCTAATTCATAATTCAAAATTCTTAATTAAACGAAGGCTTTTCCCCCTTCGGGGGAAACGGGAAAGGGGGCTACGGCCAAGACAATTTCAGATTTCAAATTAAACAATTAGAGACACAGAAACAGCGCGCAGCGCAAGAAACATAGAAACCAGAAACTATAAATCAGAAATTGCCTCACAGACCCTTATTGATGCGTTAAACTTATCAACTCATCAACTAATCAACCCAAAACTTTTCACACTTTATACACTCAAAAAAAATGTCAATTTTTCTCCAAATACTGGGTTATACGCTGCCTGCGTTGGTGGTTTTTCTCACCACTTGGTTGGTGCTGCGCAAGCAGTTGGACAACGAAGCCGACCGCCGCAATTTTGAGTTGCGCCGCCTGTCGACCAACCAAATCACGCCTGTGCGCCTACGCGCCTACGAGCGTTTGACGCTGCTGCTCGAGCGCACACAACCCGAAGCCATGATTCTGCGCCTCGATTTGCAAGGCATGACCAACATCGAACTGCAATCGAAACTGCTGCAAACCATTCGCACCGAGTTCGACCACAATGTGGCGCAACAAATCTATGTGTCGCCCGAAGCGTGGGCAATGGTGAAAAATGCGCGTGAAAATTTGGTGCGTGTCATCAACGGCGCAGCGGCGCAAGTGCAGCCCACAGGAGCGGCCTTGCAGTTGGCGCAAAAACTGATTGAACTCTACTCGTCGCTTCAGACCACACCCACCGAAGCGGCACTGAATTGTTTGAAAAACGAGGTGAAAACGCTATGAACGGAACTTTCGAAAAATTGTGCGAAACGCGTTTTTCGCTCCGCAATTACGATGCCACGCGCACAGTCGAACCCGAAAAAATCGACTACATCTTGTCGTGTGTGCGGCTGGCGCCGTCGGCGGTGAATTTTCAGCCCTATCGCTTTTTTGTGATTTCCAACAAGGCGTTGCGAGCAAAAATTGCGCAGTGCTACCACCGCGATTGGTTTGCCGCTGCGCCCATTTGCATTGTGGCGTGCGCCAATCATACGCAGGCGTGGCATCGCCAGAACGATGGCAAAGATCACGCAGACATCGACACGGCCATCGCCATCGACCACCTGACTTTGGCGGCCGCCGAACAGGGACTTGGCACCTGCTGGGTCTGCAATTTCGATGCACACCAATGCGCCGAAATTCTCGGCTTGTCCGCAGAATTTGAGCCTGTGGCGTTGATTCCGCTCGGCTATGCCGCGGACGATGGTTGCGCCCAGCAGAAAAAACGAAAATCGAACGAAGAGTTGTTCCAAATGATTGATTGACAGTGAAAAAGAGGCTAAAAACGATACTCATTGCCGCAACGGCGTGCGCTCTGGCGGCGTGCAGCGGCAGCAACGACGGCACTTGCTACAAAGAGCGCAATGTGGTCGCTGGCGTGGCACTCTACAAGGCCGAATACAGCGATTCGCAAGAATCCTATGTCCTCTCATCGACCACGGAACAGATTACAGTTCAGGGACTTGACAACGATTCGACGCTCTACAAAGCCACCTCGTTGAGTTCGTTTTCGCTGCCGCTCCGCATCAAAGCCGATTCGTCGGTGTTTGTGCTGCAACGCGACTCGACAGGCGCTGACACGCTCACCATTTTCCACACCAACGAAAACAATTTTATCTCGATGGAGTGCGGCTGCTTCGTTTTTCACACAATCAAAGATGTGCAAGCCACTGCCAACCAAATCGATTCGGTGGTGCTGCTCGAAACGCGCGTCGAAAATGTCTCGAACACACATTTGCGCATCTATTACCGAGTAAAAAAATGAAATTTTCTGCAAAAAACATACTGTTGCCGCTGCTTTTGCTGATTTTGGTTGCGCCAATGCACGCACAAAAACAGCGTACCGCCGAAAAAGCCCCCACCGATTCGGTCATTTTTCGTGGTTTTTCGGCGCATCTCGACATCGCTTCGCCGCTCATGGGCATCGTCATCGACAAGGGCGTGATAACTGGCGAGGCGCAGTTCGACATCAACCTGCGGAACAAATTTTTCCCGATTTTCGAAATCGGCTACGCGTCGGCAAATGTAACGGCCGACAATGCAACGAACTACCGCGCATCAGCACCATTTTGGCGCATCGGCATTAACTATAACTTCCTGAAAACCAAGAAGAACAATGTCGAAAAGTTGAACCGCAACTATCCGTTCATCGGCTTGCGCTACGGCATGGGCGTGGTCAATTACAGCATGGAAAATGTGCCGTTTTCCGAAGGCTATTGGAATGAAAATGGTACGATAAAATTCGACGACAAAAACATCTACACGGGCTGGTTCGAGATTTTGGCGGGCGTGCGTGTCGATTTGGCAAAAGGCTTCACCATGGGCTGGTCGGCGCGCGTGCGACTGGGGTTGCACACCTCGCTGAACAACGATTCGCAACTCTGGTTCGTACCCGGATACGGCAAATCGGGCAGCGCACAATTTTCGTTCAACTACACCGTGGGATTCGCCTATCGCACCAAGTTCGAGCGCGACCGCATGAAAGCCGTGGCGGCAGAGTAGGGCGTTACTTCTCTTTTCCCAACAAAATGGTGTCAATCCACTTTTTCAACTGCTCTTTGGGTTGCAGTCCGAGCGCAATTTCGGGCGTGCCGCTCATCGGGCAAAAAACGATGGTGGGATAACTGCGCACACCGAATATATAGGCCAGTTCGCGCTCCTGCTCTGCATCGACTTTGTAGATGTAAATCTCTTTGCTGTACTCTTTCGACAACTCCTCCAAAATCGGTGCTAACCGCTTGCAAGGACCGCACCATGTGGCGTAAAAATCGATAACGCACGGACGATCGCCGAGATATTTCCACTTGGTGTCGGCTTCGTAGTTGTCCACTTTTTTCAGAAATTCGGCCTTCGTCAGGTGCTGCGTTTGTGCGCTGGCAACGCCCACAAGAGCCATTGCCGCCACAATCAGGGCTATTTTTTTCAGTTTCATACGCTGTTCAAGCTATTTTCTACGACAAAGATACAAATTTTTGCGCCGTCGAGCAACTTTTTGCACAAAAGTCGAAAAAAAATCGTAATTTCGCTTCAAATTTCTACCGAAAATGAAACAGACGCTCGCCACACTTTACGAAAACTACGCCCACACGCCGCCCGACACGATTGTGCCGCTGGCGCAGATGAAAATTTTTATCAAAGAATAGTAGGGACACGCAGCGGTGCCTCCTTTTTTATTTACAAATTGACAAATTTATTCGCTTCAACAGTTCAACGCTTCAACAAATAACCAAATAACCAAATCTGCAAATCAACACCACGGACATGGCATGCCGCGTCCCTACTTTTTACTTTATACACTTTATAGACTTTCCACTTTACACACTTTACACACTTTACACTTTATACACTTTTCTCTTTCAAACTTTTTTCGTATCTTTGCAAGTTGAATGTTTGTAAAAGGTAAGAGGTGAAAGGTTATCGTTTATAGACAAAGACTATGACTATGACGATTTACAAATTTACAGATTGACAAATTGACAAATTTATTCGATTCTCCAAATAACCAAATCTGCAAATTAAACATAGAAACAGCGCGCAGCGCAAAAAACTTAGCAACACAAATTTGTACAAGATATGAAAAAAATCGTTTTACTTGTTTCGGTCTGCTGCGCTGTTGGTGCGTTGCAAGCGCAAACCGATGCAAAAATTCAAGCCTACATCGATGCTTACGCCGATTTGGCCATCACCGAGCAGGAACGCCACGCCATTCCGGCGAGCATCACTATGGCACAAGCCATTTTGGAGTCGCAGGCGGGCGAAGCGCGGCTGGCTGTAGAGGGCAACAACCATTTCGGCATCAAATGCACCAGCGATTGGAAGGGGCAGACCATTCACCACGACGATGATCGCTTGGGCGAATGTTTCCGCAAATACAAAAAAGTGCTCGACTCGTACGAAGACCATTCGCAGTTTCTGAAACGCCAGCGCTACGCCTTTCTCTTCCAATACGAGATAACCGACTACAAGGCGTGGGCCTACGGATTGAGCCGCGCAGGCTATGCCACCGACCCCAACTACCCTGCCAAACTGATTCGGCTTATCGAGACCTACAACCTTGCCGAACTCGACAAAAAAGCGAAGGTCGAAGAGAAGAATTTTTACGACGAAGAGCCTAATTATGAGCAACTTTGGGGCTATATCGAAATTGAAAACAACGGCGTGCGCTGCGTGCGTGTCATCACCAAAGACAAGATAGACAATGTGGCAAAAGCGTTCAACATTTCGATAAAAAAATTGCTCTACTACAACGATTTGATGGACAATATGACGCGCCTGAATGCGCAAGATTATGTCTATCTGTGGCACAAAAAGAACCACGCCGACCGCCGCTACGAAACGCACAAAGTGGTTGTTGGCGAATCGATGCACGACATTGCGCAACTCTACGGCATTAAACTGAAAAAGTTGTACAAAATGAACAACATGGCCTACGGCACACAGGCCAAAGCGGGCATGGTGCTGCGCCTGCAATAGACTTTCGCGCCGAGCCGAACGGTCGCGGAAAACCGACTTTCGCCATGAAAAAGATTTTCCCGATAATCCTACTCTTTTGTTGCGGCATTGCATCGGCGCAACTCACCGAACAGAGCCAAATCAGCCTCATCACTTGCGCTCCGGGCGACGCTGTTTACGAAAAATTTGGCCACACGGCACTGCGTGTGTGCGACTCCACACTCAACATCGATTTGGTGTTTCACTACGGCGTGTTCGACTTCGAGCAGGAGTTGTTCATTCCGAAATTTGTGAAAGGCGCTACCGACTACGAAATCGGGCTCTGCCCTACTCGTCCGTTCGTGCGCGCCTACGAGCAGCGCGGATCGAGTGTCGAGGAACAGGTGTTGAATCTGACTTTGCCGCAGCGGCAGTGGCTTTTCGATGCGTTGGTCGAAAACTACAAGCCCGAAAATCGCCTTTATCGCTACAATTTTGTGTTCGACAACTGCGCCACACGCCCCTACCACATGGTGCTGAACGCTATTGACAAACCCACGCTCTGCACCTATTCGACGGGCGCAACCACCTATCGCGACATTGTGCACGACTGTATCGGCTGGAACAACTGGACGGCGTTTGGCATTGCGTTTGTGCTTGGTGCCGAGGCCGACCAACCAACAGGCAACGAAGGCGCAGTCGGGTTTCCGTTCTATCTGCGCGACGAGTTTTCCGAAACATGGATTCAGACCGCCACCGACACCATTGTGCCACTGGTAGCGCAGCACCGCACGCTCATCGACCTGCCTACCAAACCGATAGAAAGCACGCCCACGCCGCTTGCGCCAACGGCTGTTTGTGCTGCGCTGCTGCTCGCTGGCATCGCGCTAACGGTGTTCGATTGGCGACGCCACCGCATTTCGCACTGGTTCGATGTGCTGCTGTTTGGCGTGGTTGGACTGCTGGGCTGCGTCATCTTCTACCTGATGTGTTTTTCGCTGCATCCGCTCGTCGGTGCCAACTGGAATCTGCTTTGGGCGAATCCGTTACTGCTCGTTTTTGCCATTTTTGCGCCCGCAAAATGGTGCGCCCGCGGCAAACGACATATAGCATTCTGCCTCGTCGCACTGCTGGTCGTTGGGTTTGTCGCACAATTCTGCGCCCCACAAACTTTCCACACCACCAACCTATTCGTCATTGCGCTGATGCTGGTGCGACTGACGCTGTATTTAATTAGTCGCAAGATATGAGTAGCAAGTAGCAAGAAGAATGAGGAGTTAGGAATTAGGAGTGAGGAATTTTTTAGTGAGCAGTGAGCAGTGAGTAGTTAGAAGTTAGAAGTGAAACTTTGAATAAAACAAAGACAAAGACAAAGACAAATTATTTGAAAATTTGAAGATTGTTTTTCAAACCCCTCCCCCACTTGCGTGGGTACTCCCCTTGAAAAGGGGAGATGTAAAAGACCAACAACGATGCGAACCTGTTCCCTTTGCAAGGGGACGAGCAAAGCGGAGGGGTTGGAAAATAATTAAGAATTATTCGGTAGCCACAACCAACTGCAAATCAACAAAAACTTAGAAACAAAAATTGCGACAGCAATTTTGAGAAACTAGAAATCTGAACCCTTCACTAATGCGTTAAACTTATCAACTAATCAACTCATCAACCCAATTTTCACACTCATTATGAAACACAAATTCTTATTTTCGGGTCTAACTGCCTTATTTTTAGTTAGTTGCAATTTTCAACCAAAATACGCATCAATGGACGAATACCCTGTTTACGAAGGCGACGATTTGGGGGCGATTTACACGCCATCGCGCACGAGTTTCCGCACTTGGTCGCCAGCAGCCGAGGCTGTTAGGCTGCACATCTACGCCGATGCGCAAGGCGGCGAACCGCTTTCGACCTACGATATGCGCCGCTCCGAACAAGGCTCGTGGCGATATAATGTGCAACAAAATTTGGCGGGCAAATTCTACACATTCCAAGTGAAACAAAATGGTCAATGGTACGACGAAACGCCCGGTATTTGGGCAAAAGCCGTGGGCGTGAACGGTCATCGTGGTGCGGTAATCGATTTGGCAGCCACCAATCCCGACGGTTGGGCGAGCGATGTGCGCCCAGCAATGAAGCACTTTACCGATGCGGTCATCTACGAAGTTCACATGCGCGATTTTTCGATAGATTCGACCTCGGGCAGCCATTTCCCCGGAAAATTTTTGGCATTGACCGAAAGCGGCATCAAATCGCCACAAGGCGAAAAAACGGGACTCGACCACCTGAAAGAGTTGGGCATTACGCATGTGCAGATTTTGCCGTCGTACGACTACGCCTCGATCGACGAGACGCAACTCGATTCGAACCGCTACAACTGGGGCTACGACCCCGAAAACTACAATGTGCCAGAAGGCGGCTACAGCACCAATCCCTACGACCCTGCGACGCGCATTCGCGAGATGAAACAGATGATTCAAACGCTGCACGCCAACGGCATTCGCGTCATCATGGATGTGGTTTACAACCACACATTTGTCGGCGAAAATTCGCACCTCAATCTGCTGGTGCCGGGCTATTTTTACCGCATGAACGCCGATAGCACATGGTCAAACGCCTCGGGCTGCGGCAACGAAACGGCATCGGAACGCCCGATGATGCGCCATTTCATGGTAGAATCGGCCAAATACTGGGCAACGGAATATCACATCGACGGCTTCCGCTTCGACCTGATGGGCATTCACGACATCGAAACGATGAACGCCATTCGCACCGCACTCGACCAGATTGACCCAAGCATCAGCATACACGGCGAAGGCTGGGCGGCTGGCGGTTCGCCGCTGGACGAAAATGTGCGCGCGCTCAAACAAAATGCGCCGCAATTCTACCCCACGGCCGTCTTCAGCGACGACATTCGCGATGCCATGCGCGGCAACTGGATGGACGGCAACAACGGCGGTTTTCTCGTTGGCAATGGCTACGAAGAGAGCATCAAATTTGGCATTGTGGGCGCAACGGCGCACCCGCAAGTCGATGTGAACAAAGTGGTGCATACCAACACCGCCTACGCCACCACGCCAGCGCAGGTAATCAACTATGTGTCGTGCCACGATGACCCCTGTCTGAAAGACAAACTGCGCGCCACCATTCCAAACATCGGCGAGCGCGAACTGCTGAAAATGGACAAATTGGCGCAAACCATTGTGCTGACTTCGCAAGGCGTGCCGTTCATTTTTGCTGGCGAAGAGATTTTCCGCGACAAAAAAGGCGTGCATAATAGTTACCAATCGCCCGACAGCATCAACGCCATCGACTGGAGTCGCAAGGCAAAATACCACGATTTGTTCGACTACTACAAACGCCTGATTGCGCTGCGTGCCGCACACCCAGCGTTCCGCATGACATCGACCGAACAGGTGGCGAAACATCTCACTTTCGATGAAAAAACGGGCAAAAATGTGGTGGCTTACACGCTCAACAACCACGCCAACGGCGATGCGTGGGGAACGATTCTCGTTGTTTTCAACGGCAACCGCAAACCGACCACCTACAAACTGCCTGTCGGCACATGGACGGCCGTCTGCCGCGATGGCAAAATCGACGAAAACGGACTTGGCAGCTGTTCTGGCACAATAAAAATCGGCGCATCGGAAGCCGTTATTCTGTACCAATAATCGCCCACCAGCGTACAAAAGCGCACAGCACCGCCAAATTTTGGCGGTGCTGTTGTTTTATTGGCAATCTGCTCAACTTTCGCAAGTGATTTTAATTGTCCAATTATTTCATTATTTGAAAATTTGAAAATTTGAAGATTTGGGTTATAGCCCCCTTTCCCGTTTCCCCCGAAGGGGGAACGCCACGCGACCAACACCAGCCGCCAATTCTTAATTCTACATTGGCAATAACCCCACCCGAAAAACTGGCGTTTTTCTCGTCCCCTTGCAAAGGGGACAGGCACGCACCCAACTTGGTACAGCCCTCTCCCCTTTTCAAGGGGAGTCCCTGCGGAGCAGGGGAGGGGTTGGAAAATAATTCAATGAATCAATAATTGACAATGTAGGGACGCACCGAGTGCGTCCGACGAAAATGAATAATAAAAAATGAACAATGAATAATACTCGCAGCCTTTCGGCTACCGACAATTCTTAAATTCTGAAACTCTGAAATAACAAAGGCAATTGGCTTTTCCCCTTCGGGGGAAAAGGGAAAGGGGGCTACGGCCACCAAAAAAGTGTAGCGAAAAAACCAAGTTTTTTTCGCTACACTTTTTTTGCGTTGAAACACGCTACAAAAATACAGAATAAATTTGAAATGTTGGACTTTTTTTTCGCAAAAAATACGATTTTTTGATATATACACCCTATTTTTACTGCCGCTTGCGAAATGTTTAGAAAGTGTAGCAATTAAAGGTTGGTTTATTTACGACAGCCAAACCGCGCGCTTTTGCGATGAATAAAGGAAAAAACGCAATCAACCAACTTTTTTATAATCATCTAAAAATTAAAAAAATTATGAAAAAACTAGCAACTTTTTTGGTGGCACTTTGCGCCACTACGGCTCTTTGGGCGGCCTTTACGCCTGCTGCTTTCACGGTTTCTGCCGACGGCAAGCAGGTCTATTTCTCGCAGGGCAACCTGCAATGTGCCCTTTCTGCTACCGACACTACTTGGTCGTTTGCCAATGAGCAGTACGAAGTTATTAGCACGGATAATGTAATAGGTGGAACAGTGTCGCACGATAACACCTATGGGGACTCCAAGAACGGCGAAGCACTTGCCAACAAGATTGACCTCTTCGGATGGAGTGCAAACAACACGACTGCGAAGTGGGGCATCAGCACCTCCGAGGATTATTCCGATTACTCGGGCGATTTTGTCGATTGGGGCAAAAATATCGGGGACGGTAACACCTACCGCACACTGACGAAAGATGAGTGGCATTATCTAATCAATACTCGTACCAATGCCAGTGAAAAGATGGGCGTAGCGCGCATTAAATTGAACGAAGATGGCTCGCAATACGCCAACGGTCTTATCCTCCTACCCGATGATTGGACTGCCCCCGAGGGCGTAGCATTCAAGAGCGGTTTTGCCGATGATTATGGCGCAGGATACTACGCTACCTACCAGACTTTCACTCTCGTAGAGTGGCAAAAACTCGAAGCCGCAGGCGCGGTATTCTTGCCTGCTTCGGGCAGCCGCATCGAGTTGAGTATCTGGAATGTGCAGTATTACGGCGGCTATTGGTCTGCTACGCTTGACAACACGGAAAAAGCGTACTCTTTAGACTTCGCCTCGGGCGAGAGTATGTACAGCAGCAGCGATCGCTACTACGGGCGAGCAGTCCGGCTTGTGAAAGGTATTAGTTCTCCTGTTACAGCCCTACAGCCTGCAGAAAGCATAACCCTCTACACCGAAAACGGCCGCATCATCTGCGACGGCGAGTTCCAAATTTTCACCATCACCGGCCAGAATGTTACCGAAATGAACGGCCAGTTGAACGGCGTTTATATCGTCAAAGTCGGCGACAAAGCGCAGAAAGTGGTGGTTAAGTAGCAAGTAGCAAGAAGCAAGTCGCAAGAATAGATTTTTAGAAGATAGAATATAGAACATAGATTGTAGAGCCGTCACACTGTGGCGGCTCTGCTGTTTTACGGATTTTTCCAAATCCACAAATAACCAAATCTGCAAATCAACAAAAACGGACATGGCATGCCGCGTCCCTACAATCTGAAATTTTGAAATCTGAAATTCTGAAATCTGGTTTTCAGCCCCCACTTTCGTGGGTACTTCCCCTATCTGCTGGCGCAGCAGGGGGAGAGAGTCAGACAATGTGACCTATACGCTAACTTTTTCGCGTTTCGTTGCTTTTCACCGCTGCCAAAAAACTTTTCGGCACAGGCGATTTGAAACGCATTGGTTGGTGTGTGGCAGGGTGTTCGAACTCGAGCGTGCAGGCGTGCAGCGCCAGTCTGTCGATGATGGGCGATGCGCCACTGCCATATTTGCGGTCGCCAACCACAGGGTGACCAATGGCGGCCATCTGCACACGAATTTGGTTGGTGCGCCCCGTTTCGAGATGCAGTTCAACCAGCGAAAGGCGGCCATTTCCGCCGATTTTTTGGTAGTGCGTAATCGATTTTTTGCCGCCATTGTCGCGAAACGACGAAAAGACGCGCGTAGTTTTCGGATTTTCGGTAAGCCACGACACAATGGTATCGCGCTCGGGCTGCACATCGCCTTCGACCAAAGCCACATAGGCGCGATTCGACACGATAGTGCGCCAATTTTCGCGCATAAATTCCTGTAAATCACGACTTTTGGCAAAGACCAGCAGTCCCGAAGTCTCGCGGTCGAGCCGATGCACCACAAAAACGCCGTTGCGCGGATTGCTCTTTTTGACCCAATTTTTGAGAATCGAAAAGACCGTCGTTTCGTGCGATTCGGGCGCAGTTGCCACCGTGAGCAGCCCTTCGCGTTTATCGACCACAAGCAGATAGTCGTCCTCGTAAACCAAGCGAAGTTGCGGGTGCGAAAAAGTCGTCGTTTGTGGCGCATTGCGCAACACCGTTACCACATCGCCGGCGGCCAGCGGCTTGTCGAACTGCGTTTCGGGGCGGTCGTTCACCAGCACCTGTTTGTGCGCCAGCAACGCCTTGACCGAAGTGCGGCTCATGCCCATTTTTGCCAGCAAAAACGGCAGCAGCGGCATCGCTTCGACCACGCGCAAAAGTGTCCGTCCATCTTTTCCCATCATCGCAATTTAGTTGTGATATTTTCGGAGCAACTGGCTGTAGGCATCGGTCGCTTTGAAGGCGGCGAACCAACTATCGAAGCGGTTGCGCAACTCCTGCTCTTTTGCTGGGAACGCCCACGCGCGCCACTGGTCGAAGCCGAGTTGCGTGTCGCTATCGAGTTGCGGATAGAAGCGTTTCACGGCCTGCACCGCCGAAAAGTCGGCCGCCACAAACCTTATTTTCCCGCGCGCCACCATCGCCAGCAGATGTTCCGTGTCGATGTCGGGCAGATATTCGATACGCAGAACAATGCCAAGTTCCTCCTCGATGTGTCGCAAAACGAGCGCATCGGGCGAGCCAGAGGGCAGATAGATAGTTTTGCCGTCCAACGCCGCCACATCGCGCACCAGCGTATGCGGGTCGGTTTTGGTCGGTTTGCACTGCACCAGCACAAGGTTGTTTTTCGCTATCGGCAACGAGAACGACACTTCGTCTTTCAGTTCGGTCGTTATCGGTAACAGTTTCATTATCAGGTCGTAAGCCCCAGAATTTAGTCCTTCGATATTCTTGTTCAAATCGGGTTCGACCACAAACTGCACGCCCACACCGAGCGTATCGGCAAAGGCTTTGAGCAGTTCGTACTGAAATCCGCTGGTGTCGCTGCCGTTCACCACAAAGCCCTGCGCGCTGTATTCGGTCGCCACGCGCAAAAGGTTCTCCTTGCGCACATCATCGAAAGTGCGCGGCTGCACACGCCAGTACGCCACCGCCGCCAAAACCAGCAGCACAACGCCCATCGCTATCAGAATTTTGAACCGTTTGCGCATTACTTCGTGATTTCAGATTTCAGAATTTCAAATTAGGTTGATTGGTTGATTGGTTGATTGGTCGTTGAAAAGTTGATGAGTTGAAAAGTTTAACGCATTAGTGTTGGTTTTTAGTTTTTAGTTTTTAGTTTCTAGTTTCTGGTTTCTAGTTTCTAATTATTGAATTTGAAATTTGAAATTTGAAATTCTGAAATTCTGAAATTGCGGCTTCGCCGCATCACTCCTCACTCCTAATTTCTAATTCCTCACTTAATCGTAGAATGTCCACGAAACGCCGAATTGGAATGTTGCTGGATTGAGCGGATAGTAGGGCATCGAGAAGTAGTTACGGCCGCCAAAGAGTGTGGCGTTCCAGTTGGCGTACTGCGCATAGAAACGCACGCGCTTGATGCAGCAGTTCAGATAGACATTCATCTCGGGATAGTTGCCCACCTCGTAGTCGTGTTGCAGGAAAAATACGCCTGTGGCTGGCATGTAATCGTTGCTGTAGTAGGCGGTGTGATAGCGCACACTCACGCCAAGTTGGAAAGTCAGTACACGATTGAAAAAGTGGTCGAGGTAGTAGAAATTCGAGAATATAGCGAAATCGGGCAGCGGCAACAGGCGGCGATTGCTCGTGTATTGGTACACCGCTTTGTTGTCGAGATGAAACCGCCACGCACGCAGATTGGCCGTAACATCGGCGGCAATCACCTGCACATTGCCATCGTGCTGGGCGGGCAGCGCATTTTCGTCGAAATAGATCATTTTCGTGATGTTTTCGAACTGCACACCGAGCGAGATGTCGCGCGTGGGAAAGGCGATGCGCCCCTTGACATTGAAACGCATGTAGCGATCGAAACTTTTCTCCCACTGAAAATGGTTCGACAGGTAATGATCGGTCAGAAATTCGCACGATTCGCTGTAAAAACCGCCGCGCGCCGAAATCAGCATCGTGTCTTTGGCGGTAATCGGGAATATGCTACCAATGCCGCCGTGAATCGAAAAATCACCCATATTCGGCCCTATCAGATAGACATCGCCCGTGGCATCGAAAGTAAATTTTTCGCCCTCGCGTTTGAAAATCTGCGCTCCCACACGCAGGTGGTGCTCGGTGCGTTTGGCAATCAGTGCCGAATCATTTTCGAACTGGCGATAGCGGCGCAGGTCGTACTCCACAAAGCCCATCAGCCCGAAGCGCATTATGCGGTTGAACTTCTCCTCGAGCGTTACGCCCAGCGTGTTTTTCAGCGACCAAGCGCGCGTCGAATCGAGCGTATTTTCGCCGCTATAATAGTGGTAGTCGTAGTAGCCGCTTGTTACCGAATCGATTTCGACATAGCGGCGGCGAAAATCCTCAAACTTGATGGAATGCGCTATCGAAACGATTGGAATGTAGTCGTAAGCGACCGAATCTTCGGTAACTTGCCGCTCTTTTTCGTAGCCAAAACCGACTTTGTGGTTGTAATAGAAAAAGTTATCAACATAGCCCACAATGGCGTTCAGGTTGGTGGGAATGTTGTTGGCTTCGATGTTCAACGCCTCGTCGGGGTGCAAAATGTAGTCGCGGTCGGTGATGCCGCCGCTTTCGTGGTTGCGAAAATTGTTGAACATCATCACGCCTTGCGCCGAGTAGCGCCGCCCATTGTAACTGCCCCACAAACCGCCGTTCACCATGCGTGTGGCTTGGTTGGCATACTGTCCGCGACCATAAATAAGATCGACCAAACCGCCGAAATTGAGGCGCGAATTGGCGTTCATCGTGAAAAACGACTTAAAATGATCCTGTTGGTAGAATGTGGGCAGCGACGAGCGGTATTCCAACTTTGCGAATGGGGTCGTCGTATTGAAAAACTGTATATCTTCGACGCCAACCAAGTAAGCATCGTAGGGCGAAGAGAGAAAAAGTGTCGATTTTTGCGTGCGGTCGAAATAGATTTTCGACTGCAGCGGCGAACCGAGGTTGCCGTTCCAATCGTTGGCAATGCTGTAAGCGTTCACCGGATTGGCATCTTGGTAACTCACCGCCGATGTGTCGAGCGAGCAAGTATCGGCCACGCCCAGCAACTCGTCGATGCGCCAAACGCGTATGCGCGACGGGATTTTCACGCTGTTCGATGCGCCAAACGCCGCGCCCGTCAGCACCAAAAAAAGTATCACTACCTTGAAACGGTTCATAACCTGCAAAGATACGGCTTTTCTGCCAATCCAGCAAATTGTGTAAATAACAACTTTTTCGTACCTTTGCGCACGAAATTAGTCGCAAGATATGAGTCGCAAGTAGCAAGAATTTGTAATTTCAAATTAACAGGACTAACCAGAAACTAGAAATTATTTTGCCGTACAGACTTTCATTGATGCGTTAAACTAATCAACTCATCAACCAATCAACTCATCAACCCAACTTTACACACTTTCCACTTTATACACTTTTCTCACTTTCAAACTTTCACACTAAAAAAGATATGGTTACCAACGATTTTTCATACATTGAGTCGGCTATCGACGATTTTCGTGAGGGCAAATTTCTGATAGTTGTCGATGACGAAGACCGCGAGAACGAGGGCGATTTCATCGTGGCGGCCGAAAAAATAACGCCCGAAAAGGTCAATTTCATGCTTAAACATGCGCGTGGCGTGCTTTGTGCGCCCATCACCATCGAGCGTTGCAAAGAACTCGACCTGCCGCACCAAGTGGCCGACAACACATCGGTGCTTGGCACGCCGTTCACTGTTACTATCGACAAGTTGGAGGGCTGCACTACAGGCGTTTCGGCTGCCGACCGCGCCGCCACCATTCGCGCCTTGGCCGACCCTGCCTCCACACCGCAAACATTCGGTCGTCCGGGGCATATCAATCCGCTCTATGCGCAGGACAAAGGCGTGTTGCGTCGCGCTGGCCACACCGAAGCGTGCGTCGATCTCGCCAAATTGGCTGGCCTCTATCCTGCTGGCGCACTCATGGAGATAATGAACGAAGATGGCACCATGGCGCGCTTGCCCGAACTGAAAAAAATCGCCCAAGAGTACGGTCTGAAAATCATTTCTATACGCGACCTGATAGCCTACCGCCTGCAACAAGAGTCGATTGTAGAGCGCGGCGACGAAGTGGATATGCCCACGCAATACGGCCATTTCCGCCTGATTCCTTTCCGCCAAAAATCGAACGGATTGGAACACATTGCGCTCATCAAAGGCGAGTGGCAGCACGACGAACCGATTTTGGTGCGCGTACACTCGTCGTGCGCCACAGGCGACATCTTCGGTTCGTGCCGCTGCGAGTGCGGCGAGCAACTGCACCAAGCCATGCGCGCTATCGAAAAAGAGGGCAAAGGCGTGGTAGTATATATGAACCAAGAAGGGCGCGGCATAGGTCTGATGGCCAAAATTGCTGCCTACAAACTGCAGGAAGAGGGCTACGACACCGTCGATGCCAACCTGCACCTCGGTTTCAAAGCCGACGAGCGCGACTACGGCGTAGGAGCCAGCATTCTGCGCGAACTTGGCGTGGCCAAAATGCGCCTGATGACCAACAATCCTGTGAAACGCATCGGTTTGGAAGCGTACGGCCTCGAAATTGTCGAAAATGTGCCAATCGAAATCGACCCCAACCCCTACAACGAATTTTATATGCGCACCAAAAAAGAGCGCATGGGACACCTGCTGCACAAAGTTTAATCTAGTGAGAAGTTAGCAGTTAGAAGTGAGAAGTGATGCGGCAGAGCCGCAATTTCAGATTTCAAATTTCAGAGTTTAAGAGTTTCAAATTGACAAAATTATTTGAAAATTTGAAAATTTGAAAATTTGAAGATTTGAAGATTGTTTTTGCCGCACAGACCCTAGTCAATGCGTTAAACTGATCAACTCATCAACTAATCAACCAATCAACCCCCCAAAAAAATGAACTCCTTCGGCCACATATTTCGTTTTGTGTCGTTTGGTGAGTCGCATGGCGCGCTCATTGGTGGTGTCATCGATGGTTGCCCTGCTGGACTGAAAATCGACACCGATTTTGTGCAAGCCGAACTGAATCGCCGCCGCCCTGGACAGTCGCCGCTCGCCACGCAACGCCACGAAGACGACCGCGTGCAGTTTCTTTCGGGACTGTTCGACGGACGAACCACTGGCGCACCTATCGCATTCACCATTGCCAACAGCGACCAGCGCAGCGACGACTACGAACCGCTCAAAAACCTGTTCCGCCCCAGCCACGCCGACTACACCTACCAAGTCAAATACGGTCTGCGCGACTACCGCGGCGGCGGACGCGCATCGGCACGCGAAACTGCGGTGCGTGTGGTTGTTGGCGCTGTGGCCAAACTTGCGCTACAGCAAATCGGCATCGACATTACGGCCTACACCTCGCAAATCGGCAATGTCGCTGTGGCGAAGCCCTACTCTGCTCTCGACCTGCGTTTGGCAGAAAACAATGCGGTGCGCTGTCCCGACCAAGCGACCGCCGAAAAAATGGCCGCTTTGGTTGCGCAATGTCAAGCCGATGGCGACTCGATTGGCGGCATTGTAACCTGCGTGGCGCGCGGCGTGCCAGCAGGACTCGGCGAGCCTATTTACGCGAAACTGCACGCCGAACTTGCCGCAGCCATGCTCTCGATAAACGCTGCAAAAGGCTTTGACTACGGCAGCGGATTCGCCGGAATCGGATTGCGCGGCAGCGAAGCCAACGACGCTTTCACGGTCGAAAATGGGCGCATCGCCACTGCCACAAACCACTCGGGCGGCATACAAGGCGGCATTTCGAACGGTGCCGACATCTACTTTCGCGTGGCGTTCAAGCCCACGCCCACCATTTCCAAACCGCAGCAAACCATCGATACCGCACTGAATGCCGTCGAACTCACGGCACACGGTCGCCACGATGCCTGCGTAGTGCCGCGCGCCGTTCCCATCGTCGAAGCCATGGCTGCCATCGTCCTTTTCAATGCTCACTTAGCCGCACGCTGCGCACGGATGTAATAACGGCTATTGGCTTTGGAGAATACACCGCCCCCGAAAAAAAAGTCAAATGAGGTTTTTCCCTCTTATGAATTCGCTTTAGAGGAATCGCAACATTATCTTGATAAAAGTGTGGTTAGATAACATTTTTATCTTGACAAAAGTGTAGTTGCAGCACACTTTTATTGAGTTAATTATAAAAATAGCAAAAAAAAACTGCCTAACAACGAAAAGTTGTTAGGCAGCCTCTTGCGGAAAGAGTCTATGAATACTTCATTTTGGACTATAAGTTCTGTATCAGTTGCACAATGGCATTGGCGGATGCGTCGTTCATGGCGTTCACACAAGCAGACTTGTAAGAATAGAAATTCCGAAACCAAATGCCTTTGTAGCCTGCACCTCCAAGTATCTTTTTCACATTTGCAACTGTTGCACCACGCTGACGAGCCGCACAAACTATAATGTCTGCATTTGCGTTGACAGCGTCTCGCAACCATTGAGGCAACGTAGAATGCGGGTCGCCCACCGTACTTACGACAACACGCTTTGTGCCCGTCATTGTAATTACATTGTTAAACTGCGCCCACTGATCTTTACCTCCGTTCACTATTATGTAGGGTGTACCGAGTTTCTGTATGACAAGGTTCAATACAGATGTTTTGCCCCAACCGGCGCGTGCATAGTCCAATATGAAATACTTCATATTATTCATTCGTCTAACACCCATCTGATTATTCAGCAGCAATAAATGTAAGTTTAATATTTTCCTCTGCGGAGCCATTCCAATCGAACTCAAATTTAGCACTACCTTTGAATGCATCAGCGAGTACGCAATTGCCTCCATTATCCGTAACTGTAGCACCCTCAATTGTCATTGCTCCAAAGCCAAAACTCTTGTCCCATAGATGATTGAAACGAATTTTAAACTCACCAGCCTTAAAATCAAGATCTTTTGCTTCAAATACATAGTGTGTACTTTCATTGCTTACATAAGCAAGATCTACATCTTGAGACCATGAATCATCAATTACAGAGCCGATGAAACTATAGATAAATGTTTCTGGGTGTAAGACTTCGAGATCCTTTACTTTCGTAACAGAATACTTGAAACTTTCTTGTGTTGTAGCAGCAGGTCCTACATACTCAAGCGTAATGTCGTAAACAGCACGATCGATAGCGATATTATCGCCACCAGGTTTAGTCTCATTACCAAGGTTCGTATTTGCTTTAACTAACTCTGCAATGTCAAGATTAATTTTCCAGCATTCGTTGTGTGCAAATTTGAACTCTCCTGCAGTTTCAACAGTAACATTTTTCCAAGAGTAAACATTACCAGCAACTTCCGCCTCTGTAAAGCCCCAACTATTCATAGCACCACGAACGCCCCATTTTACTGGAACGATAATGCATTGCGTGCCACCAACATCGGTGAGTGCTCCATCTTCGTTAAAATCAAGCACGATGTGATAGAGGGCAGTCTCTTTTACATTCACTTTTGCGTCGGCTACGAGACTTCCTTTGTAGCCTGCAATTTCCTTATTGTCAGTAACAATAAGTGAATCACCATACTCGAGCGTTGCACCATAATGATCTGAATTTGCTCCTTTTTTGTTTACAAACTCGTACTCTTTACCTGCTTCAAGAATAATGTACTTTTCGTACATACCTGGGCGTGCAGTTTTGTCAACCTCATTAATGCCCTGATCCATGGCATTACCTGCTACGAGGTCTTCGCCAGCAATCGAAACATAGAAACCATTAGGCAAAGTATTGTTGTCGTCAATAACTTTGTCCTTGTCTTTGTCTTTGTCGCACGATACTAATCCTACGACTGCAGCGGCAAGTGCCACCGCGAAAAATCCGAATTTCTTCATGATCTTTTAAAATTAAAGTTAATAATAAAGTTAGTGTGTGTTTAATATCCTGGATTTTGTGTCCAAATTTTCACGCCATCTTCACCGACTACTGCTTTTTGAAGCACTGTGTATGGGATTGGGAACCAACGACGAGTTTCTGATTTATTGTCGACATATTGTACATTTTCGAAGAGTCCAAAACGAATGAGATCGCGGCGTCGCGTATTTTCCCATGAAAGTTCACGACCGCGTTCAGCCAATATGCCAGTAAGTAAATCTGCGCTCAAATCGGTAAAAGCATTGGGATATGCGCGGTCAAATGCATTGATAGGATCGACCTCATAAGCGAAACTGCGTTTTTTTATCGCTGTTATTGCATCACTCTCGTTTCCTAGCATATTATCGATACCTCCACGAAGTTTGGCTTCTATTTTCATCAAAATGACATCGGCATAACGCATTAACACAAAATCATTTTCCATGTATTTGTATGTGCCAGTTTTGTCAATTTCGTACTTGTACATGCGAGTGCCATCCATACGACCTGCACCATCAAGCGATTCGACAGAAGGCACAATTACGACTGGTGTTCCATCAGTATCGAGCAGTGTATCGCCTTCTTCTGAGCATAATGGGCCAAGAAACCATGCCCATTGATGCGAGTCCATTGTGCCTTTGCCTTCATAACCTGCACCACGCACATCATGATCGTTAAATATGTTCATAAAGTCGGGACGAGCAACAAAACCATTCCAGCAATCGAGTTGCATATTGAAACGTGTCTGGAATTTGTAGTGCAGACTTAAAAACTCGATTCGAAGTTTATTTTTGCAACTATATGCATCACGCTCATTTTGCGAAGAGCCATCTTCAACTATCGTGAATATATTTTCTCTACTTCCACCATTATCAATTTTGAAATTTGTGAAATAATTGTCTTCAATGGAATATGAACCAGACTCTATCACTTTATTTGCGCAGCGAATGGCATTCGTGTAAAAGTCTTCGGTACTTTTTATTTCAATACCAACCTCTTTTAGTGGATTTGAGCCTTTTTTACCATTATGAACATCGCAGGTGCGCTGTGCTGCCATTACATTTTCTGGTGTACAGCCGTACGATTCTGCATTAAGATACAGTTTTGCAAGAAGCGCATAGGCAACACCTTGTGTGCAACGACCTGCATAACTTACACGATTTGCGTCGTTCACAACAGCCATATTTGGTGCATTTCGTTCGAGGCACGAAACTAGATGCGCCCAAGTAACACTTGGATCGAGCAAGGCCTCATTGCGGTCAGAATAATCCTCCATATATGGGATACGACCAAATGAATCGAAAAGTAGGTAATAATAGTAGGAGCGTAAAACCTCCATCTCGCCAACATACATATCATAAATTTCTTTTGACATGTTTTCCTCATTAGAATAGAGCGTTTCGAGCAGGTTATTGCAAAGTACAGAACCAGAAACAGTACAATTCCAAATATTCTCGAACGCTTTACCATATGCATTCCAGTTGTGAGTATTGAGATATTTCCAATAGCCGCCATCGTTCCAGTCGCCACCCTTACGCGCTGGGCAAAGTCCTTCGTCTGATGTAAGAGTATTTACACCCCAATACCCCCAATGATCGTGCATGAAACGAAGATCTGCGTATGCCTGCCCAATAAGATTCACAACATTTTGCTCATTTTTTAGCATCTCTTCAGTGGTAGGGCGACCGAAATTTTCTTCTTCCAACAGATCGCAAGAACAAAAGAACGGTAATGCCACTATGCAAATTATCGCTATTTTTACAAACTGTTTCATATTATTGCGTGTTTTAGATTAAAAAAGATTCAGATTGAGTCCAAAGAGAAACGATGCCGTCTTTGGATAAAAATTATTGATATCGATGCCTGGATAATCAATGCTAGATGTATTAACTTCAGGATCCAAACCAGAATAACTTGTTATGGTAAACAAGTTTTGCCCTGTAGCATAAACTCTCAATGAACGAGCGTACTTATTTTCTTTGAAATGGAATGTGTAGCCAATAGTAATGTTATCACATTTGAGATAACTGCCATTTTCGAGCCAGTAATCAGAGAAATGCTTGTAATCAGCAAACACGGCTTTTCCATTGATTGGAGCGCCACTACCAGAGGCAACATCTTTTACAAAAAAGTTGTAGTCTGTAGTTTTATCAGTGCCGTCTGGAGTGTACATAAAACGCGTAGCATTCAATATCTTATTACCAATCACACCACGAAGAAAAATCGTAACATCAAGATCTTTCCAACGAACCGTGTTATTCCAGCCATAGGTAAGTACAGGTTGTGCCGAACCAAGATATTGCTTATCTGCAGTAGTTGGTTTTGATGTTGTGCCACCATATTGGTCTTCATAAAGCCATTCGCCTTTAGAGTTGAAACCAACGAATTTGTAACCATAAAATTCACCTACTTTTCCACCTTCGCGCAAAATTTGCGTGTACGAATCGGAACCGTTAAATTTATTACCATAGAGTAATCCTTCTTGTGTTTCGGTATAGTTAAATCCTTTGGCTTTGTCTGATAGTTTTGTAATTGTGTTTTCGTTCCACGCCAAAGTGAGCGATGAAGTCCACGAAACATTTTTAGTTTTTACAGGCACACCTGTTATTGCCAATTCTATGCCGTACGAAAGCATTTCACCAGCATTGGCTAATAGTGTATTGTACTGATATGGTGGTGTGGGAACTTCGTAGTACCAAAGCAAATCTTTTGTATTGCGAACATAGCCTTCGATACTACCAGTTAGGCGATTTTCTAAAAATCCATAATCTATACCAAGGTTATATTCATATTTCTTCTCCCATTTCAAGTCTGGATTTACATTTTGCGTTACCTTATAGGTATTCACTTCTTGTCCGCCAATAGTTATAACATCTGATTTCGAAAGAAGTGCAACTGACATCAAATTTGCTCCAACATTATTACCTGTTACACCAAAGCCAGCACGCAATTTTAATTCGTTACACCAATTCGCGGCATCCATAAAATCTTCGCCTTTAATGCGCCAACCAGCACTCACGGCAGGGAAATATCCCCATTTGTTATTTTTACCAAAACGGCTTGAGCCTTCTGCGCGCAACGAAGCCGAAAGCAAGTATTTATCGTTGTAGTTGTAATTAACACGCGCAAAAGCAGCGGCCAAAGCATTTGCATTACGCCACGAGTTTACAGACAAATTATCTTTCGACGCATCTCCTTCGCCAATAGAATAGTATTGTATCGATGGCATTACAAAGCCTTTATTTGCAGCATTCATGCCATCGTCCATGAAATGTTGGTACGAAAAACCACCGACAGCGACCAAATTATGCCCATTCCAACTTCCTGCATAATCAATAGTCGCCTCGTAGAGTTGATTGAGCGTAAAATCAGATTGACGATTTGCCCAATCGCTTGCGCTCGAAGAGTTTGGCGACAAAAGTGTGCCAGTATAACTATACGAGCGATTATCGCCCTCCTCAATTGCAGCAAATGCATTCAGTTTGAGACCTGGCACAGGTTTGATATTAACCGTTGCTTTTATCGAACCACGAAAATAGTTACCATCTTGATAGGAGTCTTTATTATTCAAATACTCCACAGGATTATATTGCCCACTATTCGAAATTTGATAGTAACCATTTGGCGATGTTTCGTCATATATTGGGTATGTCGGATTTAGCAATGCGGCTTGCACATAATAAGCGCCATCAGCGTAATCATTACGATAGTGCAAATACGAAACATCATATTGCAATTGCAGCCACCCATCAAGTGCTTTTTGGTCGGCCGCTAATTTCGCCAATATCTCACGCCGCCCATTTTTCTTTGCTATACCCTGTGCGTCTTTGTAATTGATAGCAGCACGATAATTAAACTTACGATGTGAACCCGAAACGGCAAGATTATGATTGTGCGTAACAGCAGCCTTACGCGATAATGCTGCGGTCCAATCAGTTGTAGCACCATGGTCTATACCTGTCGTTTTCCCACCTGTATATGTTCCCAACTGACGGAACTCATCAGCAGAAGCCATACCGACGCGACTATTAATCCACGACACACTAACATAGCCAGAATAATCAAGTTGTGTTTCAGCCTTATCAGCAAAGCCTTCGCCACGCTTAGTTGTAATAAGAATTACACCATTTGTACCTCGTGTACCATAAATGGCGGCTGCCGAACCATCTTTCAATACATCCATCGAAGCAATTTCATCAGGAGCGATATTATCAATGTTACTCGTTGGAACTCCATCAACAATATACAGCGGGCTAGAACCTGTACCTTGTCCAAGTGTTGAAAAGCCACGAATCTGAATGTTGTAACCTGTTGAAGTCGGGTCGCTTGTAGTACGAGTAATGTTCAGACCAGCCACCTTGCCTTGCAATAACCCAACAGGATTCGTTTTCACTCCTGCATTAAAATCTTCTGCCTTCAACGAGGCAACTGATCCTGTAACCTCTTTTTTCTTTTGTGAGCCATAACCAATAGCAACAACCTCGGTCAATGCGTAAGAATCTTCTTGTAAAACGATATCCATGCGAGGTGCTGGTTTTAACCTTTGTGCTTGATAGCCCATATAACTAACCTCCAGCGTGGCATCGGCCGCCACATTGAGGTTGAAATTGCCATCGATGTCGGTGATGGTGCCGTTGGTTGTGCCTACAACCAAAATGCTCGCGCCAATAACTGGCTCGCCGGCTGCGTCTTTCACAACGCCAGTAACGGCTACCTGCGCCATGGCTGCCGTGCAGAACAGCAGTGCCGCCGCAAGCGCAAGCGTCCGTGCGTAAACTCTGATTTTCATCCGTTTAGACTTTAAGGTTAATAGTTCTGTTCCAAAGTTCGCTCGCTGCCCTGCTGGCGGCGGTTTCGAGCAACTCGCCCCGCCCAAAAGTGTAGCAATTAAACCGTGGTTTATTTGCTACAGTTAGAAGTGAGAAGTGAACTTGAATGAGAAGTGAGGAGTGAGGAGTGATGCGGCAGAGCCGCAATGACAAATTTCAGAATTTCAGAATTTCAAATTTCAAATTTCAAATTTCAAATTAATAGGCTTATCAAATAACCAAATAAACAGTTCAACGATTCAACAGAAAAATCAACCAATCAACCAATCAACTAATCAACTAAAAAAACTTTCACACTTTCATACTTTCCCACTTTACACACTTTTCACTATTTCACACTAATTTTGCCGCAATTTTTTTTACGGAGAATTTATAGAACTCCACTTAACACCCACAAAAAAAACAAAAAACGCTATGACCTACGGATACATCAGAGTTTCCACCGACCGCCAAACCGTCGAAAACCAACGCTTCGAAATCGCCAGTTTCTGCCAACAACACAACCTCCCCATCGACGACTGGATAGAAGAAACCATCAGCGGCGCAAAAGCCTACAACAAACGCATTCTCGGGCGACTGCTCCGACGCGTACACCGCGACGACATCATCATCTGCACCGAACTCTCGCGACTCGGCCGCAATCTCTTCATGATTATGGACATTCTGAATATCTGCATGCACAAAGAGTGCCGCGTTTGGACTATCAAAGACCACTACCGACTGGGCGACGACATTCAAAGCAAAGTGCTGGCTTTCGCCTTTGGGCTCTCGGCCGAAATCGAGCGCAACCTCATTAGTCTGCGCACCAAAGAGGCTCTCGCACGCAAAAAATCCGAAGGCGTTACCCTCGGCCGACCTGTCGGAGCGCACACCGCCCCCAACCACCGCAAACTCTACCCCTACCGCCGACAACTCTTCGCACTCTACGCCAAAGGCCACTCCATCGCCGAACTCGCACGCCGCTACCATGTCGCCCGCTCCACCATCTACCACTACCTCCACGAACAACACCCCAACAACCCCACTACACCATAATTATATAGCACCGCGTGCATCCGAAAAGGTTAGAGATTATAGGTTAGAGGTTATAGATAATAGAATAAAGAGTAAGGACAAAAGAATAAAGACTTTAATTACCTAATTATCTAATTTCCAATTACTTAATTATTTTTTTTCATTATTTGAAGATTTGAAAATTTGAAGATTGTGGCTTTCTTGAATGAGAACGATTCATAATTCAAAATTCTTAATTAACCTCAAACCCCTACCCCCACTAGCGTGGGTACTCCCCCTATCTGCTAGCGCAGCAGGGGGAGAGAATCCGAAAATGTTGGACGCGATTCTGTCCCCCTGCTTGAAGCGAAGCGAAAAGATAGGGGGACGAGCGAAGCGGAGGGGGTTAGAAAATAAATCAATAATTCAATGATTTTTCTCGGGGGAAACGAGAAAGGGGGGCTATTGCCAAGAATAAAAAATAAAAAATGAACAATGAAAAATAATTGCGTTTTCCAGCTACCGAAAACCAGAAATTAGAGACAGTGCGAAGCACGAGAAACATAGAAACTTATCAACCGATCAACCAATCAACCAAGCCCCTCCCCCCCCCAAAAAAAAATTTTTCATTTTTTTTGCAAAAAAGTTGCGCACACCAAAAAAAAATCATACATTTGGGGCGTGAAAAATAAACCACGGTTTAATTGCTACACTTTTTGGCGGAGCGAGTTGCTCGAAACCGCCGCCAGCAGGGCAGCGAGCGAACTTGGGAACAGAACTATTAACCTTAAAGTCTAAACGGATGAAAATCAGAGTTTACGCACGGACGCTTGCGCTTGCGGCGGCACTGCTGTTCTGCACGGCAGCCATGGCGCAGGTAGCCGTTACTGGCGTTGTGAAAGACGCAGCCGGCGAGCCAGTTATTGGCGCGAGCATTTTGGTTGTAGGCACAACCAACGGCACCATCACCGACATCGATGGCAATTTCAACCTCAATGTGGCGGCCGATGCCACGCTGAAAGTGTCGTATGTGGGCTACAAAGAAGAGGTTGTCCCTGTAAATGGGCAAACCAGCCTACAAGTAACGCTGCACGAAGATGCCGAAGTACTCGACGATGTGGTTGTGGTCGGTTATGGCGTTGTGAAAAAGAATGACGCCACTGGCTCGGTTACCGCCATCAAGCCCGACGACATGAACAAAGGCTTGGTAACCAATGCGCAGGACATGCTGCAAGGCAAAATTGCAGGTGTGAACATCACCACCAGCGGCGGTGCGCCGGGCGCAGGTGCCACCATTCGTATCCGTGGCGGCTCTTCGCTTTCAGCATCGAACGACCCGCTGATCGTTATCGACGGACTGGCGATGGATAACGATGGCATTCAGGGCGTGTCAAATCCTTTGGCACTCGTAAACCCGAACGATATCGAGTCGTTTACCGTGTTGAAAGATGCGTCGGCTACGGCTATTTATGGTTCGCGCGCATCGAACGGTGTTATCATTATCACCACAAAGAAGGGCGCGAAAAACCAAAAATTGAAAGTGGCATACAACGGTAGCGTCAGCGCGAGCGTACTCACCAACCGTGTCAGTGTGATGAGTGCCAGCGAACTGCAAAACTATGCTGCCGAGGTTGGTGTAAGTGAAAAAAATAGGAGTAAATTCGGCAACTACAGCACCGATTGGCAGGACGAAATATACCGTGTTGGTATCAGTACCGACCACAACATCAACTTGACGGGCGGCACAAAACACATGCCTTACCGCGTGTCGTTGGGCTATACCGACCAAAATGGTACTATCAAAACCAGCCAAATGCAGCGTGGCACAGTGGCTGTAAATTTGAACCCATCGTTTTTGGACGACCACTTGTCGTTCAATCTGAATGCCAAAGGTATGTATATCTACAACCGCTATGCCGATGGTGGCGTGGTTGGTGCGGCACTCGATCTCGACCCAACACAATCGGTTTACGATGAGTCGCTTGTGGGCTTTGCTGGTTATTACCAACGCACCTCGCCTGGCAATTACAACGACCCAGAAACAGATGCCAACGGCAATCCGCTTTGGGAGAAAACAAACAACAGCCAGTCGTCGGCAAACCCAGTATCGACACTCAAACTGAAAAACGACCGCGCACATTCGGGTTCGTTTGTAGGTAACTTAGAGGCCGACTACAAAATTCACGGTTTCGAGGATTTGCGCTTGCACGCTAATTTCGGCGCCGACTATTCGTATGGCAAACAGACCACGAGCATTAGCCCCTATTCGTTTTCAAACCACTACTACGGTTGGGAGGGCTACACGCAAAAGACGAAATACAATCTGCTGTTCAACGCCTACGCACAATACTACAAAGATTTCAACGAAAATCACCATTTCGATGTTATGGCGGGCTACGAATGGCAACATTTCTACAACGAAGGCGATTATGATGGCTGGGGTCTATACCGTGCCACCTCGCTAAAAACCGATACTGACGGCAACTCATTGGCTGGCACGCAATACAACCGCTCAACCAACTCGTGGAAATCGGAAAGTTACTTGGTGTCGTTCTTCGGTCGTTTGAACTACATTGCACTGAACCGTTACATGATTACAGCAACGGTGCGTGGCGACGGTTCTTCGCGTTTTGCGCCTAAAAATCGTTGGGGCATATTCCCATCGGTGGCTCTTGGTTGGAAAATCAAAGAAGAGGCGTTCTTGAAAGATGTCTATTGGTTGAGCGACCTGAAACTGCGCTTGGGCTATGGTATCACGGGTCAGCAAAACATCAACCAAGGCGACTATCCCTATCTGCCTACCTACACTGTAAGTCGTGAACATGTGGCTTACACCGAATACGACGAAGCAACTGGCGAGTACAAATACTACCAGACATGGCGTCCGAATGCCTACAATCCCGACCTGACTTGGGAGAAAACTACGACCTACAACGCTGGTTTGGACTTTGGTTTCCTGCGTGGGCGCATCACAGGTAGCATCGACTACTACTACCGCAACACCACCGACCTGATAAACGAAGTGGATATTCCCGCCGGCGTGAATTTCAAAACGCGCGTTATCAAAAATGTAGGTTCGCTGCGCAATACAGGTCTTGAGTTTATGCTGAATGCCGTGGCCATCGATACCAAAAAACTGAAATGGGATCTTGGCTTCAATCTCACTTGGAACGACAACAAGATAACCAAACTGACCGAAAGCGACGAAAGTGGTTACTATATTGCCGATGGTGCTGTGAGCAACGGAAAATATGTTCAGGCACATGCGGTAGGACACGCTGCAAGTTCGTTCTATGTGTATAAAACCGAAATTAACGACGCTGGCAAACGCGTGATTGTCGATACAAACAACGATGGCAAAATCGACACCAGCGACAAAATTTTCTACCACAGTCCCAATGCCGATGTAACCATGGGCTTTACCTCGAAATGGCAATTCTACAATTTCGACCTTGGCATTACGCTGCGTGCAAGCATAGGCAACTATGTGTATAACAAAGTGCTGGCCGACAATATGCAAAATGTAGAAAAAGGTTCGCTCTACGACTCGAAATGCGGCGGTTTCCACAACATCATGTGGGAAGCCTACAACGCACGCTGGGTCGATGGCGTGAAGCGTAGCGACTATTCAGAACCCGATTTGCTCGACTATTGGGTCGAAAACGCCTCGTTCCTGCGCTGCGACAACATCACTTTGGGTTACACATTCACCCAAAATCCCAAAGTCAATGCGCGCCTCTACTGCACGGTGTCGAACCCATTTGTTATCTCGAAATATCGCGGCCTCGACCCCGAAGTGTTTGGCGGTATCGACAACAACATCTACCCACGCTCGATGACTATTCTGCTGGGTACAAGCATATCTTTCTAATGTCGAACAATAATACACACTGAAATCATGAAAACATATTCAAAAATTTTAATGGCGACTGCCTTTGTATGCTTAGGTCTTACCTCGTGTGTAAACGATTTGAACACCGAGCCTATCGACCCAAACATCAAACAGACATTCGACAAAGACATGGTGTTCCACAAGGTCTATACTGGATTTTCCACTTCAGGACAAGTTGGTCCCAGTGGTGATTGCGACATCATTGCCAACGACGAAGGCTATTCTGTGTTCTGGCGTGTAAATTTTTGGTGCAACGAATTTCCTACCGATGCTGGTTGGTGGATTTGGGGCTCAAGCGA
The DNA here is from genome assembly GCA_963593685.1 of Segatella copri. GTDB lineage: Bacteria > Bacteroidota > Bacteroidia > Bacteroidales > Paludibacteraceae > W0P28-013. The sequence continues at coordinate 56,921 of CAVBBP010000001.1, forward strand.
CGCTGGCTGCAACAATTTGCTCGAACTCAGCGACATCACATCTGAAAATCAATTCCTTAGCCTTCTCTACAATCGCTTGATGTTCAATGTGGCACTCACCAACCACTTCCTCGACGAAACCGAAGGAATGAGCGATGCCACCACCAAACAGCAGCGTGCCGAAGTTCGCTTTGTACGCGCACTGAACTACTACTATTTGATGGATTTCTTTGCCAATCCACCGTTCAAAACCACAGTAAAAAGCATCGACAATCCCACGCAAATCAAGCGTGCCGATCTCTATGCATGGATTATCAAAGAGTTGGAAGAGTGCCAACCCGACATGGCCGAGAACATTTATTTCTACCGTGCTGGGCAATCGGCTGCCGACATGTTGCTGATGCGCCTCTACCTGAATGCCGAAGTCTATACAGGCACTGCCGACTGGGCAAATGCAGAAAAATATGCCAAGAAAATAATGGACAAATACCCATTGGCAGAGAACTATGCACAACTGTTTATGGGCGACAACGACCGCAATGCTTCGACAAAAGAGGTGGTGTTTATGCTTCCGCAAGACGGTATCGAAACACAATCGTACGGCGGCTCGTCGTGCATGGTAATGATGACGCGTAGCGAAAAGTTGATTAACACTATTCCTTCAGGCTCTACAGACAAATGGGAGTGCTGGCGCGCTACGCCCGAATTGGTTCTGGCGTTCGTAAACAAAGATTCTATCGGCAAAGCCAACTTTATCGGTGCAACAGAGGAGATAACCAAGGCTGCTGGCGACGACCGCGCTCTATTCTGCAACAAAGCAGGCGATTACGAAGCGGAATTTGAGGGCACTGCCGAATATGGCACTGGCAATTTCGAAAAATGCTGGTCGATACTCAAGTGGACAGGCATCTATTCCGATGGCGTTAGTTGGGGACACAACGATAAATTTGTTGACACCGACATTCCTTTTATGCGTTCCGCCGAAGCCTACATGACCTATGCCGAAGCACTCTACCGCCAAGGCAAAGTGGCTGACGCTCTAACTGTAATCAACAACAACATTCGCGCTCGCGCCCATGCCGAAGCACTGACCGAACTCAACGACCAAACGCTGCTGGCCGAATGGCTGCGCGAATTCTATTGCGAAGGCCGTCGCCGTATCGATTTGGTGCGCTTCGGGCAATTTGCAGGACCACAAGCCACCATGCATTGGGAAGGACGCGGCAAACAAAAGTCCAGCGTATCGGGCGGAAAATATGTCGAAGTGCCGGAGCACTACAACATCTATCCCATACCCCATAGCGACATCGTGGCCAACAAAAACCTAAAACAAAACGACGGCTACGACGATTAAACAGACAAACAATTTTTTTAATCACTTTTTTATTAACAATTAAATCTTTTTAATTATGAAAACTCTAAAAGTATTCATGGGCGCGCTCTTGGTGGGCGCAGTAATCTTTGCTGGTTGCAAAAAGGACGACGACAAAAAAGTAATTAAACCAAATTCCGACACCGACTCTACCGAGGTAGTACTTCCAGATGTAGATGGGACGGACGGTTTAATAACCATTGTGGTAAAACCAGGGTCGTTGTGTGAAGGATACCATATACTTGTAAATGGTGCGTATGGTAAAGATTTTGAAGAAGGTTATCCAGATGTGGTCGCAGAAGGCAACTGGCGTCAAGATGCTGATCTCCCTGGTAATGTACTTGAGCCTATTGCTGATGGGTGGTATAAAACCACGATTGAGCCTTTGAGTGCCGATTATGTAACAAAGGTTAAATTCACGCAAGAAGTTGACACTGTAACAACTCCGACATGGCTTTCCGAATTCAAAAAAGATGTCACAATTGTAGATGGCGATGCTGAAGCCGCAGACGGTGGCGATATTACTTTTGGTGCTTCGGCAGCAGGAAATGTGGTTTACATTACTGGTGATTGGAATGCAAAACCATGTGTAGAGCCAGAGGAGTACACTCTTACAGTAACAGGTTACAAAGGCGATATTTACTATGCAGGTGGTGCTTTCGAAATAGGTTGGACTCCAACACTGTTACCAAGTAATCCTTTCAAATTCACAGCCAAACCAGGTGAGGAATTCAAAATTATTGCTGATGCTGCTTGGACAGCCTTTGCAAAAGAGGATTCCTATAACGCAGAATCAAACTGCTACTCCGATAATAATATCGTATTAGAGAGTGGTAAAAATGATATCACTATCAACGTGCTTGGCGTTATCGATGGCGAAACGTATGTTAAATGCGAATAATTTTGGCTATGAAGTACTACATTTGCGACTGCAATTCGTAATCGCAAATAGAGTATAAGAAAATTGAGGCTGCCTAACAACGAAAAGTTGTTGGGCAGTTTCTTTTTTTGCTATTTTTATAATTAACTCGATAAAAGTGTGCTGCAACTACACTTTTATCAAGATAAAAATGCTATTTGGCTACACTTTTATCAAGATAATGTTGCGGAAACTCTCTTCAATTTGCCTACAAAAAGACCGATTGTGTAGGCGTAAAAGCACCATACTCCCCAAATTCAATATGAATTTGGGGAGTATAATCTACAAATTTAGTATGAATTTGTAGATTAGGAGGCAGAAGACTTGCACATATCGCCGAAAAAGAGTACCTTTGCAGCGAAGTTAGTGCACACATATACAGGAGCATAACACTTGTATCCGGAATAACTTGCCCGGACACAACTCCTATACAAAGCCTAACTCCACATACATCATGATACAACGACTTATTGGAACATCCGTATCCGGTGATTTCTTTCAAGGGAAAGTGATTGCTATTCTGGGACCTCGGCAAGTGGGAAAAACCACCCTGCTGTCGCAGTTGTCTATTCCACAGACAGAAACCCTATGGCTCAACTGCGACAACGCAGACGACTGCCATACCCTCGAGGAGCAGACCTCCACAGGACTGCAACAATTAGTTGGGCAGAAACGCTATGTCGTTATTGACGAGGCACAGCGAGTAAAGAACATCGGCTTAACGCTAAAGATAATGTCCGACACTTTTCGCGAGCGGATACAAGTAATCGTAACAGGCTCTTCGTCGCTCGAACTGTCGAATAAAATCAACGAACCTGCTACGGGGCGCATCTTTGAATATCGGCTCTACCCGCTCTCGCTGGCGGAACTCAGCCGTCATACATCGGCACGCGAGGAGCAACGACTGCTAGAGCAGCGGCTCGTCTATGGTTGTTACCCTGAGGTGGTTACGCACCCCGACCAAGCCAAGCGTATCTTAACCACCATAGCCAACAACTATCTATATAAGGACTTGCTCAGTTACAACGGCATACGCAAACCCGATATGCTTGCCCACCTCCTGCAAGCCTTAGCCATACAAGTGGGCGAGCAGGTATCCTACAACGAACTAAGCCGCCTATTGGGCATAGACCGCGCTACTGTAGAGAACTATATCGACCTTCTTGAGAAATGTTTCGTTATCTTCCGCCTGCCGTCGTACAGCGGTAATCTACGGACAGAGTTGCGCCACAACCGCAAGATTTACTTCTACGACAACGGGATTCGTAATGCCATATTGAGTAACTTCGCACCGCTCAATCTACGCACCGACACAGGCGCACTATGGGAAAATCTTATGCTCAGCGAGCGTATCAAACACAATGCCTATCGGCAGAGTTATGCACAACTCTACTTCTGGCGCACACAAGCACAAGCAGAGATAGATTTTATGGAGATTGAGGACGGTAGAATGCAGGCGTATGAGTTCAAGTACAATCCCACTAGAAGCCACCGTGCACCGAAGTCTTTCAGCGACACCTATCCCGCTGCCTCTTTCCAAGTCATTACCCCCGACAACTACCCGGCGTTTGTCGGAATAGAATAATCATCCTCACTCCACCGATAGCAACCCATTTCCCCATCTATCGTGGAATGTCCGTTTTGTGCCTCAAATTTCGGGGAAAGCACAAAATTCGCACTCTCAAATTTCGGGGAAAGACGGATTTTTTTGCGTTCTGAATTTCGGGGTGAGCCTAAATCTATAAATGACCAAATCTCCAAATCCACAAAAAAGGACGCACTCGGTGCGTCCCTACTTTCAACTTTGCATTTCGCATAAAAAAGTGTAACTTTGCACAGAAATATCATTTGCAATGGCGCAGCATATACCCAACGATAAAAAAACGGCGGACAGTTTCATCGAACATCTGTCGCCAGCCCTGTTTTGGGACATGGACAAGTCGCAGTTGGAGGTTTATCGGCATGCCAAAGGAATCATACAACGCGTTTTGGAGTATGGCACTCTTGCCGATTGGCGGTTGACAAAAGATTTCTATGGGTTAGACTTTATCGTGGCTTGTTGCAAACAGTTGCGCACATTGAATCCCGTTGCATTGTCGTTCATTTGCGCCATCTCCGACACCGACAAAAAGGATTACAGATGCTATCATTTCAGACAATCACACCCGACACTCTGGAACTCCTGAAGCAGATATTCCGCCAGCCCGAACTCGCCCACATGAGGCTGGTTGGCGGCACGGCTTTAGCCCTTCAGTACGGACATCGTCAGTCTATCGATTTAGGGGATTTGCGTTCGGACTTTTTCACTTTATAGACTTTATACACTTTCTTGCTTCTTGCTACTTGCTACTATCAAAAAAAGTCTTAGTCTTAGTCAGAGTCAGATTTCTCCCAAATTCTTTCTATCTCAAAAAGATTTTTAGTAAATTTCTTTCCGAAATAGAAATTTTGAGACAGTTTTTAATAATAAAAACTGCTACCGCACCAGCGTGCCGATTTTTTCGCCAGAGACGACTTTGGATAGATTGCCGTATGTGTCCATGTCGAAAACGACGATGGGCAGGCGGTTTTCTTTGCACATGGTGGTGGCGGTCAAGTCCATCACTTTCAGGCCGCGGTTGTAGATTTCGTCGAAGGTGATTTCGTCGAAACGGGTGGCTGTGGGGTCTTTTTCGGGGTCGGCGGTGTAGATGCCGTCCACGCGCGTGCCTTTGAGCATCACATCGGCTTCGATTTCGATGGCGCGCAACGACGCACCCGTGTCGGTGGTGAAGTAGGGATTGCCCGTTCCTGCCGAAAAAATGGCAACTTCGCCGCGCTCCAACGCCTCGACGGCTTTCGGTTTGCTATAAAATTCGCCAATCGGCTCCATACGCACAGCCGTGAGCACACGCGCACGAACGCCTTTCTTTTCGAGGACAGAACTGAGTGCCAAACTGTTGATAACGGTGGCCAGCATGCCCATTTGGTCGCCTTTCACGCGGTCGAAGCCCTGCGCAGTGCCACTCAAACCGCGAAAAATGTTGCCGCCACCAATCACAATGCCCACCTGCACGCCGCTGCGCACAATGTCGGCTATTTGCGTGGCATACTCGTCCAACCGCTGCTCGTCGATGCCGTGGCGTTTTACGCCCATGAGCGATTCGCCGCTCAATTTCAAAAGAATTCGTTTGTATTTCATAGAAGTGTAAAAAAAGTGTGAAAGTGTGAAAGTGTGAAAGTTTATAAAGTTTGTAAAGTTGAAAGGGTTTCTAATTTCTAATTTCTAATTTCTGGTTTTCGCCCCCTTTCCCGTTTCCCCCAAAGGGGGAAAAGCCTTCGCTTAATTAAGAATTTTGAATTTAGAATTATGAGTTATTTACATTCCAAAACGCCACTTTCAAAATTAATTAAGTAATTGGGAATTAGATAATTGAGCAATTAAAAAGTCTTTTGTCTTTACTCCTTACTCTTTATTCCTTTGTCTTGCTACTTGCGACTTTTTTTGCAGTAGCGCAGCAAGGTCGTCGGGGGTGTCGATGGAGATGTTTTCGGCGTTGGTAATGGCTACGCGGATGTGCAGCCCGTTTTCGAGCCAGCGCAACTGTTCGAGCGACTCGGCTTTTTCGAGCGGCGTTTGCGCCATTTTGGTAATTTGTGCCAAAATATCGGTGCGGTAGGCGTAGATGCCGATGTGTTTGTAGTAGGTGTGGCGCTGCGCCCATTCGTCGGGAGCCACGCCGCGCAGATACGGCACTACTGAACGGCTGAAATAGATGGCTTCATCGTGCTGATTTACAACGACTTTCGGGGAATTTGGATTCTGCAATTCCTGATAGGTAGCATCGGGCGCGAATGGCTTTACAAGGGTAGCCAACTGAGTGCCATTCGCATCGAAACAGTGCTTCAACGCCTCTATCTGTTCGGTGGCAATGTAGGGTTCGTCGCCCTGAATGTTGATGACCACATCGTAGCGGTCGGGCAGTTTTGTCAGCGCCTCGTAGCAGCGGTCAGTGCCAGTTTTGTGGTTTTCCGAAGTCATCACTACCCTACCGCCAAACGCCTCGACGGCATCGTAAATACGCTTATCGTCGGTTGCAACTACCACAGTTTCAAGCACTTGCGAAGCACGCTCGTAAACATGCTGTATCATCGGTTTGCCAAAAATGTCGGCCAGCGGCTTGCCCGGGAAACGCGTAGAGGCGTAGCGCGCTGGAATGATTCCTACAAATTTCATATCGGTCATGTGTGTCAATAGATTGGTTGCGTTTTGCGTTTGATGTTGAACAAAAAGCCCAAGCAGAGCGAGATGTTTTGGTTCGACGAGCGGCTATAGGTGTCGCTGGTCGAATTTTTGAATAGGTCGCCCAAGCCGAACGAATAGCGTGCTTCGAGTTGGTAAATGCCAGCCCTTCGCGTCTGAAATTCGAAGCCTGTACCAACGGCAATGCCGTAGTCAAAGACTGTTTTGAACGAGTCGGTGTGGCGTGCCGATTTCTGATCGTCGGAGGAAATGGTGTTCTTTTTGGTGCGGTCGTCCACGCGGAAACTGATTTCTGGCCCAAGATTGAAGAACCAGCGGAAGTATTTTTTGCCAAAATAGATGTGCGACAAAAATGGAATTTCGATATAGTCGAGTTGGCGCTCGTAGGTGAATGCGTCGCTTTTCTCTTTCCAACCGCGCTGCGTGAAATTTGTTTCGACCTGAATGCCAAAATGGCGGTCGGTGATGTAGCGAAACGCCACGCCAGCCTGCGCTCCGTAGAGCAGTTGCCTATCGGAAATGGCGGGGACAAACGACACGAACGAGGCCGTTGCGCCAGCCCGCACGCCGAGTGCATATTCTGGCTCGTAGAAATAGCGTTGTGCAACCATCGGCGCAGCAAAAAGCAGCAGCGTCAGTGCAAAAATGGCTTTTATTTTGGCATTTTTCATTCTATCTCGTTCAGTTTTTGGTTGTAGTAGCCAAAGAGGTGCCAACTGGTATTAATCCACTGTCCGTCAGTGCCTTTCTCGAATTTGAAATCTGTTTGCAGACAGTCGCACGCCACTTTGCCAAAGGCGGCGGTGGGGTTGTGTCGGTTGGCATCGAGCGCGGCGGCCATATAGTTCGCCACATCGTAGCCAATCAGGTCGTAGTGCGGCTCGGTTTCGACCGTATGTTCGCCAAACCACGCCGTGTAGTTCTGCTCGTAGGTATCGGTATTGCGGCGGTAGAAAAGCGAATGGTAGTAAGTGCCATCGATGTAGGTGGTCCACTGTTTCCAATCTTCGAAGCCCCAAATTTGGATAAATGGCAGAGCTAACTCCTTGATTTTCGGCAAGATAGGAGCGACCACCTCGGCGTGCGGCGTGGCAATGAGCAGCAGCGTGCGGTTGCGCCCAACGATGGTTCGCAGCGTATCGACATTGTCGGCCGAGAGGTGAATCTCTTTGCACGGACGGCGCATTTTGTGCAGCGTTTTTGTCAGTTCGTCGGCCAAAAGGTTGGCTTTGTCGCGCTTGTCGGAAACACGCGCTATCACGATGTTTTGCGACGAAAAACGCTTGGCGATGGTCTGCGCCACAAAGGGCAAAATTTTCTCTTGCGACGGATTGAACTGCAAGATGTATTCGTTGGCATTTTCTATTTTCGAAGTGAACGGAATCAGCGTGAAAAGTTGATTTTGTTTGGCAAAATCGGCCACCAGAGCCACCTGATTGGCGTATGCAGGCCCGACGAGCAGATCCATTTCGGCCAATTCGGGGCGATGCAACACCGAATCGAGCGTCTCGAGCGACTTTTCGATGTCGTAAACATGCAGTTCGACCGAAATTCCGAGGCGTTTCACATTTTCAAGACCGAGCAGCACGCCGCGATAAAACTCCCAAAAATAGTTCACCGACGAGTCGATATAAGGCGTTTTGAGCATGAACGGCATCAATACCGCCACTTTCAGCGCATTTGTCGGCAGCACGACCGCCGCTTTTTCGGCCACGACAGGCGTTTCGTCGATTGGTGCAACAGTGTCCGCCTTTGCCACGGTGTCGTACATCAGCGTATTTGGTTGAGCCACAATCAGTTGCGTCGCTTTTGGTTTGACTTGCGGCGCCGAAATCAGAAGCGTATCGCCCACCCTGATGGCGCTGGTAATGCCGTTGAGTTCGACCAACTCCTCGACCGAAGTGCCGTAGAGGCGACTGATGCTGTAGAGCGTCTCCTTCGATTGCACGATATGTTTGCGCTGTTCGGCGGCTGGCATTTCGACTGTTTTCTCCTGATTTTCAGCAACTTGCACCGTTTTTTCGCTACCAACAACCAAGCGCGGAATGCGCAGCCGCTGCCCAACTTTCAAGCCGTCGGCCAACTCGGGATTTTGCTGCACAATTTTTTCGATTGGCACATTGTATTTGCGCGAAAGTGCGTAGAGCGTCTCCTTGGGCTGCACCTCGTGCCAAATCACATCGTTTTGAGCGGCGACATTTTCGGTTATAGGCACCAAAATTTGTTGCCCAATCTGCAAACCTTCGGTCAGATGCGGATTGCAAGCGTGCAAATCGGCTTGCGTAACGCCAAACTTGCGCGCAATGGCAAACAGCCCATCTTTCGGCTCGACCGTGTAGGAATAATACTCCTTGCCGCCGACCTTAACTATCGGATAATCAAGCGTTTGCGCACAAAGTGCCGAAACACCAACAATCCAAAAAACCGCAATAAAAAGTCGTTTCATAAGTATGTGTCGTTTTTATCTGTTCAAAAAAAAATGGTTCAGTCGCAGAGTGCATACAGGTCGCCGCGCGGATTGACGAGCAGCACGGGCTGCGTTGTTTTTTCGAGAATTTTGCGCTCTTTGCTGCCAAAAATCAGATCGTCCAAGCCATATTCGCGCGATGCCGAAATAATCGTTAAATCGGCATTTTGTTGCGCCCACGCAGCCGCCTCTCGCTCCACCCCGTCGCTGTCTTTGTGCGCATTAACCTCCTCATAATCAAGCGAAAACGAATCAAAAAGTGTTTTCATCGCTTCGATATTGCGTGCGGCGCGTGTGCCGTAATCTTTCGGGCGAAAAATCACCAATTTGGCGTGAAAAAAGCGTCCAAACGCCGCTGCAAACGGTCCTTTTTCTTTCTCTTCGGGCAGAAATGTTATAGGCAACGCCACCGTGCTAAATTTTGGCTCGTTTCCCGAGCGGACAAAAAGGTACGGCACGCGCAAGTTGCGGCAGGCGTTCAGATAAGGCTGAATATCGCGCCGTTGCGCAATTTCTGCCACCACCATCGAAGCGTCGATGCGCTCCAACTCGTCGGCCAAATCGGCAGCACGCACCGCGTCGGCGGTAGTTGTGTCGCCTAAGCGCATGTGGCGCACATCGTGCTGCAAAGCAGCTGCTACCGCCTCGGCAAAACGCATCGCCGTAGCGGCGGTTTCGGTCATTGTCAGTGCCACTACTACCCTACTCATCGGCCTACCTGTTTTTGGAGTGTGTTTGTGCCGCCACCAAGCGCAGGTATCGACATCTGCGGCGTTTCGGTCGATTGGCTATTTGTGGTCGTTTGCGACTGTTTTTTCTGTTTTTTCTGCTTGTCGGTCGCAGCGGTTTCGCTCTCTTCAGGCTCGACGCGTCCCGAGCGGCGGCGTTTTGTTGTGGTATCGATTTTTGGGCGTTCTGGCCGTGCAAACACATCTTGCCAGCAGAGCGGTCGAATCACCTCTTGCCACGAAAAACCGGGTAGGCGCAACATCTCCTCGGTGGTCTGCGCCATCGGTGTCAGCACGCCTTCGGGCGACGGATAAAGCACAATGCGCTCTATTTTCTGATTTTGCAGATAGACAGTCAGATAACTGCTCGTGGTCTGATTCAGCCCAATCATCAGGCTGTCGTCGTCGAGCGGAAAATATATCGATTCGGCATTGCCACGCACCTCGACCATACGCAATTCGTTGTCGGCAATGTGCGCAATAAGTTCTTTTCCAGAGATTTGGTTGTAATAATTGGAGTCCTGCTGCTCGCAAACAAACGCTGCGCCAACCACATGCAGGCGATCGGGCGCGCCATTGAGCGAATAGATGTGCATGGTGTCGCCCGTGATTTGCCGCTCGCCCGACCACGCCACAGGCGACTGCATCAGGTGAATGACCGAATCGCGCGTTTCGAAACTCGCCGAATCGCACACCGCCTGCACATCGACACGGAAGATGCGCACATGGTGGAACGCACGCACCACTTTGTCGGTAGAATCGACAGCGTAGGCATAGAGCGTATCGGCATTGAGATAGACCGTGTCGGGCGACGAATACTCCACCATCAGTGCCGAATCGTAGGCCAGCGCCACATCGCCCTCCTCTTTGTAATAGACAAAATTGCCGTAGAGCGAAATCTGATTCGCCGAATCGTTCAGATGCACATTAGAATAGGCGCGACCCTCGCCAGTTCTCTTGTCGTAGAAAATGGTATCGCCCACAAGTGTCTGACCATCAGTGTGTTTCACCCACGAATTGCGATAGAGGTGCGACTGTTCGGTGCGTGTTTCGTACTGTCCCAATTCGGAGTAGATGGTGGTTTCGTTTTCGTAGAGAATGGTTGTCGGGCCCACCATTTCGGCAATGGCGGTCGGCGTGTAGTATTTCAGCGTGTCGGCGCGCATGGTGAAGCGCGGATTTGTGAGCAGCACATCGGCACGAAAGAGCGCCATCTCGTCGTTCGGATAGTAGTAGCCAAAGACCGAAGTCAGCACATTTTCGGTGTCGAACAGTTTGCCGCCTGTGTAGTAGTAGCCCACATTGGCCACGCGGTCGTAGTTGAGGCTGTCGGTTACGAGCGTAACGGTGCGGTCGGTCATGCGCACATTGTGTCGCAAGCGCGCCATTTTGGTGTCGCCGTCGTAGTAAAGCACATCGCCATATATAAATAGGGTGTCGCCCTGCACGATTTTGACATGACCGTAGGCGTTGAACGAATTTTTCTTGTCGAAAAAATAGGCGCTGTCGCAATAGAGAAACACATCGTCGTGGCGGAAACGCACATTGCCTTTGAGCAGTTGCGCTTCGGCGTTCACATCTTCGTCGAAACTGAATGTTTCGGCATTTTCGAGATAGATCATCGTGCGCTGCTGCGGCGATTTTTGGTGCGTTTTGGGCTTTGCGCCGCTGTCCGACGCACGCGACGACTGCACAACTTTCGGTGCTGTGCGCAGTGCCGCTGGCTTCATGCTGTTTTGCGCCGCCAACGCGCCAACCATCGCCATCAGAGCGACAATCAGTGCAATGATATGTTGCCTGTTAGAAGCCACCTTTCGCCTTGTCGTTTTTAATCCAGCCCGCATGTTCAAACTCACAGTTGCGCCAGTCGGGATCGATGTAGATGTAGGTCTCTTTTATTTTCTGCTCAATCCATTTCGACAGAATTTCCTGCTGTTTTGCCGCTTCGCAATGCTGTTTCAGCAGTTGATAGTCGTCGGTGAGATTGGCTTTGTGGTTGGGCGTTTTCGACTTCAGTTTGGCGATGGCATACACCTCGCGCCCGAGCGACTGATCCATCATGGCAAACGGCTGCGAAATTTCGCCAACGCCCATGTTGTAGACGATTTTCGCCACTTCGGGCGGCAAATCTTGATATTCAAATTTCGATGCGCCAGTGTTCGCATTGGTCATCACGCCGCCGTTCATGCGCGTGTTTTTGTCGGCCGAAAAGTTGAGTGCCGCATCGTCGAAAGTTATTTTTCCTGTGCGAATATCGGTCGCCAGACTGTCGAGCCGCGCAAAAGTTTTCTCTTTGATGGGTGCCGACACGCGTGGGCGCAACAAGATGTGGCGGCAGTTGATGCGGTCGCCGCGCTTCTCGATGAGTTGCACGATGTGGTAGCCAAATTCGGTTTGGAAAACGCGCGACACCTGTCCTGGCTCGGTGAGCGCAAAGGCGGCGTTGGTAAACTCTGGCACCATCGTGCCACGCCCGAAAAATCCCAGTTCGCCACCTTTCGAGGCGGTGCCGGGGTCGTCGGAATAGAGGCGCGCCAACATCGAAAAGTCGGCAGAGCCGTTGTTCACACGCTCGGCGTATTCGCGCAAGCGGCTTTTGGTCGCCTCCAAATCTTCCTGCGGAATGGGCGGTTCGAGCGTGATTATCTGCACTTCGACTGCGGCGGGCACCATCGGCACGCTATCGGCTGGCAACGATTCGCAAAATTCGCGCACCTCGGCGGGCGTCAGTTTTATGTCGCCTGTGATTTTCTGCTGCTCCATCTGAATGGTCATCTGGTCAGCAATAGTTTGGCGCATCTCCTCTTTGATTTCGGAAGTGGTCTTTTTGAAATACTCTTCCATTTTCTCTTTCGAGCCAATTTCGCGCAAAAAGTGATCCATACGCATATTCACCTGCATTTCCACCTGCGATTCGCTGGCTTCGACGCTGTCGATTTTGGCTTGGTGCAGAAACAGTTTTTGCAGCGCAATGCGTTCTGGAATCACGCAGTAAGGGTCGCCTTGCAGCCGCTGCCCTTCGTATTGCAGGCGCATTCGCTGCTCTTCCACATCGCTGCGCATGATGGCGTTGTCGCCCACAACCCACACCACGCCGTCGATCATATTGCTCTGCGCCACAGCCGCCAACGAACTGGCCAACAAAGCGCACAACACCGCTATTTTACTCTTTTGCTTCATCTTCAAAGGTCGATTCTAAATTTTTGTTTTCAAAAACGGGTGGATAAAAGGTAATTTTTCCGCTGCTCGCTGCGTCGTCGTAGAGCGACAGTTCGAACTGCTTGATGTACTCCATTTTGCGCTGATTGTTGAGCATTGTGCGAATGCGTTCGTTCACCACTTCGAGCGGCGCAGTCGTCCCAATCAGTTTGTAATCGACAATGTCGAGCATGTAGGTGTAGGTCGAGTCCGCTGTTTCGTAGAACGAATTATTGGTGAGCCACGCTTTTTGGTCGATGTTGTCGAGCGGCATGCGCTTGGCCAAATCGTTGAGCAGAATCCAAGTATCGACAAAATAGTCGTAACTAGCGGCGTGCTGCACGCTGTATTCTTCCAATTTCTGAATGTTTTGGTCGTCGTCGAGTTTTTTGAACGCACGGCGCACCTTGTCGATGTTTGGCGCACTGTTTGGCACTTTCAGAAACACGCCGCGCAACAGATTGTCGTGCAGCGGAAACTGCGTGGCGTGCGCCTCGTAGAAGGCCGCCACCTCGTCGTCGCTCACATCGCCAAGTCGCTGTGCCACAAGCCGTTGCTGATAGTAATGAATCGTCAGCGACTTGCGATACTCTTCGACCATCTGCTCGATTTCGGCTTCGTTGGCCACATTGCGTTTGGCATTTTCGTAGAGCAACACATTGGTCGCCCAATTTCGTATGAACGCATCGGCCAAAGCCGCACTGTCGGCTGTGGAAATGCCCTGCGGAATCACGGCATTCAGTTCGTCCTGATAGAGAAAACGACCTTCGACCTCGATGAGCGGCTGGCGCAACGCATCGGCCTCGGGCTTTTTCTTTTGGCACGACACACACAGCACACCACAAATGGCGATGATAAGACAAGGTTTCATGATTTTTGGTTGATCAGTTGATTGGTTGATGAGTTGATAAGTTTAACGCATTGGTGTTGGCCTGTGAGGTTTATTTCTAATTTCTGGTTTCTAGTTTCTAGTTGTCGCCCCCTTTCCCGTTTCCCCCGATAGGGGGAAAAGCCTTCGTTTAATTAAGAATTTTGAATTTAGAATTATGAATTTTTTCGATAAGCGAGCGCAGTGCCAAACTCGTTTGAGCAATGCCGAGCGGAGAAAAAATGCGCGTAGCGAATTATTTGCGTCCAAAAAAGTTGTAAAAATTTAATTAAGTAAAAATTAGATAATTGGCTAATTAAAAAGTCTTTTGTCTTTATTCCTTATTCTTTATTCTCAAAAAACACTCCTCACTCCTCATTCCTCATTCCTCACTCCTAACTCCTCACTAAAAAAAACTATTCTATCGTTTTCAGCACGCTTTCGTTTACCACAATCGGGTATTTGGCGCGCAGAGCCTCAATCCAACGGCGTTCGAGTTCGTTTTGGTAGTCGGCAGTAACGGCGCCGCGCACATCGGTGTAGGCTTCAGGACCTTTTTTCAGCATTTTGCCCACAACAAAGACTACTGGAAGTTCCGTATTTTCGGCTATTTCGGCAGTTTTGTCTTTGAACGCGAACTTATCGACCACAGGATTGTCGCCTTTTTTCCAAAGCCCCGCCGTTGTTTTGACAAACACCACGCTGTCGTTGTTGATGCGTGCGTCCAAGTACGAATTTACCGAATCGGACGGCAGTTTGGCAATCAGTTTTTTCACGGTTTTGGCGGTGGCAGCGTCCTTGCAATAGACAATGCGCCCTTTGTAGTGCGGCGTGTCCCACGCATAGTTCGCTTTGTTGGCGGCAAAATAGTTTTTCAGCCCTTCGGTGTCTTTGGCGGCCTTATCCCAAACCTCGGTGTTGCTGATATCGAACAGCAAAATGCCGTCGTGGTACTCCTGCATCAGATAACGAAATTCAGGATATTTTGTTTCGAGTTGCGTCTCTTCGTACGACAAAATCTGCTCGGCGACAAACTCTTTCACGCGCTCGTCGAACATGGCGAGCGATGGTGCGCCGTCGTTGCTTGTGATGCCAAGCACAAACGCCAAATCGCGCTGTGTCAGCACCATGTCGGCAAAGGTCGCCAGCGTATCGGTCAGTTCATCGACTGCCACAAAATAGGTCGAATCGACAGTCGGGTGCTGCTGCAAAAACGCCACAATGCCGTCCATCGCGCCTGCTTTTTCCTGATAGTTGTACTCTGCTTTCAGTCTATCGACCAGCACATTACGACCGAGTTGCGCCCGTTCGTCGCGCTGCATTTGGCGCAGCAGTTCGGGGCGTTTCTGTTCGTATGAATCCAAGCCGCGCTTGCCTTCGAGTTTGATGATGTGCCAGCCAAACGGCGAGCGCACAGGTTCGCTCACATCGCCCACATTTTCCAAGGCAAAAGCCGCCTGTTCGAACTCGCGCACCATGCGTCCCACGCCAAACCACGATAGTTCGCCGCCACGCATCGCCGTGCCGCGGTCGTCCGACACCTCTTTGGCCACTGTGGCAAACGCTTCACCGTTTTTGACGCGCTCGGCAGCCGCCACAATTTCGTCGTGCGCCTTCTGCCAATCGGCTTCGGGAGCGTCGCGTTTCACCATTTTCATGATGTGCGACACATGCACCTGCCCCACCGCAGGACGGTGGCTATGCACTTTTATCACATGGTAGCCGTAGAAAGTGCGCACTGGTGCCGAAATTTCGCCATCGGCCAGCGTGTACATCGCTTTTTCGAACGGATAGACCAACATGCCACCCGTGAAAAATCCGAGATAGCCGCGATTGTTTTTCACCGATGGGTCGTCCGACAGTTCGAGCGCCACCGTGCCAAAATCCTCTTTGTCCAAGCGTTTGCGCGCCGTCATCGCCTTTTGGTAGGCGGCAAGCGTATCGGCTGGCGTGGCATTTTCGGGCAGTTTCACCAAAATATGGCTCACCTCCACATCTTGTTTCAGATGTTCGTACGCCTCTTGGCACAATTTTTCCTCCATCGAAAGGTCGGTGAGATAGGGCTTTGCCAACTGAGCACGATAGCCGCGCAGTTCGTTCAAAAACGCTGGAAGCGTGTCCAGCCCAAGATGCTCGGCCTCGATCACTTTCAGTTTGAAATTTTTGAACAGTTCGAGGTATTCTGCCAACGATTTTTTGTCAATCACATTGTTTGTGTTGTTCTTGTTGTAGATGTATTCGAACTCCTCTTTGGTGATGTCGTTACCGTCGATGGTCATCAACACCTCGTCGTACGCAAAAAGCGTGGTGCAGCACAGCAGCGCACCAATGGCGGCAAAACATGATAATTTTTTCATTGTTGTTCTCTTTTTTATAGGTTTTTCTACTAATTTTCGTGAATCAGATTTTTGCCTGTCATGTCGGCAGGTTGCGCTATGCCCATGATGTGCAAAATCGACGGTGCGACATCGGCCAAAATGCCGTTTTCGACCGTAACATTCTGTTTTTCAGACACATAAACAAACGGCACAGGATTGAGCGAATGGGCTGTGTTGGGCGTGCCATCGGCGTTGAGTGCGTGGTCGCAGTTGCCGTGGTCGGCAATGATAATCACCTCGTAGCCGTTGCGTTTGGCGGTTTCTACCACACTTTCCACACATTTGTCGATGGTTACCACAGCCTTTTCGATGGCTTCGTACACGCCTGTATGCCCTACCATGTCGCCATTGGCAAAATTGACAACCACAAAATCGAACTTCTGTTTGTCCAATTCGGCATTCAGCGCAGCCGCCACCTCGTAGGCACTCATTTCGGGTTTCAGGTCGTAGGTGGCGACTTTTGGCGACGGAATCAGAATGCGCTCCTCGCCCGCAAATGGCTGCTCGCGGCCGCCGTTGAAAAAGAAGGTAACATGCGCATATTTTTCGGTTTCGGCTATGTGCAACTGCTTTTTGCCGATTTTCGACAGCGTTTCGCCCAGCGTATCGACCACATTTTCTTTGTCGAAAAGAATGTGCAGCCCAGTGAACGACGCGTCGTAGGGCGTCATGCAGAAATAGTGCAGCGGCAGCGTGTGCATTCCCTCTTCGGGCATATCTTTTTGCGTCAGCGCGATAGTCAATTCCTTGGCGCGGTCGTTGCGGAAGTTGAAAAAGATGACCACATCGTCGGGTTCGATAACCGCCAACGGCTTGCCCGCAGCATCGACATGCACAATCGGTTTGATAAATTCGTCGGTTACGCCCTCGTCGTACGATTTCTGCACGGCGGCAGGCATATCAACGGCTTTTTCGCCAATGCCCGACACCAGCAGGTCGTAGGCCTCTTTCACACGATTCCAGCGTTTGTCGCGGTCCATGGCATAGTAGCGACCGACAATCGAAGCGATTTTGCCGCCCGTTGTGGAAAGATGTTTCTCCAAATCTTCGATAAAGCCCTTGCCCGAGTGCGGGTCGGTGTCGCGGCCGTCCATAAAGCAGTGCACAAACGCCTTTTCGATGCCGTAGTGGTGGGCGATTTCAGTCAGTTTCAGCAGGTGGTCGAACGAACTATGCACGCCGCCGTCGCTCACCAGACCCATGAAGTGCATTTTCACGCCGTGTTGCGCTGCATACTCGTAGGCACGCACAATTTCGGGATTTTTCAAGATAGAATTGTCGCGGCAGGCGCGGTTGATTTTCACCAAATCTTGATAGACAATGCGCCCCGCGCCGATATTGAGGTGTCCCACTTCGGAGTTGCCCATCTGGCCATCGGGCAAGCCCACATTTTCGCCCGACGCCTGCAACTGCGAGTGCGGATAAGTGGCGTTCAGGCCGTCCCAATAGGGCGTAGGCATTTGGCTAATAACATCGTCCTTTTTCCCATCGCCGATGCCCCAACCGTCGAGAATCATCAAAAGTGCTTTTTTGTTTGTCATAATTTTATGTTTTTTTTAATTTTATACTTTTCAAAATACTTTTCAAAAGTCGTGCCGAAATAGTCTATTCCAACCTGCAAAGATACGAAATTTAGTTGAAAGTAAAAAGTGTGTAAAGTGAGAAAGTATAAAAGTGAGAAAGTAGGGACGCGGTATGCCACATCCGTTTTTGTTGATTTGTGGATTTGGTTATTTGCAGATTTGTTTTTTTTCTGCTTCGCTCGGTCCTTGCAAAGGGGACAGGTTCGTAGCCAAGTTGGTACAGTCCTCTCCCCTTTTCAAGGGGAGTACCTGCGGAGCAGGGGTAGGGTTAGAAATTCATCAACAGCGTAGAGCCACCACAGAGTGACGGCTCTACATATTTACGGATTTCTCGTCGTGCAATGATTTGTAATCCGTTTTGTTCTGTTTTTTTGTTCATTTCTTTTGACACCCAAAAGAAACAAAGCCATTTTGCGATTAAGCAAGCGCAGTGCCAAACTCGTTTGAACAACGCCGAGCGCAAGCAAAATCTTTCGTAGAAAAATTTAGAGACTTGGAAGCAACACTTTTTTGTGTGCGTTAACCGCTGAAAATCTTGCAGATAGCATTTTTGTTGCAAAAAATTTTGTAGTATCAAAAAAAACGCCTACCTTTGCACTCGCAAAAACGATGGTGCCATAGCTCAGTTGGTAGAGCAAAGGACTGAAAATCCTTGTGTCACTGGTTCGATTCCCGTTGGCACCACACACAAATCCGACAAGTTGTTTCCGACTTGGTCGGATTTTTTTGTACGATTGCGGGCAAGCGTGACTCTCCCGATAAATCTGGGTTTACCAACACTGTTTCTGCTAATTTCTAAAAGTGGGATTTTTTCAAAACTTGTCTTGAACTATTTGAAATCCAAATTCTGCCTTTTTGCAAATTTCAATCGAAACTGTTCTGCAAATCAAAAAAAATTTTTACCTTTGCACGCCAAAAAACATTGAAAACCATCATTTGTTATTTTTTTACAAAACGGGGAATTTATTGAAGTCCCCTTAACTCAAAAACATTATGATTCTCTCACAAGACATCAAAAAAGGAACTTGCATCCGCATGGATGGCAAACTCTATTTCTGCATCGATTTTCTGCATGTGAAGCCGGGAAAAGGCAACACCATCATGCGCACCACACTGAAAGATGTTGTTTCGGGCAATGTGCTCGAACGCCGTTTCAACATCGGCGAACGCCTCGAAGATGTGCGCGTCGAACGCCGCCAGTACCAATATCTCTACAAAGAGGGCGACGACTATGTGTTTATGGATCAGGAGACTTACGAACAGGCCTCCATCGCCCACGACCAGATTGAAGGTGTCGATTTTCTGAAAGATGGCATGATTGTCGATGTGGTTTACGACTCATCGACCGACACCATTCTCTACGCCGAACTGCCTGTGAAAGTCGATTTGGAAGTAACCTACACCGAGCCGGGTATGGCTGGCAACACCGCCACCAACACGCTGAAACCCGCCACACTCGAAACGGGTGCGCAGGTGCGCGTGCCGCTCTTTATCAACACTGGCGAAAAAGTGCGCATCGACACACGCGATGGTTCGTACATCGAGCGCGCCAAATAAATGGTTAAAGTTTTTTGACCATTACTGCCCGCTAGAACTTTTTGTGAAGTAAAAATCAGGGCTGGATTCCTCGTTTGGAATTCAGCCCTTTTTGGTTATCTTTGGATTGCAAAACTAAAAAACGATAACCATGAGCAAAAGTACACATTTTAGCGGACAGCAATAATTAGACCTATAGGTCAAAAACCACGATAAAGCAATTTATAGAAATCTCTCACAGATAATATGGTGTTTTTAGAAAATTACACTTCCACATACAAAAAAAACAGCAGCACGAGATTCTGAAATCCCGTGCTGCACAATGTATGTCGCAGATTTTTCTACTTCAACCAGTCTTAGTCTTGGTTTGCGTCTTAGTCTTCGTCTGCTTACGCATCGATATTGGCATAGGTGGCGTTTGCTTCGATAAATTCGCGGCGTGGCCCTACTTCGTCGCCCATCAGCATCGAAAATACTTGGTCGGCTTCGGCCGCGTTCGATAGCGTTACTTGGCGCAAGGTGCGGTTTTCGGGGTCCATGGTTGTTGCCCAGAGTTGTTCGGGGTTCATTTCGCCCAAACCTTTGTAGCGTTGTTGCCAAATGCCGCCTTCGGTGCCGCCGCCATATTGGTCGATAAAGGCGAGGCGTTGCTCTTCGGTCCAGCAGTATTGCGCCACTTTGCCTTTTTTGCACAGGTAGAGCGGCGGCGTGGCGATGTAGATATAGCCGTTTTCGATGAGTTCCTTCATGTAGCGGAAGAAGAAGGTAAGAATCAGTGTGGCGATATGCGAACCATCGACATCGGCATCGGTCATGATGATGACTTTGTGGTAGCGCAGTTTCTCGATGTTCAACGCCTTGTCGTCGTCCTGCGTGCCAATCGACACGCCGAGTGCGGTGTAGATGTTGCGTATCTCTTCGCTCTCGAACGCCTTGTGGAACATGGCTTTTTCCACATTCAGAATTTTACCGCGCAGTGGCAAAATGGCTTGGAATTTGCTGTTGCGTCCCTGCACTGCCGAACCGCCTGCCGAGTCGCCCTCGACGAGGAAAAGTTCGCACACCGATGGGTCTTTGCCCGAGCAGTCCGACAGTTTGCCTGGCAGTCCGCCGCCCGACAGTGGCGATTTGCGTTGCACTGTTTCGCGGGCTTTGCGTGCAGCCACGCGTGCGCGCGCCGCCAGCAGCACTTTTTCGACGATGATTTTCGCCTCGTCGGGGTGTTCTTCCAAATAGTTCGACAGGGCTTCGCCAACGGCCTGTTGCACTGCACCAGCCACCTCGCTATTGCCGAGTTTTGTCTTTGTTTGTCCTTCGAACTGCGGCTCTGCCACTTTGATAGAGATGATGGCGGTGATGCCTTCGCGGAAGTCGTCGCCCGAAATGTCCACTTTCTCTTTTTCGAGTTTTTCGAGTTCTTTTTTGCAGTTGTCATCGGCATATTTTTTTAGCGTGCGCGTCAGTGCGGTGCGGAAACCAGCCACGTGCGTGCCGCCCTCGATGGTGTTGATGTTGTTTACATACGAGTGGATATTTTCCGAATAGCCGTCGTTGTACATGATGGCCACCTCGATGGGCGTGCCCTGTTTTTCGGTGTTCAGATAGATTACATCGTCGAACAGGTGTTTGCGGCTCTGATCGACATAGCGCACAAATTCGCGCAATCCATCTTTCGAGTGGAAAGTCTCTTCGCGTGTTTTGCCCTCTTCGTCGGGGCGCAGGTCGGTCAGTTTTATGGTGATGCCCGCATTCAGAAACGCCAGTTCGCGCATGCGGTTCGCCAAAATGTCGTATTTATAAGTGGTGGTGGTAAATATCGAGCCATCGGGCCAAAACTGCTGGCGCGTGCCACGCAGGTGCGTTTCGCCGACCACTTTCACGGCGTAGAGCGGTTTGCCGCATTCGTATTCTTGCTGATATATTTTGCCATCGCGGAACACTTGCGATTTCATGTGAGTCGATAGCGCATTGACGCACGAAACGCCCACGCCGTGCAGACCGCCCGACACTTTGTACGAGCCTTTGTCGAATTTGCCGCCAGCGTGCAGCACCGTCATCACCACTTCCAATGCCGATTTATGCTCTTTTTCGTGCATATCCACAGGAATGCCGCGGCCATTGTCCTGCACAGTGATGGAATTATCCTCGTTGATGGTAACTTCGATGTGTGTGCAGTAGCCAGCGAGCGCCTCGTCGATGGAGTTGTCCACCGTTTCGTACACCAAGTGGTGCAGGCCCTTCTCGCTGATGTCGCCAATGTACATGGCGGGGCGTTTGCGCACGGCCTCAAGCCCTTCGAGCACCTGAATGCTACTTGCACCGTAGTTGCCGTTTTCGTTGTTGTTTATCTCTTCCGACATAATGAATAATTAACTGATTTTCAAATGGTTTTATAAAGCGTTTTTATCGAACAAAAGTACAAAAAATTTTTCGTTCTGCTGCTATGTGGCGCAAAAAACTTATCAACAATTCAACAAAAAACGCTATCTTTGCGCAACTTTTTTGCAGATTGATTATGGTGCTTTGGCAACTTTTTTGGACATTTGTTAAAATCGGCGCATTTACCATTGGTGGCGGTTATGCCATGATTCCGCTCATCGAGCGCGAGGTGGTTACGCGCCGCGGCTGGATTACGAGCGACGAATTTCTCGACATGCTGGTGGTGGCGCAGACGGCACCGGGCGTTTTGGCCATCAACATTTCGGTGCTGGTGGGGCGGCGCATCGCTGGGCGCATCGGTGCGGTGATTTGCGCATTTGGTTCCACGCTGCCGTCGTTTGTCGTCATTCTGATTTTTGCCATGTTTCTGAACAAATATCAGGATACGCCTGCGCTCGAAAAGATGTTTCGTGCTGTGCGCCCCGCGGTGGTTGCGCTCATCGCTGTGCCTGTGTTCAATTTGGCAAAAACGGCCAAAATCACTTGGCGCACGGTGTGGATTCCCATTGTGGCAGCACTGCTGATTTGGCGTTTGGGCGTGTCGCCTATTTGGATTATCGCCGTGGCGGGTGCGTGCGGTCTGTTACTGCGTCTGCTGGCCGACCACAAAGCAAAAAATAGAGAAAAATAGAGGCTTTTTCCGATGGTTTATTTGCAACTTTTCTACGCATTTTTCAAAATCGGACTGTTCGGTTTTGGTGGCGGTGCAGCCATGATTCCGCTCATACAGTTCGAGTTGGTGGAGCATTATGCGTGGCTCACATCGACCGAATTTACCAACATGGTGGCTGTTTCGCAGATGACGCCCGGCCCTATTGGCATTAACTGCGCCACATACGCGGGCTATTTGGCGTCGGGCAATGTGTTTGGCGCAGCGTTGGCCACATTTGCGCTGGTGCTGCCGTCGTTTATCATCATGATGTTGGTGGCGCGTATGCTGCAACGCTTCAAAAACAACCCCTATATCGAGGCCGCGATGAGCGGACTGCGCCCCACGATTGTCGGTTTGATAGCCGCTGCCGCCCTGCTGCTCGTAAACGAAGAAACCTTCGGCACCAACTGCGCCGACTGGGTGAGTTGGCTGCTCTTTGCCGTGGCTTTTGCCGCCACCAAATGGCTCAAAGTCCACCCCATACTGCTCATCGTGCTGATGGCCGTCGTCGGCTTGGCGATTTATTGAAATTAGGAGTGAGGAGTGATGCGGCGAAGCCGCAATTTCAGAATTTCAGAATTTTTAGTCGCAAGATGTGAGTAGCAAGTAGCAAGATAAAAGGCTTTTCCCCCTATTGGAGGAAACGGGAAAAGAGGCCACAAATAACCAAATCACCAAATCTGCAAATCAACAAGAAACGGACGCACTCGGTGCGTCCCTACTTTTTACTTTTCTTGTTTCCTATCGTATGGTTACTTGCGTAGCACCGAAGCCGTATTGTTGGAACGAGGCGTCTTGGAAGTAGCACGAGCGGTATTTGCTGCGCAATTCCTTTTCGATGGCGGCGCGCAATACGCCTTCGCCTTTGCCGTGTATGAAGACGATTTTCTGCCCGCGGTGCTTCAAATTGTCGCGCATCACTTGGTTGAATTTGTCCAACTGATAGTTTAGCATATTGCTGTTGCTCATGCCGCGCGTGTTGTCCAAAAGCATGTTTATATGCAGATCGACCTCCAACGGCTCGTTGCGTTGCTTTGCTGCGGGGCGAGCGGGTTGGCGTGCAGGCTGCCGTTCCTTTTGCGCAATGGCCTGTTGCAGGGCGTGCGCATCGATTTGCGTGCCAAAATCGAACACATCGTTCTCGACAATGGGCTCTATCAGTGCATTTTGGTCGAAAAAGTCGTTCTCGACAAAACTGTGCAGTTTGTAAAAATGCGTCGGGTTGATGTCGAGCGTTACATCGATGGCAGATTTCGGCGCAAACGCCTTGCGCTTGTGCGCCAACGCCTGAAAACGCACATCGTCCCACGCATTCAACGCCTGCCGTTCGATGGTTTCGAGCAGCAATTTTGTCTGCGGTTCGATGCTGTTTTGTGCTTGCAGTGTCGCTTCGTCTTTGCCCAGCAACAGATTGAAAGTCAGATAGTAATTGCTGTCGTTTATCAGATAGAGATCCATGTCGCACGCTTCGGGCTGCCGTCGGTCGGTCGGCACAAAAGCGAGATAAATGCTCAATCGTTCGCCTTCGGGCGTTTCGTCGCGCTCGTTGAAAGCGTATGGCGGCAACACCAATTCAGGCTCGTCTTCGTCGGCGGGTTTGCTTTTATTTTCTTGATAATCAGCATTTTGCCGCGGCTGTTCTGTCGGGAAATTGTATTGATTGGTTTCGCAAACCACCACCAAATCGCGCAGATGCGTTGGAATGTCGAAATCGTCTCCATCGCGCACGAGTGCCACCTCTTTCGATTGAAATCCGACCACCACGCCTTCGCCTGTAGTGTTCAGGAAGCGCACTTTATCGCCTATTTTCACCGTCATTTTCGTCAAAATTTAGTGTCGACAAAATTACAAAAAATAATTGTCGAAAAATTTGTTCAAGCAAAAAAAATAGTGTACCTTTGCAGCGCAAAATCGGATTGCCTCATTGTGTAATGGTAGCACAGCAGATTCTGGTTCTGTATGTCAGGGTTCGAGTCCTTGTGAGGCAACAGAGTTCCAATCGTTTCGCATAGCGGTTGGACTTTTTTTTTGTGCCTTTGGCAGACAATTGACAATATAGAGTAGCAAGTAGGAATTCAAAAAAGTGTGAGTGGGCGAAAGTTGGGTGAATTATGGTTGTCTAAACAGTGGCGTTTTGAGTAATTTCGACATTTGTTTTTTTCATTACTAAATCGGCTAATACTACGGCCGATTCTTCTTCACTCTCGGACGCACCTTTGGGCTTCCAAGCCACAATGAATCGGATAGAGGCAGAGATTACATGGTAGCCTTTCTTTTCCCATTCTGCTAGTTGTTGCTGCATTCCACGAGATAACTTAACGATTTCTTTTCCCGTAGTCGGTACAATTAAGTTGTAGTTGCAATAGTTAAGCAAGTCGCCACTTCTTAAAGAAAGGATTTCGCGCTTGTAAGGCTTCGAAAAATCGAGCCAAATATCCTCGTGAGATAGTTGAAGTACAATCTCATCGGGCATCTCATAAACTTGTTTGTCGGCAACAAACTCATCGATAGAACGGCACGAAGAAATTAATTTAGCAAACACATTGCCGCCGAAACAAATGTTCTCGCCAACACGACAAGTGGTATGGATAGAGAGCGTACGCTTGGCACGAGTCATCGCTACATAATAATGGCGCAACACTTCATCGGAGACATATTCGGGAGTTGCAATAAGCATATAAACATTGTCGTACTCTCGCCCTTTCGCTTTATGAATAGTACTCACCACTACCTCTGCTTTTGAAACATCACAGAAATCTTCGACCGATGATTCGAGAATAAACTCACACAGATCGCTATTGTACTTGATACGATTGGTCTGTTCGAATATGCGAATGCATTGTTTGAGATAAGGCAATGCCTTGCTAGTGGCGTACTTTGCAAATGTTTTTTGTTTCGCTTTATTCCAGAGTTCATCGGTAATCGTTGGCGATTTGAGTTCGCAAATGCCACTTTTAATGCATTTCAAAAAGTCCTTACATTCGGCGAGATTTCCAAAGCGAATGCCTTTCATAGATTGTACCAACTTACCGCGCACGCCATGTTTACAGAGCAAAGCAAGTATGATGGCGGCCTCTTCGTTGGTTTGAGTCAATATGCATGTAGTGCCTACACTATGTTGAACTACATCGGTTACCATTGGTTCATACATATAACTGGTCGGGTGTTGCGTAATTTTGACGAAACCATCTTCTTTGCTCATCGAAACAATTTGGTTCTTCTTTATGCGTCGGCGAATACCTTTGGCAAAAGCGTTGGCTGCATCTACAATATGACGGGCACTGCGGAAATTCTCGGTCATTTCTATCAAGCGTCCCCCTTCCACTTGGCTCAATCGATACATATATTTGGAGTTGGATCCTCGAAACGCAAAGATGTTTTGGTCGTCATCGCCTACGGCTATCACACGCATCTCCTCGTTGGCTTCCATCAGTGCAGTTACAAGCGCAAACTCAGCCTCGCTCATATCTTGCGCTTCGTCAATAACCAACACAGTTTTACTGATACGGTTAGATTCCACCTTGCCAGCACGAATCATTTCGGCGGCTTTTCTCTCTACATCACCAACTTCTTCGAGATTGCCTATTCTGCCCAACAGATCAAAACAATACGAATGGAATGTCTTGATTTCGACATAATAGGCGGCATTGCCAATCAAATCAATTAAACGCTGTTTGAACTCTGTAGCAGAGGCTCTTGAAAAAGTGAGCATTAGAAGTTGTTCGTGTTTTACATCTTCGAGTAGCAGCAGCGAAGCAAGTTTGTGTACAAGCACACGCGTTTTGCCGCTTCCAGGCCCTGCCGCCACCACTATGCAGCGCGATTCCTTATCCTCGATAATCTCTTTTTGCCTTGCCGATAATTCACCAAAAAGTTTCTTGTATTTTGCCGAGGTGATAGTGCGTTCTATCTCCATTTTGCGTTCACCCTTGAAATACTTGTTAATGAACGCGTGGTAGTCCATGTGGAAATAATCGTACACATATTGCAGAGCCGCATCATAATTTTTTACCATTAGATTGGCAAATTCGCCAACGATGTGAATTTGCTGAATCTTCTGCTTATAGAACTCGTTGAGCATACGATAATCGTCCTTTTTGTAACGGCTCGACTCTTTAATGTCCTTGACGCGATGAATGCTCATTGCATTATAGAGAACCAAAAATCCTCCTTCTAACTTCAATGCGCCTATATACGAGAGGTAGTGCAGAAATTCCTCTACATCTTGCAACTGTAAATTATCAAATCCATGGAATAGTAATTGATTGTCTGCCTTCATCTCATCGCAGAGTTTTACTGTAGAGAATTGAACGAATCCATGGTTATTCTCTGTGGGCGTTTCGGGTTGTGAATTTTTCGAACCTTTCTCTTTTTCTGCAATTCTATAGAGCCATTGAAAAATAAAACGGCAGGCCTCTACCCTCTTCTCGAATCGATCGCTAATGCTTTTAGCATCACTTTTAGGCGCAATAACTATGTTTCGTGCGCCATCTTCTTTTTTCTCTATGTAGTCTCGTATTTTCAGAAAATTGAGCAATGTTCTAATGCTCTTTTCGGTAGATGTTTCGATGCCATTTCGCACGGCATTATCGTTCAATTGTTTGTAAGATACATTAAGCGATTCCTCATCTGAAAGTTGTTCAATGATATATCTTTCGAGCGTAACATAATTTTCTAAAATTTGTTGCGACTTGCGCTGCGTACTGCCAATATCGTACAAATAAGCCGTCATGTCTTTTGTATCTGCAAGAATTCTTTCTTTACGCATTCGTTTCACAGCAGAAACAACTTCACTTTTGTGCAATCCCAACATGTCGGCCAAATAGTCGATGCGAGATTCTGCTTCGCTATCTTGCGCTTTGGCAATATGCTTTTGCGATATCAAGGACTTGATAATGCGCACCGCTTTTTCTCTTTCGTCTTCGGAGAATAGAGTCGATTCTGTAATGCGTCGTCTGGCTTCGTCTACACTATTCACGGTGATACCCGAAGCAAAAACAGTCGGCATATTATTGCCTCGTTCGATATAGCCACTCTGTTCTAGTGTGGCCAAAGCGGTGCGAACACGACTCTCGATATCGGTAGAATCTTTCCAGCCCGCCTGTCGGGCTATTTCGAGTGCCGAGCAACTGACATCTGGACGCTGCCGAGTAAGGTATTT
Source organism: Segatella copri (assembly GCA_963593685.1). Taxonomy (GTDB): domain Bacteria; phylum Bacteroidota; class Bacteroidia; order Bacteroidales; family Paludibacteraceae; genus W0P28-013. Next base: position 84,444 of record CAVBBP010000001.1, read on the forward strand.
TACTGCTTTCCACACTTGTTGAATCTCGCTAATGCTCAACTTTGTCTGGTTAAGTAGCGTAAAGTGCCTGTCCAAGTCGTTATCGCTATAGAGTACAAAGCATTTGGCGTTGAGATGAGGGTCGCGTCCTGCACGCCCAGCCTCTTGTATGTAGTTTTCTAGTGAGTCGGAAATGTCGTAATGCACCACAAGCCCAACATCGCTCTTGTCCACACCCATTCCAAATGCAGAGGTCGCTACAATAATTCTCACTTTGTCCAACATGAAAGCATCTTGATTTTGTTTTTTTTCGTCAGACTCCATTTTGCCATTATAAGGCACTGCTTTCAAATTATCGCTCGTCAGTTTTTCGGCCAGTTCTCGTGTTCGTTTGGTGCGAGCTACATAAACAATGGTTGAACAATCGGCCGCCTCTATAATTGCACGCAATCTTGAATACTTTTCATCGTCAGACTCTACATGAATAACTGAATAACGCAAATTGGTGCGCGATGCAGAAGAGGCAAATATCTGCAAATCAGCTCCGAGCCACTGCTTAAAATAGTCGCAGATGTCTTGGATCACCTTTGGTTTGGCGGTAGCGGTAAAGCACGATACAGGTATTTCGCTTTTTTCTTTTCTAAATTTTTGGTCTTGATACTCCTTGATAAATTTTCCGATGTAGAGATAATCCACTCTAAAATCTTGCCCCCAAGCCGAAAAACAATGGGCTTCGTCGATGACAAATCTCACTATGTGACGATTCGACAAGATGTGTGAAATAGTTTTTGAGCGCAGCATCTCTGGCGAAATGTATAATATAGAAGCCGCACCATTCTGCACTCGTTCGATGGCATTCGCTCGCTCAATTGGATTGAGCGAACCATTGATTGTTACTGCGTCAGTTATGCCGCGGTTGGTAAGGTTATCCACCTGATCTTTCATGAGCGATTGCAGTGGAGAGATGACCACAGTAAGTCCGTGCATTGTTCTACCCGCCATAAGAGCGGGCAATTGGAATGTGAGCGACTTGCCACCGCCTGTAGGAAATATAGCCAACAACGAACGACCATCTACAGCCGCTTGCGCCGCTCGTTCTTGCAATGGTTCGCCATCGTAAGTGCGAAAATTGTCGAAGTCAAAAAAATGTTTAAGGTTGTAGTGAATGTCGAGTTTCAAATTACAATAGTCGCAACCGCTTTCACAGCGAGTATGGCAAAGCAATTTGATGATGTACTCTGTTTGAGGATAGTTGTGCAACACCCAACCTGGCGTTACCGATTGTCCATCGCCCGTCCCGATAAGCGCCAAGGCGTACGCCAAAGCACACGGTGACCGTTCGATGATGGAAACAATATCGGCATGAGCGCATATTGTGCCTTTATACTCGGCATAAATCCAGTGGGCAAGTTCGTCAGTACGCGCAGAAATGTGCGCATTCGCCATTTTCAGGAATCCCTCAAATTCTCGCTCACGACAAAGCAGTGCCGCAAAAATATCGCGTTTTCTCGCGAGCAACTGATTCCAATGGGCAATTTCGTCCGCCAATAGTTCTTTGGCTTTCTCGCAATCATTTACGGGATTGTTTATCTGATCGCTCAAGAGTTTGTCGTCTTTCACCAAGTGGTGATAAGGGCGTTTCGGGAAAAGCAGTGGCGAAAGGTAAAGCGTATCGACCAAAAGCCATTTTGTCTGGCAAACATCGCTTTGGAATAGATATTTTGCATCATGGTGTACAACATTATGCCCACAAAGAAAATCAACATTACCTTTATCGAGAAATTCTTCCAGTGCTTTTCTGTCGTTTTTGTGAAAAATTGCCCCATCATAGCGCAACGCCCCGATGTCGTGAATCTTATTGTCCGAAATGCCGACCTCGGTGTCCACGAATGCCAATCGTATTTTTTCAAAGCCACTATTGAGCGTATTTTCTTCCATTGCTACCGTACTCTCGCTGATATTTGCTGCTCTCAAAAGTTACAACTATGACGCAACTAATCAAAGAACAAAGGTACGCAATTTTTGTGATGTACAAACCAGATTTTTCGCACAAATTAATTCAGGCAGATGCAACTTCTAAATGCAACGGATTTTTTGCAAAGTTCGGAAAAAAATTGACCTATAGGTCAATTTTCCTCCACAAACACCAACAAAAAAACGACACCGCAGTGCCGTTTTTGTTCTTTTTAATGTCCGCCCGGACCGCCACCGCCATGGTTGCCGCCACCGCCACCACCGCCGGGATTGCCACCGCCGCCACCCGACGAACTATTGCCAGCCGTGGTTACAATCGACGAGAGCGTGGTCGAAGCGAGCGTTGTGGCCGATGTGAGTGTGCCGCCGTTGGTCAGATTGTGGAAATTGAGCGCATCTGATTCTGTGCTTGCGGTGTAGGTGCCGCCCGAAACGAGCGTATAAGACGAACCCTGCGCCATATCGGGCGACGAGAGCAAGAGCGTCATTTGGTTGAGTGCTGATTCGGGAACATACGAGAGCACGACATTGCCATCGCTATCCACGAGCGAAATGCGTGTGTTGGCGCTGCACGAGCCGCCATAGAGAAGCGATGGTTGCGTGCAAACACTGCTTGTGGGCGTGCTGCTGGCACCGCCGATGCCAAAAATAACACCGCCCGTAATGGTAAATGTGTTTTGGTCGCAGTCGATGCCCTCTTCTGGCACCTGTGTGCCAACCGCCACAACAACGCCACCGTTGATGGTGAGCGTGCCGTTCGAATCGAGGCCGTCGTTGCTGGTGCCGCGCGTGTAGATGTAGCCACCATTGATAACGATGCTGTACGCCGCATTGATGCCGTCGTCTTTGGCGAGGCACTCTATCAAACCATCGTTGATGATGAGGTAATCGGCTTCGATGCCCTCGGCACTACTGCCTGTGCAGGTGATTTTTGTTGTGCCGCCAGCAATAAGAATGGTGTCGGATTTGAGGCCTTTACCTTTGGCAGCAGACACCGACAGATTGTAAGTGCCGCCATCGACAATGAGATAATCTTTGCCATTGATAGCATCTTCGCCGTTGGCCGTGATGTTCATCACCACCGAATTGCGCAGCCGCACATAGTCATCGCTGCGAATGGCGTGGCGGTTGTTGCCCGTTACATTGAGCGTGCCAGCACCCGAAAACAGGAGTTGTCCCTCGCTGAAAAAGCAGGCTTTTTGGTCTTCGTCCACGCCATCGATAGTAACCGACTGTTCGTAGCCGCTGCCGTCGGTGAGCGTGTTGGTAGTGCCGTCGGTTACAAGCACATAGACCGATTTGTGCGGATAACCGCCGTCGTCTTCTACGGTTTTGCCTTTCTGAATGTTGATAGCAGGTCCTGTGGGGTTGTTGAGCGTGAGACCGTTGAGTTGAAGCACAAATTTGTTGTCGCTATACACTTTGAAACTGCCGTCGTCGCACGCGCCCGAGAGGACATACTGCACTTTTTTCACTGTGCTGACCACGGTTACATCGGTGCCGTCGGTGGTGATGGTAACGCCGTCGTACGAGCCGTCGATGCTGACCGCTGCCGCCGACCACACAATGTTGATTACTTTCATTTCGCCGTTGGTGTAGGCGTCCCAATTTTCGAGAAAATCGCCCGAATTGGAAACTGTTTCGTCCGAAATTTCGGTAGAACCGCTGTTGGTAGTCGAATTGTTGTTGGTTACATCGTTTGAATCTTTGCAACCGCTGAACAACAATGACAGCGCAAGTGCCAGAAAAATGTTTGTTCGTTTCATAACTCTAATTGTTAAAATCGTACGATAGTGTGATAATGTGATTGTATTTGTAGGCATTGGTTATCTCGATATTGCCCTTACTTTTCGTAATGTTGATGTCGCGTTTGTAGCCGTAGTCGAAACGGTAGGTCAGCGAGAGATTGTTGCATTTGTCGATGCGCCAACGCACGCCTATTTCGGGACGAATATGCGAAAGATACTGCTTATAATCCGTTGTGCCATAAGCGTTTAGATAGTCGGTTGGAACATTGAGCGTGTTTGCAAATTCGATGCCGACATGAAATTTCAGCGGTTTCGAAAACATGGAATAGGTGGCTTGCAGACGGTGGCGCATCGTAAGGTCGATGTCGTTTTTTTCGTTGTGATTCACCGAATCGGTACGGCAATCCATCAGCAGACGCTCGCGCAGCGACAGTTTCCAACGGTCGATTTTCACCTGCCCCGTGAGGTTGAGAAACGCGCGGTGGCGAATATACTCGTTGGGGTCGCTCCAACCCTTGTCGCCATAGATTTTGAGCGTATAGCCAAGTCCAAGCACAAAATAGGGAATCGGCTCGTATTCGAACGCCAGCGTGGTGTAGGCGCGTCGGAACGAAGCCGCCTCGGTGCCGCCAAGGCACGAGCGAATTTCCTCCTCCAGCGAAAGCCCCAAACCGTGCCGAAACGACTGATTGTAGGCCGCCGACAAGCGCAATTCAGCCACCTTCTCGGTCGTTGTTTCTTCGCTTTTTACCGACTGTGCAAAGAGCGTTGCTGGCAGCAGCAAAAAGCCGCCTAACAGTATGAAAATCAAGCGTTTCATCGTATTTTAACTATTGAATCGATGGTATTTGTTTCGCCCTTTTTGAGCATATAATAAACCTTGATATAAGCCACATCGCGCAGAAAATCGACATACCCAATTTCGAGTGACTCGATGGGGCGACCGAGGCGGCTTTCGAGGTCGGCTTTCAGTTCATCGTGCCGCTCTGGGACGATATTTTCGATTTTTTCGTAAAGCACAATCTTCTGCGAACGGTGTCCCAGTCCGTGCCAATTTTCGAAAAACGCCGCCACGCCAAGCAGCAAAACATTAACCAGCAGCAGGTCGAACCAACTTACCGTCATCGCCAAACCGTTGATTACGCTCAATCCGATGAGGACAAAAAGGTAGGTCATTTCGCGGATTGGCACAGTTTCGGTGCGGTAGCGAATCATGCCAAATATGGCAAAAAGTCCGAGTGCAAAACCGATTTGCAACTTCACATTGTCGAGCATGCAGAGCAGCAAAAACATCGTAGCCGAAAAGAGAATGAAAGTAACATAGTAGTCCATGCGCTTCGATTTTTTGTAGTAGAGGAAATGCACCAGCACCCACGCCACCACAAAATTGAGAAGAAAACGCACCAAAATGTTCACAATGTTGCTCGCATCGAAGAGCGGCACACCAAGAAAAGTCTCGATCGACTGCATGGGCGGCAAAAATTCCGCTGCAATCGAAGGGTCAAACTCGGGCGCACTCGCCACAGAATCAGCCACTTGACCCACTGTGTTCAAATCCATCAAACCTTCCATAATTTTTCTGTTTTTTTATTGGAATTCTATAAATTTCTCACAAGTAAAATTTTCTATCTTTTTCGTTCATTTCTTTTGACTCCCCCCAAAAAAAAGCAAACCAATTTTGCGATTTTGCGAGAGCAGTGCCAATTTTCAAATCTTCAAATAATTAAATAATTGGAAATTAGGTAATTGGATAATTAAAAAGTCTATGTTCTATATTTTCGGACGCACGCGGTGCGTCCCTACAATTTGAAATTTGAAATTCTGAAATTGCGGCATTGCCGCATCACTGCTCACTTCTAACTACTAACTTCTCACTTATATTAATTTTTTCCAACCGCCGCAATTTTGGGCGGAATCGGTTGTTTTTCACCGTTGGGTTTGTCAGTGCCACGCCGATGCAATACTTGCTGATTTTCATCGGGTTGATGCGCAAATCGCGGAGAATTTGCAACATCTCCGAGGGCTGGTTACCGTCGCGTTTCAGTTCGATAATCACCGCTGCGCCCAAGGCGGCAGTCTGCCCAGTCTGCGCATTCTCCCAACAGAGCGATGTGTCGATGGTGAGCCGCTCGGTTTTGGCGCGATTGACCAGCGTAATGCGCTCGAAACGGGTGCGCAACTGCGGTTGCAGGGCCGCCACATCGTACCACGATTTTTCGCCAAGCCACGCACGCTGCGTGCTGTCGATTGCATGCAAATCGTTGGTTTCCAGCGCAATACGCTTCTTTTTGGTGCGCCCTTTGTTGGTTTTGTTTTTCACTTCGAGAAATGTGAGGTGCGATTGCGTGTAGGTGCGAATGCGTATCTTTTGCCGCCGCAGTTGGCGGTTGTGGTGGCGCAGATACATCTGCATATCGGGCGTATCGTAGTAGAGCGTTTCGTATGCTGCAAGTCGCTCACCATCAATCTCTTGAATGTAATAATTCGGCTTCGCGAGGTGCAAAATTTCGGGCAACAGCGACAGCGGCGCCACAAACTTGGTGTCCACGCGGTTCATCAGTTTCACGCCCTCCATCTCGGCCAGCGAAATGGGCATCATATCAGTCATCGCTGAAAACATACTCGAAAACCTTTACCGAATAGAGTTTGCCGTTGGGCAGATAGTTGTACTGTTTCTTTTTTGTGCCGTTGGGATTGTAGTCGTATTTGCGAATGCGCACGGGTTTGTCCTTGCTGTTGTAAACCACCTCGCGCGACACAAATCCCTCGGCGTTATACTCGATGGTTACGCGCTGCACCTGCCCGTAGGTGGCATATTCGGTCTCCTCCACCTTGCGCCCGAGCGAATCGTAAACCGTAACATGGTCGAGCCAGCGAGTTTTGGCACTGGCATCGGTGTTCCACTCGCGAATGGTCAAATTTTTGCGTTTGGCGCGTTTGGCCAGCGTTTCGGGTGCCAAATCGGCCCACGCCATCAGAGGCAGCAAAAGCGCAACCAGCAGCGCAACACCATATTTTATCTGTCTGTCCATCTCTTTTTTACTTTTTATCCGTCTGCTCATCTTTTTCACTTTTTTTTGCAAAGAAAATACATTTTCTGCAAAGGAAATGCATTTTTCGCACAAATCCAACCATTTTTTCGACAAACTGCAAATTTTCGTGGACGAAATGCAGATTAGTCGCAAGATGTGAGTAGCAAGTAGCAAGACAATTGATAATTGATAATTGATAATGAGAGGTTATAGGTTATAGGTTATAGGCATTGTTGAATGCGCTTAATTCATAATTCTTAATTAAAAATTCTTAATTAAACGCGTGGCCTTTCCCCCTCTCGGGGGAAATGGGAAAGGGGGCTACGAGAAAAAATTAACAATAAATAATGAACAATGAATAATAATTGCGGCTTTTCGGCTACCAACAACCAGAAACCAGAAACTAGAAATTAAAAATAAACCTCGCTGACCATCTGTCGTGCGTTAAACTTATCAACTCATCAACTCATCAACTTTTCAACCAAATTTGAAATCCCCTATTGTTTGTTTCAAAATAAAGTTGTATCTTTGCAGTCCGTTTCGTGTAGCCGCTGATGTGGAGTGGAGAAGCCCGTGAATGCTGCACAAGTTTTTAATTAAAATGTTGTAAATCAATGGATTTGATTAAAGTTGTAGAAGAGTCCTTTGCGCAAGGCAAGGAACTGCCCGCTTTCAAAAGTGGCGACACTATTACGGTGGCTTACCGTATCAAAGAGGGCAACAAGGAGCGTATTCAGCAGTATCGTGGCATTGTGATTAAAATCGCTGGTCACGGTGCAAAACGCCGTTTCACCGTTCGCAAAATTTCGGACAATGTAGGCGTAGAGCGTATATTCCCGATGGATTCGCCCTTTATCGAGAGTGTAGAAGTGAACAAAGTGGGCAAAGTACGCCGTGCGAAACTTTACTACCTGCGCCAACTCAAAGGCAAGGCAGCACGCATTCGCGAAAAACGCATCTAAACACGGCGTTACAGCGCAATTTAGAGTCCCGTCCTGTCGAAGGCGGGACTTTTTTTGCCTCAACTCTTGACAAAGGCTCTGAAATGTATTATATTTGCAAGTTACATTGCAAGAGGTCTGCACCGACGCTAACTGCCTGTCGGTCAGCACAATAAAAAAGATTTGACTATGGGACGCGGATACAAACCACGGAAAGATTCGTTCTTTAACATGCATTTTACCGCCACAGTGAGCATCGCTTTAGTGCTGTTTTTGGTCGGGCTGATAGCGTTTTTGCTCGCTTTTGCGCAGGAGATGGCGCAATACACCAAAGAGCATGTTTCGCTGTCGGTAGTGCTGAGCGACAACGCCACCGAGGCCGATGTGGCGCGCCTCGAGCGTTACCTGTCGGTGTGCGATTTTGCCAAAAATTACGAATACATCAGCAAGGAGCAGGCGCTGCAAGAACATATCGACGGCATGGGTGAAGACCCCACGGAACTGCTGGGTTTCAATCCGTTGCGCGCGTCGGTCGAGGTCTATCTCAAGGCCGACTACGCCAACAACGACAGCATCGAGGCGATAAAAGCCAAGTTGCAGACATTCCAAGGCATCGACGAATTTGTGTACCAAAAAGATTTGGTGCAACTCATCAACCAAAATGTGAACAAGGTCTCTCTGATTTTGGCGGGCATTGCGCTGGTGCTGCTGTTTATCTCTATTGCGCTGATAAACAACACAATACGCATTTCGGTCTATTCCAAACGCTTCCTTATCAACACCATGAAATTGGTGGGCGCGCGGCCGGGATTTATTCGCCGACCATTTATGCGGCGGTCGGCGTGGAACAGCGTGGTGGCGGCTCTGCTGGCGTTGTTGTTGCTGGGCGGCGCAGTCTATTATGTGCAGACCGAAATCGGCGGTTTGATGAACCTCTACGCATGGCAAATAGTGGTGCCTGTGGTGGCGGTGGTCTTTGCATTCAGTTTTCTGATAATGATGCTCTCGACCCGCTGCGCCGTAAATCGCTACCTGCGCATGAAAACAGACGACCTATTCTATGTGTAATTTCAGAGTTTCAGGGTTTCAGAATTTCAGAGTTCAAAACTCTGACGAAGACGAAGACAATGACAATTATTTGAAGATTTGAAAATTGATTTTACCCCACAGACCAACACTAATGCGTTAAACTTATCAATTTTTTCGACAAGCGAGAGCAGTGCCAAACTCGTTTGAGCAATGCCGAGCGGAGAAAAAATCTTGCGAAGCAAAACTTATCAACCAATCAACTTATCAACGATCAATCAATACTTTTCTATAGTATGAAATTTGCATTTACAAAAATCAATTTTATTTTGATGGGCGTGGCTTTTGCCGTTATTGTTGCGGGCTTTGTGCTGATGCACGGCTCATCGACGGTGGTGGAGTTCAACCCCGATGTGTTCAGTTTTCGCCGCGTTACATTGGCGCCTATCGTCTGCATGGTGGGTTTTGTGCTGATGATTGTGGCCATTTTGTGGAAACCTAAAAAACGCGACGAATGAGTTGGTGGGAAGGGCTTGTGCTTGGCCTGATTCAGGGCTTGACGGAGTATCTGCCAGTTTCGAGTAGCGGTCATCTGACCATCGGCGCGGCGATTTTCGGTCTGCAAGGCGAAGAAAATCTCGCGTTTACCGTAACGGTGCATGTCGCCACGGTGTTGAGCACGATTGTTGTGCTGTGGCGCGAGATTGTGTGGCTGTTCCGCGATTTGTTCAAATTCACTTGGAACGCTGGCACAAAATATGTGGTCAATATCCTCATTTCGATGATTCCAATCGGTATTGTGGGCGTTTTTTTCAAAGACGAGGTCGAAGCCATTTTTGGGTCGGGCTTGGTGGTGGTGGGCATCTGCCTGCTGGTTACAGCGGTGTTGCTTGCGTTTGCCTATTTTGCCAAACCGCGCCAAAAAGCCGACATCTCGATGCGCGATGCGTTCATCATTGGTCTGTCGCAAGCCGTGGCGGTGCTGCCCGGGCTTTCGCGCTCGGGAACGACCATTGCCACAGGACTTTTGCTCGGCAATAACAAAGAGAAACTGGCACAGTTTTCGTTTCTGATGGTCATTCCGCCGATTTTGGGCGAAGCGTTGCTCGAAACCATCGACCTGCTGTCGGGCAGTGCCGAAGCCGTTACCAATGTGGTGCCCGCGTCGGTGCTGATTATCGGATTTTTGGCGGCATTCGTGTCGGGTTGCATCGCTTGCAAGTTTATGATAGAACTGGTAAAACGCGGCAAACTGATATATTTCGCCGTCTATTGCGCTATCGTTGGAACACTTGCGCTGATTTGGACGCTAATTTAATTTCAGAATTTCAGGGTTTAAGAGTTTCAAATTAACAAAATTATTTGAAGATTTGAAAATTTGAAGATTAAGGCGTTTTGGTTATCGACAATCTGAAATTTGAAATTTGAAATTTTGCAATTCTCATGAACTTCGAGGCGGGCGAAATTTTGTATATCGACAAGCCGCTGCATTGGACTTCGTTCGATGTGGTGAACAAGGTGCGTGGTACGCTGTGTCGCTCGCTCGGGGTGAAAAAACTGAAAGTGGGACACGCTGGCACGCTCGATCCACTCGCCACAGGCGTGATGATTGTCTGCACAGGCAAAGCCACCAAGCGCATCGACGAGTTGCAGAGCGGCGTGAAAGAGTACATCGCCACGCTCGAATTGGGCGCAACCACGCCCTCGTTCGATTTGGAACACGAGATTGATGCGCACTACCCTACCGAACACATCACGCGGCAACTGGTGGACGAGGTGTTGACCAAGTTTCGAGGCGAAATTTGGCAAGTGCCGCCCGTCTATTCGGCGGTGAAAATCGACGGCAAGCGCGCCTACGACTACGCACGCAAGGCGCAAGAGGTGGCGTTGAAACCGAAATTGCTCGTTATTGACGCGTTGGAGGTGCTGCATTTCGAACTGCCCGTGTTGCAAATTCGCGTGGTGTGCAGCAAAGGCACCTACATACGCGCTTTGGCACGCGACATTGGCGTGGCACTTGGCAGCGGCGCACACCTCACCGCATTGCGGCGCACACGCGTGGGCGCAGCCACAGTGGCCGACTGTTGGGATATCGACAAATTGATAGAAAAAATTAAGGGGACACCTATAAATGCTCCACTATCGCGAGAAAAGTGAGTAGTGAGAAGTTAGAAGTGAGGAATTAGGAATTAGGAGTGAGGAGTTTTTAGTGAGAAAGTTTGAAAGTATGAAAGTGCGAAAGTAGGGACGCGGCATGCCGCATCCGAGAATAAAGACAAAAGACTTTTTAATTATCCTATTACCTAATTTCCAATTACTTAATTATTTGAAGATTTGAAAATTTGAAGATTGCATGTTTGGCACTGCGCTCGCTTATCGCAAAAATTCATAATTAACCAAAGGCTTTTCCCCCTTCGGGGGAAACGGGAAAGGGGGCTACGACCAAGAAAATGAATAATGAATAATGAACAATGAATAATGAACAATAATTGGCGGCTTTTCGGAACGCGAACACGGCATTGGGCGGCGAGTGTCAAAAATCAGGTTTTGTGTTTCGAAAAAGCGGAATTACTGTTTGAGCGAAGCGAGTTTAATTCCGCCGAAACCAAAACCGCCAATTTTTGGCAACGCTCGCGCCC
>CAVBBP010000002.1:0-79341 GCA_963593685.1 Segatella copri
ATCTTTCGCCAAATATCTTCATCGCTAATTTCCGAGTACTCGTCTTGCTGTTCGGCTTGCTGCGTCTGTTCGGGCTGTTGCGATTGCTCTTGTTGTTGTCTTGCTTGTGGGGCTTGTTGCGTCTGTTCTGCTTGTTGCGTCTGTTCGGCTTGCTGTGTCTGTTCGGCTTGCGGCTGCGTTTCTTGCTGCTGCTCTTTCACAAACGCACGCCACGCCTCGAGCCGCTCCTTGTTTTCGTTCAGTCGGTCGAGCATAGCAATGTTGCTATTTGTGCCTTTGCCGCTATCGAGTTGCGCCTGTATATTATCAATAGCCGCTTGGTATTTATTAACATAGGCTTGCGCCGATTTTTGCGCCACCTCCTCGCCGTAATTTTCTACCGTGTAGTCGTACTCCTGCTGTGGGGTCATCTTATCATAGTCGGGCGTACCGTCCTTTTTCGTTGGGTAGCGTGGCTGCTGTGCCGCTTGCTGTTCGGCTATGGCTTGTTGCTGCTGCTTGGCTTGCGCCTCTGCCTGTGCCTTTGCTGCTGCTTCCTGCTCGGCACGCTGCTGCTCGGCACGCAGGTCGGCATTGTGGCGTGCCACTGTAACACAGTCGGCTTCGAGCATTTGGTCGAGATGGTCGTGATAGAAAGGGGCGAACAACTTGGGTTTGCCCGTTGGGTTCCAATACACTGGGTGTTCAAAGCGTGTGCGTTCCCAATCGACAGTGCCGTCGGGGCGCACATAGAATCCGCCCTGCGATGTCAGCGGTAGCGACAACGACCGACCGTCTTGGGTCTTGTAGCGGAAAATAACCTTTTTCGTTTTCGGCTGAAACACCGCCTCGTTGTTTTGCTGCTCTGCACCTATGGGTGTAGGCTGCTCCTGCTTCTGCTCGGCTTGCTGCTGTTGCTCTGCGGCAGGTTGCTCTGCGGCAGGTTGCTCTGTGGTTTGTTCAGTAGTAGTCTGCTCGGCTGTAGGCTGCTCTGTTTGTTCTTGTGCAGGTTGTGGCTCTTGCTCGGCAGTTGGCTCTTGTGTTTGTTCAGTGGCTGGCTGTTGTTGCTCTTGCTCGGCAGTAGGCTGCTCGGCAGTCTGCTGTTCGGCAGTAGCCCCATGCTGCTTGGCAAGTTCGCTCGCTACATACGACTGCATATCACTCAACAACTCTTTTGCGCTTTTCGAGCCGTTGCCGTTGTAGGTATCGCGCAACAACGACTGCAACTGTGCCTCTGTTATTCCTTTCTTTTGCAGGTAACCTTTGATTATCTGCATTCGTTTGAACATGTCGTACTTCTCATCGAGCGAGCGCATAGTGCTATTCGCCCATTCATAGTTCGGGTTGTTGGGGTCGTTGAGAGTTTCACTCAATGCGTCAATGGTTATGCCTTTCTCCGACAACGCTTTCGATAGTTCGCCAAAGAAGCCACGCGCATTCTCATCGCCAATAGCATTGAGTGCTTGCAGCGCACCGTGCGCATTCATAACGGTTTTAACATAGCCGTCGTCTTTCAACAAGCGTTGCCATTCGTCGTATAGTTTCTGTTCGCTCTCGGTCATCTCGTCGCCCCTGTAGGCTTTTAACGCTACATTCTCCAATTCTTGGTGCGTTACACCGAGTTGTTGCGACACGCCAAGCATCTCGTCAAGAGCGGCTAAATTGCGTTTTTGCTTTTGCGTGCCTATTCGCTCGACACTTGCAGTAGCGATATTGCCGCCGCCACCAACAAGTCCGCCAACGATAGCAGCATCGCCCACTTGACGCAAGTCTATTCCGTCGCTCAAGCCCAAAGCGTAGTCTATTGTCTGTTCTGCCAATTCGGTAACACCCTCGCCTGTTGGCTCGCAAGCAATGCGCCAGCCCCAGCCTATCGCCTTTTTGGCAAACGATTTTGCGGCTTTCACTACATCGCCTTTCAGCAGGTTAATAGCCTTTACTGGTTCGCTTCGGAATAGTTTGAACCAAGTGTCGTTACTCAACTTTTCGCCAAAGAACTCTGCACAGAAAGTGCCAATTACAGCAACACCTTTGTCTGCTGCCGATAGTTGGTCGTTGTTTTTTATCTCCTCGTATTTGTCGGCAGCAGCACCACTCGCCAAGAACGATGAAAAGGCGGTCGATGCTTCCATTCCTTTGGTAAAGTAAGAACCAAGATAAGCAGTAACCAGTTGCGGCAGGTTGCGAGAGGCTTCAATGCCAGCCGTGCCTGCAGCCTTTCCGTACTCGCCCTCTGCCAAGTAGTCGATAATTCCTTTCTGCTCTTGGTAGCGGTCGCTCTCTTTTTTGTAGTGTTCTACACATTTCTCGAAGTCGCTACCTAACAACATAGAGTAAGCGTCATAAAAGCCGTTTACAAGCATTCCCAGCGGTCGTGCGCCTTTGAAAAACGGTATCGCACGCCCAACGCCATTATCGTAGATAGCCTCTTCGAGGGCGTTTATTGCTTTCTTTGGTGTTAATGCCAAGTCGCCAACACCAGCCATAAAGGACTCAAAAAGGTCTTTGCCGTATGAATCCTTTGGCGTGTTGTCGCCAGTGCGATATACTTTCAAGTTCCCATCTTCGTCTTTTTCTGTGCGCCACGCAAAACGGTTGTCGTATTTTTCATCGGCAATCGATTTGTCGATACGCGCCAAAGCCTCCTTTTTCTGTTGCTCGGTCAGCGGTTCGTACTTTGCGCCCTCCGCTATGAAATCACGCATATCGTCGGCTGGCGTTGGCTCGCCATTCAGTTTCCGAATGCCATAACCTGTGTCGGTAGGCGGATTCAACAGAGCCTCACGAATAGAGTTTTGCGGCTGCTCCGTTGGTATAGTCTGCGGCATCTCGGCTGCTGACATCTCGGCTGCTGGGGGCTCAACTGCTGGCTGCTCTTGCGCTGGGTCGCTACCTAAATATGGCTGTATCTTTTCGGTAAACTCATCGAATGTGCCAAGATTACGATATTTTGTACTTGCCGCATCATAGAATATCTTGCGCTTCTCATCGTTGCGCATTTTTTCAGTAAACTCATCAAATGTACCAAGATTACGATACTTTGTCGATGCCGCATCATATAAGACACGCAGTTTGTTTATATCTTCTTCTGCCATTATTGTTTAATTTTATCTAAAAATCTCCCAACTCTTCTCTGTCGTCTTCACTATCTCCGCTGCCACCTGTGTACGCACCGACTAAATCTTGCGATAACGCGCCGCACTCTTTAGTTAGATTCTCTGTAAGTCTTTTTGCTATATCGTCGATAGCCTTGTCATTGACAGCAGGGTTTCCCTTTAATTTCAAAAGATTATTGATGGCAAGTATAACGGCGTTGTCGTCAAGTTTGAGTGAACCATCGGCATTTGGGAATGTCCCACCAAGAGCATTTTGCACCAAAGAATCTACAGCCGCTCCTTGCCCATCTTTCGCAATAGCACTTATTATACTTCGTTTTGACCAACCGCCTTCTATAGCACTATTCAATATGTTGCCAGTAACTCCTTTTTGTGTCTTTGGGAAGTAATACCTTTTGCCGCCAATCACATACGATTTATAGTTGTTCGCCAAGTTAGCACCGCTTTTTAACTCTGCCAACGCTTTTTTCTGCTGCCAGTTCAGTTCAGCAATGCGCCACTTCAAGTCGCGGTTCAAGGCGTTTTCTGTGCCAGTAAAGGCGCGTGTCTTTGCTGCTTCTGCGGCTTGGAATGCCTGCTGTACGCCCTGTATCTCGCGCTGCTGCTGGTGGTCGAGCATATTGGTGTAGAGGTCGAAACGCTGTCTTTCTCTTTCGCTCCGTGCTTTCTCACGCTCTTGGCGCAAAGCGTCGAGGCGTTTGTCGTAGTCGCTCTTTATCTCGAAGTAACGCTTTTCGAGCGTGTCCTGCATCTCGCTTATCTTGCTGCGGTCGGCGGCTTTCAGTCCACTGGCTGTGCCTATGGTGTCGCCTATCGACATTACAAGACTACCAATAGCCGCCAAAGTCTTTTGACGCTGATTGCGCTTTATCTCAAACTCTTTCTCTTTGCGAATACGCGCATCGTCCAAAACATCATCGAGCGACATCTCGGGCGACCACGGCTCTAAATTACCTGTGTCGGGGTTCACTTGATAACCCATAATAGCCAACTGGTCGGCGTTGCAATAGTACTTTAAGTACCACGCATCTACCTTGCCAGTGAGGTTGCCCTCGTGGCTATCGACATTGTGCTGTGGATTGAAACTGCCGTCAGCATTAAAGAACTCGGGGAACGCTTTTTTGAACTCCGCCTGTCCCTCTTCCGACAATCTATAAAACCAGTTGTTCTGCTTTATTTGATGCTCGCGTGTCGGCTGATGGCTCTTGTTGAACTTCATTTGGTTGTCTTTGGCATCGTGATAAGGCAGATAGACCTCTTTCATATAGTCGTTGCACTCCTCTTTGGGGACAACATAGGTTTTTCCGTCGGGCGATACATTTACCTTATCTTGTGTAGCCCAGTTGTTTTTTAGGCGTATCTCGCTGATATCGCCGTTGGCGTTAGCCGACAGCGCAATCTCGTCTGCTCTTTTGTTTTTCAGAAGCAGCAAGAGTTTCTCTGCCGTCATATCAGTCAGCACCGATGCGCCACCCATCAACCTGCGTTGCAGTAGCATTATGTCGCCCGAGCCAAGCACCGTGCGCAGATTGTCGCCAGTCAGTTCGGGGAAAACTTCTATATTGTCAAACGCCTTTTCGATAGCCGCCTCTTCGCGCTGCTTCTCCTGCCACTCTCTAAACTCTTTCTGCGCCTTGCGGCGTGTTTCCTTATCTTCGGAAACCAGCCCCTCGGCTATATCTTTTGGCGTTTCGACGCGTACACGCTCCCACTCGCCTGTTTCGAGGTTTCCTTTGTATTTCACGCCACCAATAGTCAATTCTTGGTATTCGTTACCGTTCTCGTCTATGCGTGTGCGTATAACCTTTGTTGCGTTCTTTCCATTCACCTCGTACCACTCGCCAGTTTCGGGGTGCTGTAGCAGCCTACCGCCCAAAGCGTTCAGCCGTCTGCCCATCTCTGCATCGAGTTTCTCCTTTGCCTCTGCTTGGGTCAATGTTTTATTATACCTTGCGTCCAGCGCAGCACGCTGCTTTTGATAGTCTGCTGCTTTGTGGTCGAGTGTAGCCACAGCATCGTCGTAAGATGCCCCAGCAAAATGCGCATCTGCATCTGCTGCTCGATAGTCTTTGATTGGCTTGAACGACGGTTTTGCTGGCATTTGGGGAGCAGCGACTTTAGGCGGCACACTCACTCCAGTCGGAGCAGGTGTAGCAGGACGCTCTGCTTGTATGGCTGCTCTTGCTTGCTGCATCTCTATATGTGGGTCTTGAGTTGTATATGGCTGCTCATCAGTTTTTTGCGTCGCCAATTCTGCACGCTTTTTCTCCGCCTCTTCAAGTCGTGCTTCTTCCTCTGTTTTCAACTGCTTCTCCGCTGCCAGCATCTCCTCTTCGGTAGGCTTGACAGAATTTATCTGACCAACTCCTACCGTGTTGGGGTCTATAGCCACCTGCTGCTCTTGTGATGCGCCTTTAACAACCTTTGTACTGGTGTCGGTGCTGGTCAGGGCTGTGGTTGCGCGCACTACTGGGCTTAATGCTGGTGTGCTTCCGCCTCCACCGCCACCGTTGTCGGTCGTCTGTTCAGTAGCGACAGCATCGTTACCGCCGCCACCAGTTTTTGCGCCGCTGCCGCCGTTGTCGCCCGAAGCACCTCCTACTGCACTATAGCCCGATAGAGCAATTTTATCATCCTTGCCGTCCTCCGCCTGCTCCTGCTCACGCTCCTGTTCACGCTGTGCCTTGCGGTTGGCGCGACGCGCTTCACGCTCCTTTTGTCGCAGTTCGCGTTTAGAGAGTGGCGCAAAAGTAGTGGTCGGCATCGCTGGAGCAGGAGCGGCTTGTGGAACATCAATCCCGCTTTTTTGCACATCTTTAGCACTGAGTTCTACCCCATCGGGCGCAGGTTGCTCTACTGGCTTCTGTTCAGGTTGCTCTACTGGCTGTTCAACCTTTTTTGGTTCTGTTGTTATTTGTGTGTTGTCTGCCATACTGTTTTCTCCTTAAATGTTATTTACCTCCAAGTCCTGCTGCGCCTTGCGCAGTGTTTTGCAAGCCAGCGTTGATGTCTGCATCAGCCGATGCGCTCAACTGGTTCGCTCTGTTAAATCCACGGTCGGCTTTGTTCTGTATCGACTCTGCTTGCACATTAGCCATTCCCGACAATGCGTTGTTGTAGTTTGCCGATGCTTGCTGCGCCAATGCAGTATAAGTGTCCGATATGGCTTGTGAACGCTGCTTTTGCTGCGCCAATGCCATTTCGGGGGTTGCACCACCAATAGCCGCTTGTGCCGCCTGTTGGTCGCCCTGCGCTGCAAGTTCACGCTTCATCGAGCCGATAGTTGCTTGCGCTGCCGAGTTGCCCATTGGGTTGGCTGCGTCAGCCGCTTGTCGCCGCGCATCGTTCTCGAGTAGCGTGCGTGCATTGTCTTCTTGACGCTCCGCTTTTTTGCGCGCAGCGGCAGCACCAATCTTTTTGCCGACCCCCATTGCCATTTGTAAACCACCGACAGCGGTCTGCACTGCTGAACCTGTCATGTTGCCCATATTTTGTTCTCCCTTTTTATTTTAATGTTTTGTTGTATTTTCTATTGCTTTCTCTTCTTGTTTGGCGGCTTCCTCTTTGCGTTCTTCGAGGTCTTCTTGCCGTCGCTCTTGCTGTTCGTGTCGCCGCTGTTGTAGTGCCTCTTCGCTGCGCATAGCGGCTAATCCTGCTTCGCTACCCGATGTAGCCAAGTTTATCTGCGAGCCGCCTCCGCCACCGCCGCCGCCTACACTGCCACCGCCTCCGCCGCTGCCAGCCATCGACATTATCTTTCCCATCATCGAGCCAGCACCTGCTGCTCCAGCCGCTCCAGCCGCTCCAGTTGCCGCTGCTGCGCCTCCTGCTGCCGCTGCTCCTCCTGCGGCTGCTGCACCTCCTGCGGCTGCCGCTCCTCCTGCCGCCGCTGCTCCACCGAGCGCAGCCGCTCCACCACTTGCGGCTAATGCCGCTATTATTGGTATCATTGTCTATTGCTCCTATGTTTATTGTTTGACATTATCTTGGCTTTTCTGTATATCTGTCGGCGGTCGTTATGTCGAAATACTCTATACGACTGTTTGGCAGTAGGTTGCCCACAAACACCACCATCAGAAAACGACAACTGTTACGCTCAATGGTTGTGCCTATATCTCGTATCGGTACGCCTGTGTGCTTTCGCTCTGTGCCGCCCAAGTACATCCAACGCTTACCGTCGATGCTGCCGCTCACATACAAGCCGCTGCTCTTGCCGCTTGTGCCGACAAACAACCCACGCAACACCACCCGAAAAGTACCTTTCAAATCGTCGCTTTCGAGTTTCATCGGGCGCGTCTGTAATAACACATCTGTGCCAGCCGACGACCCATCGAAAGGAAATTCCCATAAATTACCAACTGCCATACCTATTTCTTCCTCTCTATTGGTTTTATACTATCGACAATAGCATAGAGCGACGCTGGGTAGTTTTTCGTGTCGAACGCTATGCGCTTGTTCAACTTGGTGCAGACATGCGTGTCGGTGTCTATCAAATAACAATAGGCGTATTTCGGGTTATAACATATCAGTTTCGATTTCACATAGATGTAACTCAAACGCGTACCCGAAGCCGATAGATAAGTACGAAAATCCTCTTTCGATATAGCACCCGACAACTGCACCAACTGCGTGTGCGAAATGGCATTGCCATATACTTTCAATCCATCGCCACGCTCGTAACTGCTCGAAAGGTTGGGCAGCGGCTCGGGCTGACCATTGATATTTTCCGATGTTAATGTGGTGTCGCTACCGCTCAAAAGCATCAGCCCTTTCTCGGTACTGAAATAGATACCTGCGTCGGTCTGCGCTATAGCGTCGGGGTTGTTGCAAACCTCGCGCGACAACGGCGCATTGTTCAAGTAACTGCCTACACCGCTCGTATCTACCTGCATTGCAAATATGCCCTCAGTAGTGAATACTACCAATGGGTAAGTACCAAACTGACCCTGCGACAACGCTACAGCATTGCTGCTAAAAGCGAGTATCTTGCCAAAGCCAACCATATAGGTCTGCTCGTATGGGAACACAAGCGGACTGTTTGTTTTCGATACTTTGAATGTGTTGCCGTCGCGCTCCACTATCGTTTCTTTCGAGCCACCCAGTTTCTCGTACTGCTCGCCAGCCTTGCTCTCTTTATGTACATTGTAACTTTCAAAGTTGTCGAACTCGATAGGCTCGCCTATGTAATACGACATGTTGCTCGTCTTGTTACTCTGTAGGGAATAACTATTGCCAATGTCGAACCAGTAGGCTGTACCATCGCCCATAATCAATTCCACCCCTTTGATGCAGAATGTGGTGACAGAAGAACTGGGGTAAACAAAACTCGATAGCACCAGCCTCCCAAAGTTAAACCACACATCGCGCTGCCATACTACTGTTTCGTTCACACCAAACGCCTCGTCCTCGATACGCACCGTGCCAACAAGTTTGTATTTCTCTTGAGCGTCAGCCTCTACGCCGTGAATGGTGCAGCGAGTCGAGGTTAAACCAGCGTTTAGCAGTGCTAAATTTACCTTGTCCCTGCGACTATTTATCAAATCACGGATTTTATTGTACCTATATGTCGCTTCGTGCGTTACAAGACTATCTCCGCTAATAATCTGTTGCGCTTGGTTGTGTGCGCCAAGACCGCCAGCATAGAACTCAAAGCCGTGCGATATTGTCTGTTTGATGTTGGCTATGTGCAACTTGCTGTTATAGACATAACTTGTCTTGTAGTCGTAGCAGTCCTGCCCATAGTCCGACAGCGTTTCCTGCTGTTCGAGTGCCGATATTTTGCCACGCTCGATATAGGGTATTACCAAGCGGTCTTTCTTAATCGCTTTCAATTCATCGACACTGATGCTGTGTATCTTGTAGTATGTGCCAGCCAAGTCGGTCAGTTCGCGAATCACCTCGTCCTGCTTGCGGTAAGGGCGGTGCGATGCCATTGTAAGTATGTCCTCGTTGGTGTAGTCCTCGTGGCAGTCCACTATCTGCGTCATAAATATGTCGATGCTCGACACCATAGCAAGCACATCGTCGTCGGGTATCTCGTGTATGATAAACGCTGGCGTGTCGCACTCACGGCTCAACACCGTGTAGATGTTCATCTCATGTACTTTACCGTCGCCATCGAGGTCGTTCAGATTCCACACTGCCGCACCAATTTCGCCGTGGTGCATATTCGACGAACCCCTATTCCGTTTGGTAAACCAGTTGGGTGCTTCGGGGTCATTATCATCTCTCTCATACATAGCACTCATGTCCATCATACCACCATTAGTGAGTGGTGCGCAATGAGGTTGCCCATATATATTGTTTACATCATCATTGAGACTGTTTTGATATGTATTGCATATCATAGCATCTACATAGCCCAAATAACCGCTGCGACCAATAGAATTAACAAGTGCACCTTTTTTGGTTATCAAAGGTGCAACTTCGGGAGAGTAGGAGTCCCAAGTGATGTCGCAAGCAGCGTTCACTTTGCTTATATCTTTCTCGCTCTCCTCATTATAGTAGCCGCGTTTCTGATAGTCGTAGGTCAGTTTTTTTGTATTGCGGTCAAAGTCATAGTAGTTTTTGCGCTCAAATCTTTTGCTATTGAACTGATACACCTCGCGGAAGCCGACATTGTTTTGTGTCAAATGCCAATAGTCGTAACTCGGCAACTGATACTTTACCGCAAATGCGTGGTTGCGCATTATTTTCCAATATATATCATCAGCACCTTCGCCACGGTAAAGTACATTCATAGTATCTCTACTTCTTGGATTTCCTCGACGCGCTTTCAAAAAGTCGTGTATCTCTTCAACGCTTTGTTTAACCCATTTATCGCAATTACCAGAGAAATCTTGCCCTTGGGTTCCCCGATAACTCTGCTGCTCCCAATAAAACGCACTTTTCAACAACTGATTCTGCACATCGCTATTGAACGAAAATTTACCTTTTCGGAATTTTGCATCGTCATCGCCTGTGCCACGCGCACGCAATACACTACCGCTATCGTCGGTATAGTCTATCACTGTGCCGTCAGCACGCACACTTTTGTAGGGGTCGCTCGTACAGAACACAGGTTCAGAGATGTTCACATAACTACCATCGGCAAGGCGCACGGCATAGCGCATCAAGCAAGCACCATTGATATACTCGCCCTTGCGCACTCCGCCGCTCAACACTTTGAAATTGTCCGATATGCGCTGCTTGTAGTCAATGTCTTTTACATGCTTGACAAACTCCTCCATCTTATAGTCTTTCTCTTTTGTTCCCTTTTGGAACTTATCGACCAACACGGCTATGCCATTGCCTATCGTACCAACGGTCATTTTCAGTCCAAGGTCGATACTGCTTGCGCCAGTGCTATATTTGCCGTCCTTAAACAGGTGCATTGTGCGGCAGTAGCAGAGTATGTTGCTCACAAAGTCAATGCGGTTGCAGTCGGCAGGTAACGCGGCAATCCTCACTTGATTGCTCTTACCAGCCAATGCGTCGTCCTCGCTCTGCCAACTCAACAGCCTGTCTTTGCGGTAGATGTAATTGTTCTGCTTGGTGGTCTTGTGTACCCACACATCGTCGTAACCGCTTATGTCTGCTTTGGTACGCAACGGCTCGAAAGGTACAAGGCAGCCGTCTTTCAACTCCATACCTATCACCTCGTTACACGCACCACTCTCTTGCAGCGAATAACTGCCAGCACGCTCTATGCCCCTTACGGCAACCGTTTTCAAATTACCCTCTTGCGCCATAATCAAAACAAATGATAACGCCTGTGTATCGGCTTCTTCTGCTGATTAACTCTGTATATTACCTGCGTCAGATTGTTGTTGTACTGTTCAAGATACTGCGCCGCATCTTGTGGCGACACTATCAAGAACCACTTATACATCACAAAGTTTACTATCGATTCAAACACAGCCACATCCAACCCCTTAAAGGCATTCTCGTCCATCCAGTCGAGTATGTTCAGTTTGAATATCACGGCATCGCGTTCATCGCAGTCCATCGGCTTGAACAAACGCGCGTCGTGCAGGTCGGCTTCGCTCGTGGTGTCCGTCAATACCATATACAAACGCTCCTCTCTGCCCCTGCTCAACACATAGTTCCCTGCTTTCCATTGGTCGGGGTGCTTCTGCTTTTTGCGTATCAATCCGCTTTTCACAATACGCGCATCGTTGATACACTCAAATGTTTCTATCTCCTCGCCATAGACATTTTCTCGCACTTTTATGTCTTGCTCAAGCACAATGCGTGTCTTGCGTGTCGAAAACTTGGTGTTGATTATGCCTGTGTTGCGTATGGTCTGACCGTAGT
This sequence comes from Segatella copri, assembly GCA_963593685.1. Taxonomy (GTDB): domain Bacteria; phylum Bacteroidota; class Bacteroidia; order Bacteroidales; family Paludibacteraceae; genus W0P28-013. Next base: position 11,391 of record CAVBBP010000002.1, read on the forward strand.
ATTTCGTGGTGTAATCGACCTCTACTACCATACCAGCCTCGTATTTACTACAATCTACTGGTTTAATGTGGCTCACTGGAATCTCAAACGATATGCGATAGATACTGCCCATAGCGTCGTCGTGCGACACCAGCGTGTACCACAACTTGCTGGGCGCACCAAGCGTCATAAAGTCGCGTATGTCGGGTGTCGCTTCGTGGTCGTAGGTTTCTACATGGTCTTTATAGTCGAACGCGTCGCCTACTCCCTTGCAGAACGGCGTGAGTTTTTCAAATACATTGCTCGCTCCCTCAAGAATAAATGGCTTAAACATAAACTCCTCGTCGCGCGTAAACGACATAGCGTTTAACTGGTGCGCTACTGCATCGGTGGGGCGGTACTTGGCAATGAAACTGGTGCGCTTATACACCTCTTCGTATATCTTGTCGTACCCATAAACCAATTTCAATAGTTTTACCGACGGCTGTTCGGCACGCTGCGGAGCAGTAGGCGCAACCTGCGGTGCAGGAACTGCCGCCTCACCAGCCACTGGAGCAGTAGCACGGCTCATACCATTAAACAGATTAGCCAACTCTTTCGCAAAGTCATTGCCTATCGGGTGATGTATATCGTGCCGCTTCTCTGCCACTATCGGTCTGTCATAAACCACTTGTGGCTGCGCTGCTACAATCGTTTCGTTTTCTTTATCTATGATATACATAACGGTTATGTTTTTTTTGTCGTGCAATAATATACATTTCGTGCGTGGCGGCAGTCGTGTTTTTGTACTTTTTTCTCGGCTTTCTGCAACAAAAAAAAAGCAGACGACCATTATCATCTGCTTAAAACAATGAAGACTACCACTGCTATCTTACCTGCACACTTTCACCCTTACTATGAGTTTCCCCATTTTCAAACTGTAAAGCCATTTCATACTCGCTCCGTTTCTCGGAGCGTTCGGCTTCCGTATCTTGCTTCCGCGCCGTTACTCTGACTATGATTTCCGTAGAACAGTGCCCAAGGTCGAGGGGAGGCGTAATACTCGAAATCCGCCCATTTCATCTTCTTCTTGGCTCAAGCGTACTACATTCGTGGTTTCCTACCAAAAGATAAAAGAGATTGTTTTTATATAGCCCTCAAATTCGCTACTCTGTTCACACCTTTCTTACCCGTTGCCTCCATAGATTCCAGTCCAATTCAACTCAATTTGTGTTCACGACCGATGGCACATGGAAACAATGGCAATCTTCTTTAGTATGTCAATAACGCGTCTAACTCCGACACTTTGCGTATGTGTCCTACTTTTTTCACAGCCCACTGCTTGTTGGCTTGAACCACAGAATAGGTGCTACGCCGCTGCGACACACTACTATCTGTCGGACGCGTTCTTCTAAATCTTGTTTTTTCTACTTTGGCATTCTTATACACCAAATAGACATTGCTGTTCGTTCTGTTATAAATCACAACATTGCCACGCATATAATAAGTTCCGTCTAACTTCTTTTTATTGGGGGCAATGATACGCTCATTCTTATAACAGAAAAAACCAACGCTTTTGAGATATTTGTTCGTTAGGTATGCGTCGTTGTCGATAACCACAGCACCGACACAGCCGTTGTTCATTATCTTTGTCGGGCGCGCACGAAAGTGAAACGCTCTGTCAAGTGCGCTCCTATTGAACACAGCAGTCAGTGCGGCAATCTCTTTCTCGTCGATGCCGCACAACTCTATACTGACTACGCCATTTTTTGTAGCAATCGAAACATTCATACCATACTCTCAAATTACGCTTTCGCTTTCTGTACGCTTTTCTTATACAGTTCGAGCGAAAAAATTACAGTCGTCAGTTCTTTGCCACTGTCCCGCCACGAATAACCTTTGTCCTTAATGTAAGATTTTACTTCCGCTGTCAATGCTTGTATGTCAAGCCCATTCTTTGGCGATACAGACGATGGGAATACAAACGACACACCGACAATCTTGCTCGACGAAACATGAAGCAGGTTGCGTGCCGTGCAACGATACAGATATTCGCCACTGCCAACGGTCGTGTTATCGAGTGCGCTTCTATTTTTGCGCTTGATACTCGTAACCTTTGCAGCCGCAGCATAATCCGATTCTTTCTTCACGGCATTGTAGGCAAGCGATTCAGCCGTGCCAAACCCTGTCGTATTGAAAGCATAAATCTTACTGCCAATGCCTATACCTTTCTCCTTTTTGCAGGAATAAGTGGCTCTACAAACAAATAAATCTACTTTTTCAGCCATAGTTCAATTTCTTTTTTTTGTTCGGCACAAAAAAAGTACATTTTTCTTATACACCAAACGAGTTTTTTGACAAAAAAAAGGCGTTTCTCTCCTAAAAAGAGGCACGCCACGCCATCAAAATATCGCCTCCCGAATAAAAACGCAACCCATTGCGCCTATATTTACAACGCAAATCTCCACGCACAACCATTCGGTAAATGGTCGATTCATCGACACCCAGCAGTTCGGCAGCACGCCTCCGTGAGTACCTCGCACTCGACACAACTTTGGGTTCTTCCTCTACCATTTTGAATAACAAATAATTTATTGTAACTTTGCAACGCAGTTTCAAAAAAAATCAGCGTAACATTTACGATACAAAAGTATAACTTTTTTGTTAGATAACCAAATGTTTTAATAAAAAAATACAATCATGACACACGACGAAAAAATGGAGGTTTCGAGTAGGCTGAAAAATTTTCTCACTGAAAGGGGCATAAACTATAACTCTTTCGCGAGAATGATTGGCACAAACTCGATGACAGTAGGTCGCCAGTTGAATGGCGTAAATCCTCTGTCGATAGAAACTATTGTGGAAACATTGAGGAATTTCCCGAGTATGTCAGCCTATTGGCTGCTGTTTGGCGAGGGCGATACGCTTATCGAAGTAAAAGGCGAGCGTCCTGCACTCGAGGAAAAGGAGGTTGGGTTGGCTGCTTGTAACGCACAACTCTTGCGAGAATTGGGCGAGCAACGAGTGATGTTGCAGAGAGCGCAAGGGCAAATAACACAACTCTTGGAGATAGTGAGCCGCCAACAGTCCGTGAGCAATCCGTGAGCATCGAGGCGCACTATTTTGCAATCAACTGTTTATAAGTAACTTACAAGACAAATCTCTGCGTCTGGGGGGCGCGTGGTCGCTGGTTCGAATCCAGTCATCCCGACAAACAAAAACGGCGGAGTTTAGCGCAGTTGGTAGCGCGCTACGTTCGGGACGTAGAGGTCGGGCGTTCGAGTCGCCTAACTCCGACAATGCGAGAAAACGATTTTTCCCGCATTTTTTGTTCCCAAATTTTACTCCTCTGGCTGGGCTGGATTGTAACGCCGCCACTTGTCGAGCAGGGCGGTCATATCAGGCGGTAACTCGCTGTCGAACTGCATCCAGTGCCCCGTGGTGGGGTGCTCAAAACCGAGCGTCTTGGCGTGCAACGCCTGCCGCGGACAGACAGCAAAACAGTTCTGCACAAATTGCTTGTATTTGGCGGTGCGCACGCCTTTCAGCACCTCGTTGCCACCGTAGTGCGCATCATTAAATAGTGTGTGCCCAATGTGTTTCATGTGGACGCGAATTTGGTGCGTGCGCCCTGTTTCGAGGCGGCATTGCACCAGCGTGGTGTAGGCAAAACGCTCCAATACCCGATAGTGCGTTACAGCGTGTTTGGCGGTCGGGTTGTCGTCGGGCAGCACGGCAAACGATGTGCGGTCGCGCGGGTCGCGACCAAGTGCGCCGTCGATAGTGCCTTCGTCGGCTTTCACCACGCCCCAAACCAGCGCATTGTAGGTGCGTTCGGTGGTTTTGTTGAAAAATTGCAGCCCAAGTCGGGCTTTGGCGTCCTCGTTTTTGGCTATCAGCAGCAGCCCCGATGTGTCCTTATCAATACGATGCACCAGCCCGATGCGTGGGTCGTTGGCATCGAAATTCGGATTGTCGCGCAAGTGCCACGCAATGGCGTTGAGCAGCGTGCCATCGGCATTGCCAAAGCCTGGGTGAACGACCAATCCCGGCTGTTTGTTCACCACTATCAGGTCGTCGTCTTCGTAAACGATGTCGAGCGGAATCGCCTGTGGCACAATGGTATAGTCGGTTTTCGGATAGTCGAGCACAAGGCTGATATCGTCGAGCGGTTTCACGCGGTAGTTCGATTTCACAGGGTTGCCATTCACCAATATCGACCCAGCGTCGGCGGCCTCTTGAATGCGGTTGCGCGAAGTATTTGGCATCACGCTCGCCAGATATTTGTCGATGCGCAACGGTGTCTGTCTCTTATCGACAGTGTAGTGGCGATGTTCGTAACGCTCGGGCGTAGGCTCATCGTCGAACATTTCCTCTATGTCGGTCGGGTCGGACATTTTTTTTGTTGATGAGTTGAAATGTTGAAAAGTTTACGAGTTTAACGCATTAAAGAGGGTCTGTGGGGCAAAATAATTTCTAATTTCTGGTTTTCGGAATCAAAAACGCCGCAAATTTCAAATATTCAAATCTTCAAAATTTCAAATAATTGTAAATTTGCTATTCGAAGAAATTCTCGTCCATAGTGCTTTGGTTGGTTTTTTGCGGCGATTTGTGCGTGTCTTTCGACAGCCAAATGTCGATGCGGTGGCCTGTGGCGTAGGCACTGGTTGCTTGCGGCGACTGGCGATAGACAAAAAACTCCTGTTTGTCGGCCTCATCGGCGGGCGTTTCGTCGTATTCCACCGCGCCAAGCACAAATCGATTTTGCGTGATGCAGGCCTCGGCTTCGGCGGCGGTCATGCCTTTCACATCGGGCGTATAGGCGGTTTCGCCCATCGTGCGCTCGCCCACCACAAGCACCAGACTGCTGCCGTCGCGCAGACGCTCACCAGCGGCCACCGAGCGACCGCCAGCCTTCACATCCATCACCAAACCGGGATATTCCGATGGGCGATACTCTATCTTTTCGACACGAAAGCCCGAGGCTTCGAGCGTGGCTTTGGCTTGGCGCATCGGGAAATTGGTCAGGTCGGGAACGGTTACCTGCTTTTCGGCTTTGGCATTGATGGTGAGGTAAATTTTGCGCCCAAGTTTCACCTTGCCGCCCGCCGCTGGCACCTGCTCCACAATTTCGCCCGCCAAACGGTCGCGCATATACACCGAATCGATCACCTCGTAGGTGAGTCCGCTCCGTTTCAGGGCAATGGCGGCCTCTTCGGTGTAAAGTCCGCGCAAGTCGGGCACCTCGATCTCTTCGCCGTGCAGCGTAAATTTTTTCAGCGAAAGCAGCACCACAGTTACTATCACGCACCCCACAACGATGGCCGCGGCAATGTTTATCCAGAAAAATTTGCTTTTCAGAAAATTCCAAATCACTTTCAGACTCATAATTATAGTTGATTGGTTGATTGGTTGATTGGTTGATGAGTTTAACGCATTGGTGAAAGTTTCAGGTTTCAAGTTATCGTTGAACCGTTTAATCGCCTTGGACGCACGCGGTGCGTCCCTACTTTCGCACTTTCAAACTTTCACACTAAAAAAATTCCTCACTTCTCACTCCTCACTCAAAAAAATGTAGTTTTCAATTTACAAAAATAGTTGTTTTTGTTCAAAGCAGCAATACACACACGCAAAAAAAGCAAAGACTTGCGTGCCTCCGCTTCTCTTGTTGTCGAAAATTCTCGCCAAAAGACGAAAAAATCAGGCTTTCTTGCAGTATTCGTCCGAAACGGTCAGTTTTTTGCGGCCGTGCGCACGACGCGACGCCAACACGCGGCGACCGTTTGCCGTTGACATTCTCTCGCGAAAACCGTGCTTGTTTTTGCGCTTTCTGTTCGAAGGTTGAAATGTTCTTTTCATCTCTATACGATTTTTATTGTTGCACTTTTTCCGAAATTTCGGGTTGCAAAGGTAGTTATTTTTTTTCAAACAACAACCATTTCTGCCCTATTTTTGCAGAAAAAATTGCAGACAAGCATCGCAATGGGGCATTTCTCGACAAAAAAATGTACTTTTGCACTGATTTTTACACCAAAAATAGACGATGAAAAAACTCTTTATAGAAACTTACGGCTGCCAAATGAATGTGGCCGACAGCGAGGTGGTGGCTGCCATCATGTTTTCGTGCGGATTCGAGCAGACCGACTCGCCCGACAAGGCCGATTGCATCATTGTGAACACCTGCTCGATACGCGACAACGCCGAACAGCGCGTGCTTGGGCGACTGCAAAATCTGCAAATGCTGCGCAAAAAACGCCGTGTAGTTATTGGTGTGATTGGCTGCATGGCCGAACGCGTGAAAGAGTCGCTGCTGGCCAACCACGGTGTCGATTTTGTGGCGGGGCCCGATGCCTATCTCGACCTGCCCAACCTTGTGGGTGCGGCTCTGCGCGGCGAAAAAGCCATCAACATCGCCCTATCGACCACCGAAACCTACCGCAATGTGCTGCCAATGCGCATCGGCGGCGGCATTTCAGGCTTTGTGAGCATCATGCGCGGCTGCAACAATTTCTGCTCGTACTGCATTGTGCCCTACACGCGCGGTCGTGAGCGCAGCCGCGATGTGGAGAGCATTCTCGCCGAAGTGGCCGACCTGCAAAAACGCGATTACAAGGAGGTTACGCTGCTCGGACAAAATGTCAATTCGTATCGCTACGAAAAAGAGAACGGCGCGACAATCGATTTTCCGCAACTGCTCGAAACGGTGGCGCAGGCCGCTCCCAACATGCGCATTCGTTTCACCACATCGCACCCGAAGGACATGAGCGATGCCACGCTCGAAGCGGTGGCGCGCTATCCCAATGTGTGCAAATTCATTCATCTGCCCGTGCAGAGCGGCAGCAACGCCGTGTTGAAAGCCATGAACCGCAAATACACGCGCGAGTGGTATCTCGACCGCATTGCCGCCATTCGACGCATTGTGCCAGAGGCGGCCATCAGTACCGATATTTTCTGCGGATTTCACGACGAAACGCTCGACGACCACGCACAAACGCTTAGTTTGATGCGCGAAGTGGGCTTCGACAGTGCGTTTATGTTCAAGTATTCGGAACGCCCTGGCACTTTCGCTGCCAAACATCTGCCCGACAACATTGCCGAAGAGGAAAAAGTGCGCCGCCTGAACGAAATTATTGCGCTGCAACAGGAGTTGAGCCTCGCATCGAACCGCCGCGACATCGGCAAAACAGTCGAAGTGCTGGTCGAAGGGCGCTCCAAGCGGTCGGCAGCCGATATGTGCGGCCGCACATCGCAAAACAAAACCGTCGTCTTCCCAAAAGGCGACAGCAAAATCGGCGACCTCGTGCAAGTAACCATCACCGACGCCTCCGCCGCAACGCTTATTGGGAAAATAATTGACAATTGATAATTGACAATTGACAATTATTTGAAGATTTGAAAATTGTGGCATTGTTGAATGTGCTTAATTCTAAATTCAAAATTCTTAATTAAACGCATGGCTTTCCCCCTTCGGGGGAAACGGGAAAGGGGGCGATGACCAAGACAATTTCAGAATTTCAGTGTTTCAGTGTTTCAGAATTTCAAATTGTCGGATTAGCCCAATAAACTTAGAAACTTAGAAACAAAAATTGCGACAGCAATTTTGAAAAACTAGAAACTAGAAACCAGAAATCAGAAATTACTTTCTTACTTTCACACTTTCACACTTTCACACTTTCACACTTTCATACTAACCACACTTTCACACCAAATAAAAATGACCGAGCAGCGAGAGATATTGTGGAACAGCAACTACATCAAGGCATGGACATCGAATTTCATGCTCTATTTTTCGTTTATGCTGCTGATGCCGCTGCTGCCCATCTACCTGAGCGAGACTTTTGCGGCCGACAAACAGATGATTGGTCTTGTGCTGTCGGGTTACACGCTCACGGCACTGCTGGTGCGGCCGTTCAGCGGTTTTGTGGTCGATACTTTTCCGCGCAAACGGGTGCTGCTCGTCTGCTATTTTTTCTTTTTTGCGCTGTTTGCAGGCTATTTTGTGGCTGGCTCGCTGCTGCTGTTTGCTGTGGTGCGCACACTGCACGGTGCGCCATTCGGAGCGACTACAGTTGCGAATAGCACCGTCGCTATTGATGTACTACCCTCTTCGCGGCGCGCCGAAGGCATTGGTTACTATGGGTTGAGCAACAATATCGCCACGGCCATCGGCCCTTCGGTGGCCATCTACATCTACAACGCCTACCACAATTTCGACACAATTTTTCTGCTGTCGCTCGTTACCTCGTGCATCGGATTCATCATCGACACCACTATAAAAACGACCGACAAACGCGCCGTGCCGTGCAAAAATCAGCCCATCTCGCTCGACCGTTTTTTCTTGCTGAAAGGCTGGAGCGAAAGCATTTCGGTTATCTGTCTGGCGTTTTCGTATGGCGTAATTTCGACCTATTTGGCCATCTACGGCAAGGAGGAACTCGGCATTACGAGCGGCACGGGCACTTTTTTCGCACTGTTTGCCGTCGGTCTGATGCTTTCGCGCATTTTCGGCAGCCGCACGCTTCGCCGTGGGCGCATCACACAAAATGTATCGGCTGGTGTGCTTGTGTCGCTGTGCGGCTATGTGCTGTTTGCCGCCATGCATCTGCCTGTAGCCTACTACAGCGCGGCGTTCATCATCGGCATTGGCAACGGACTGATGTTCCCCGCTTTTCAAACGATGTTCATCAATTTGGCCGAAAACTGCCAGCGTGGCACCGCCAACAGCACCATGTTCACCTCGTGGGATTTGGGCGTTGGTGCAGGCATTCTCTTGGGTGGCATGGCAGCAGAATGGGCCGGTTACCACTTGGCATTTTGGTTGGCCGTAGCCATCAATGCGGTCGGCATCGCCTTCTTCTTCGCCTTCGCACGCCAACACTTTGTGCGCAACCGCCTGCGCTAAACCTCACAGCAAAAAATCGATGTAGTTGTCGGTGGTGATGGTGTGGATTTCCACATCGGGATAGGCGCGACGGAAAGTCGGGTTCTTTTTGGCTCTCTTTCGAAGATTCCACTTGAACTCGTAAGCCGACATTTTACCATCGCTCTCCTCGATATAATCTATCTCCTGCATCTGGTGCGTACGCCAAAAATAGGTGTTCACATACAGCCCTTTGTAGTGGTTGCGTTTCAAACGCTCACCGACGAGATAGTTCTCCCAAAGCGCCCCAACATCTTGTCGCATCTCGATGTCGGAGAAATTGTTTATCAGCGCATTACGAATGCCATTGTCGTAAAAATAGATTTTGCGTGCAAATTTCAACTCGTTGCGCAAGTTGCGATTGAACGACCCCAAACGAAAGATTACTTGCGACTGCTCGAGCAGGTTGATGTAGTTGCTGATGGTCTCTTTATCGAGCCCGACAATTTGTGCTAACTCGCTGTAACTCACCTCGCTACCAATCTGATAGGCAAGCGCTTGCAGCAGTTTGAGCAGACGCTCTGGCTTTTTGATGCGCTTCCACTCCAACACATCTTTATATAGGTAACTGTCGGCCAACTGCATCAGTATTTTTCGCGCCTCGCTCGGGTGGCACACCACATCGGGATAGGCACCATAAACCAGTCGCAGCGGCAGATGAGTGCGCTCTTCTACCAAACCGAAATGCGCCTGCAACTCGTCGAACGAGAGCGGATAGAGTTTGTACTCGTATTTTCTGCCCGTCAGTGGCTCGTTGATGTTGTTGGCTATCTCGAGTGCCGAACTGCCAGTAACCAACAACTGTACTTGTGGCAGATTGTCGGTAATGAGTTTCAGTTGCAAACCGATATTTTCGATGCGTTGCGCCTCGTCTATCACCACATAACGATACTGCCCGAGCATCGTTTTCAAGCGGGCGAGCGTGAGATTCTGCACAATGGTGCGCGCATCTAAATCGTCGGCGTTGAGCCAAAGCGTATGCTCCTTGTCGTGAATCAAATCGCGGAGCAGCGTGGTTTTTTCCAACTGCCTCGCACCGATAAGAATAATCGCTTTGCCTTTGTGCAGTTGCGTTTGCAGAACGGAGGTTAATTTTCGGCGTATCATAACACTACTTTTTTACACCGCAAAGGTAGCCATTTTTTTTGAAAATATGCAAATTCGGCGGTTAAAATCGCCAAATCTTATAAAATTCGGCGGTTTCAATCGACAAATTTTATTAAAATCGGCGGTTACAATCGCTAAATCTTATGAAATTCGGCGGATATAACCGCCGAATTTTATTAAAATCGGCGGTTTGGGCAATTTTTAGTCGCAAATCTTAAAAAAATATAAAATTGGTGCGAGCAGTTGCATTTTCGGAAAGTTTGGCATATATTTGTCAAACCTAATTGGAGGGGTTCTTTCGTTGCAACATCGGACTGCTGGCAGCGAAAACGAACAAAAAAAACAGGGCAGTCTGCCACGAAAAACAGGGAGACACTATCATGACAAAAAAAATGGAAGAGGCACTCAATGCCCAAATCAATGCCGAACTGTGGTCGGCGTACCTCTATCTGTCGATGGCCGCCAATTTTCACGCGGCAGGGCTCGACGGCATCGCCAACTGGTTCGATGTGCAGTTCAAAGAGGAGCAGGACCACGCCGCCATTCTCTACAACTACATGCTGTCGCGCGACGGCCGTGTGATTCTCAAACCCATCGATGCGGTGAAGGCCGACTGGGCAACGCCACTCGAAGCGTTCGAGGACACGCTGGAACACGAAAAAAAGGTTACGGCCATGATTAACAGCATCTACGCCATCGCACTCGACGAGAACGACTACGCCACGCAAAACCGCATGCAGTGGTTCATCGACGAGCAGGTGGAGGAGGAGGAGAGCGCGCGCAAACTTATCGACACTTTCCGCCTGATAAAGGACAATGGCTACGCGCTCTACATGATCGACAAGGAGTTGGCAGCGCGCGCCTACACGCAGGCTTCGCCGCTGGCTGCTGCCGACAAATAGCGCAACCATTTCGGCAAAAAACACAAAAATTTCTAGTTTCTAGTTTCTGGTTGCGCTGCGCGCAGGTTCAATTTTCAGGGTTTCAGAATTTCAGGGTTTCAAATTCACAAATAACCAAATCTGCAAATCAACAAAAAACATTTCACTGCACGACAGCCTTTTAGTCCACAAAACACAAATTTCCGCCCACCAATTGGCAGGGCGGATTTTTTTTGTTGCTTTGGTTATTTGTTGATGAGTGCGACGGCGTAGGCCGAAATGCCTTCGCGGCGGCCTGTAAAGCCGAGTTGTTCGGTGGTGGTGGCTTTGATGGAGATGGCATCGGCAGCAACGCCCATGGTTTGCGCAAGACAGACTTGCATCGCTTCGATGTGCGGATTCAGTTTGGGAGCTTCGGCGCAAACGGTGCAATCGACATTGCCGAGTTCGTAGCCGTGGTCGCGCAGCAGTTGCATGGTGCGTTGCAGCAGAATTTTACTGTCGATACCTTTGTATTCCGCCGCTGTATCGGGAAAATGGTAGCCGATGTCGCGCAGATTGGCGGCACCGAGCAGCGCATCGCAAATGGCGTGTATCAGCACATCGGCATCGCTGTGGCCAAGCAACCCAAACGGCGCATCAATTTTGATGCCCCCCAGCCACAAATCGCGCCCCTCCACGATTTTGTGCACATCGAAACCAAAGCCGACTCTCATTTTTAGTTTGAAAGTTTGTAAAGTTTATAAAGTTCGTAAAGTAGGGACGCAGCACGCCACGTCCTTTTTGTTGATTTGGTTATTTAACCCCTCCGCTTCGCTCGTCCCCTTGCAAAGGGGACAGGTTCGCGCCCAAGTTGGTTCAGCCCTCTCCCCTTTTCAAGGGGAGTACCTGCGTAGCAGGGGTAGGGTTAAATGGCAATTAAGAATTTAGAATTATGAATTATTCGCATTCAATATCGCCGCAATCTTCAAATAATTAAGTAATTGGAAATTGGGTAATTGAATAATTAAAAATTCTATATTCTCGGACGCACGCGGTGCGTCCCTACAATCTGAAATTTGGAATTTGGAATTCTGAAATTGCGGCTCTGCCGCATCACTCCTCACTCCTAATTCCTCATTCCTCACTCAAGAAATTACTTGTTTCTGTCCGCCAAGGCTTTGATGCCATCGACATCGAAGGCGAGGGAGAAGCGCAGGGTTTGGTCGAGCGGGGTGTTCTTCAGGCCGAGCACATAGCCTACATCGAGGCGGAAGGCCGACAGGCGGAAGCCCGCACCGAAAGTGAAGTATTTGCGGTTGCCTTTGTATTTGTTTTCGTTGTGGTAGCCCACGCGACCAAAAAACTGCTCGTTGTAAGCGTACTCCAAGCCGATACCGAAGTTTATCTCCTTAAACTCCTCTTTGGCACCACCCGGCGCATCGGCAAACGACCAAAACACGCCTTTCATCGGCGAAATATCGGTGTATTGCTTGTCGTCCATAGTCCAACTGCCATCATCTATGTTGTAATATGGATTGTCGGAACTTTTATCGCTGGTGTCGATGCCCACTTTTTTAGCAATGCGTTCGTTCACTTTGCGTGTCGGCACCATCAGTTTGTCGAAATCAACGCTGAAACTCAGGCGGTTGTAGCGATTGAACGGCACTAGATAGGAGAAACCTATGCGCAGGTCGGTCGGCAAAAAGTTGTTGGTGTTGCCTTTGTCGTACGAAATTTTTGTGCCGAGATTGCTGATGTTGAAGCCAAAAGCGAACTTCGAAGTGCCTGTTTTGATGTCGATAGGCAGTTCGTAGTAGCCGTTGATGTCGGCACCAAAGGCGTGTCCTGTGTGGTAGTTGTCGTCGTTTTTGGCACTCAAGTCGGAGCAGATATAGCGGAACACCACGCCCATCGAGAAATGCTCGCTAAGCATACGCTCGTAGCCCACATCGAACGCCAATTCGTAAGGTTTGACGGAGATAGGCGTAGCGTCCTTACTTTCGCGCAGTTGCACCTCGCCCAGCGAGAAGAAGCGCAACGACGACGACACCGTACCTGCTATGCGGCTTATCTGGTAGTAGCCCGAAAGGTAGGCAAGGTCGAGGTCGCTCACGCCAAGGCTGCGCAGCCACGGCACATAGTTGATGGTGAAGCCTGCGCTGCTCGGCATTTGGGCATATTTCGACGAGTTCCAGTGTTGCGAACTGTTGTCGGGCACAGTGGCTGCACCGATGTCGCCCAAGCCGCCAGCCACGGCATCGGGGCCGATAGAGAGCGACGGAACGCCCGTAATCAGTGGGTTCAGCACATCGGATACGGTAGCATCTTCGGCATACGCCGCCAACGAAAGCAGTGTGGCGGCCGTTAAAATCATCGTTTTTTTCATATTCTGTTGTTGTTTTTGCACCCTTTGGCGTGCAAAGTTACTCTTTTTTATAACGCTCGGCGGCGGAATTTATTGTTGATTGCGTTGCGCGCAGGTTTTCAAGACCCCCTCTAATCCCCCAAGGGGGAGGTTATTTCTGGTTTCTAGTTTCTAATTTCTGGTTATTTGGTTAATCCATTAATTTGAAATCTGAAATCTGAAATTGCGGCTTCGCCGCATCACTCCTCACTCTTTTTTAACCATTAGTTTCAAAGTTTTTGAGGTGCTGTCGCCGCCTTCGACTTGCACTTGCATACGCACAATGTAGATGCCGGGGCTGACGCGGTTGGCAAAGTCCCACGCAATTTCGGTTTCGTTGTCGGAAACATACTGTGTTTTGCTATCGGTATAGACAATGCGCCCAGCGAGGTCGGCCACGGTAGCAGTGAATTTCAGCGGTTGCTCGGGGCGGTCGTGCCGATAGACAAAGGTGGCGGAATTGATCGCTGGATTGGGATAGACAAACATATCGGCAATGAGCGGTTTCAGCCCTTTTTTCACTACAAAATTGAGTTCGGCGGAGGAAGAATTGTTTTGCAAATCCCACACGCGGAAAAAGAGATGATGCTCGCCTTCGCTCAAGTCGCTGAACTGATATTTGACTGTGCCGCTGCGGTAGTCGCCCAGATTGGTGGCGTAGTAGTTGTTGAGCGTGGTCTCCATCAGCGGACTGTTGTCGAGTTTGAGCATGATGTCGTGCCCAATGCCGCTGCCGATGGCGTTGATGCCGCTCTCGTCCGACACATTGGCAACAAACAGCGGCGATTCGTTGGTGGCATCGCCCGAGCGGAAAGAGGGCGTGTTCAAGTAGATTTCGACGGTCGGCCCATTGTCGTCGTCGGGTGCGTTGGGGTCTTCGCCACCAATGGTAAACTGCTCGTGATAGCCGTTGGCTTCGTAGTTGTGCACCGTGTCGGCGGCATAATAGACTATGCGCCCGCTGCCGTAGTTGTAGCGAATGTCTTTCGGCACAATAAATTCGGTGGTGAAGCGACCTTTTTCAACTTTCGATTGCCCGACAAAGAGTGCGTTGGTGCGGTCGGTGAAGGCGTAGCGCGCCACCCTGGGGTCGTCGTTGCTGAGCGTGGTCAGATTTTCGAGTTTGTCGAACACATTTACCGCGGCAATTCCGTTGAAATCTTCGGCGATAGTACCAGCACTCTTTTCGCGTTCCACATGCGCATAAAGTCGCACTTTGCTGAGTGCTCTGATGGTGTCGCTCTGCACATTGTCGGCATCGACCAGCGTGATACTATCGGTAACTACTTGGTGTGTGACTGGGTAGGCCAATTCCAAGGCGGGATCGCCCAGCAGCGTGAAGTTCATCTTGTTCGAGTCGGCACCAACTCTATTTTTTGCGCCACGCATCACATCGCCAAAGCGAATGGGGCTTCCATCGCTGTCGCGCATGAAAATGTGCCGCGAAAATTGCAGATTGAGCAGGAAATTTGGTTCAGCATAAACGGTGCGCGTGGTAGTGAAAAGCGCAATAGCGCCGCCGTGCGTGTTGAGCAGCATCAGTTCGCCACCGCTGGGCGTGCCGTTGTCGTCGAATCGGCTAAAATCGCAAGTGGCGGTAACAAATAGCGGCAGACGGTCGTTGTACACATTCACAATGCGGTCGTGCGTGAGCAGTCCTTCGTTGGTCCACGCTGTGTGGCCGCCGTGCCCCATGTAGTTCACCATCAGCACACCATTTTTTATGTAACTGTCGAACAGTTCGATGACCAGCGGATAGGTTTCGCCCGACGCCGACACCTCCTGTTTGTAAGCGTCCAAAAAGAGTTTGCGCACCAGCATATCGGGATAGTTGTGCAGCGTCATATCGGCCACGCTGTCGCAGTCGCGCACATGCCGATTGCCGTCGCCATCGTCGGCAACGAATAGGAGTTGATTTTTCCAACTGCCCACATTTTTGTTTTCGAGATAGCCGATAGTCTTGTCCACCACGGTGCGCGCATCGTCGAGCGTATGCACAGGGAAACGCCCCACGCCGATGTCCATACCATCGCTGGTGATGGTGCGCCCTTCGGTGTCATCGAGCAGCGCAAAATAGTCGTCGCACACATACGACGAAGTGCCGTGTACCGAGTTGTACGACTGGAAAGTGAGCAGTTTGTCGTAATCCTCTTTGACCACAATTTTGCGGTTGTCGTACACGCCGCCGCCAAACAGCAGCAGGTAGCGCGGCATATCACTGTCGCCAGTGGCGCGGTCGTAAAAGAGTTTCATCAGGCGGCGATAGGCGGTGGCATCGCGCATTCCCGACGAAAATTCGTTGTAAACTTTTTCCACATCAATCACTTCGACGCGCATTCCTTGTGCGCTGCGGTGTGCAGCAGCCAAGCGTTCGGCCTCGGTGAGATACTCTTCTGGTGCCAAAATCACCATCTCCATCTGCGGCAATCCGTGCAGATTTTGGTTCGCCACTGTGCCAACTACCGTGGGCGACAGAAAAGTGCTTTGCGCTGGATCGACCGCCACATAGGCTCTGAAGGTGCGCACACTATCGACAAAAGTGAGCCGACCGTTGGCGTATGTGGCTGGCACACGGACGATATTCTGCTTGTCGGTGATGTCCCAAATCTGCGTCGAAGCGGTTGCGCCCGCCACCACATAGCGCATGGCCAAGTCGTAGTCTATCGAGTCGATATTGCTGAAAAAGAGCGGCGTGTTGCCCGTCAGTTTCAACTGTCGTTTCAGATTCACCTCGAAATAGTTGAGCCACGCGCTACCGTCGCCGCAGTTGAATGTGAGCGACACATTGCAGGTGCTGCCCGCTTTGGGCGTAAAGGCGATGGGCGATGCGGTGATGGCCGTCCGCGCATATTCATAGGTGTAGGCGTCTTTCATCGATGGCGTGGCCAGACTGCCCGCTTTTTCGCCGTTCACACTGACTTCGAATTTGCCTGTCGATTGCGATTTGGCCGCCACATCGAGCACCAGCGACGCTGGCTCTGCCACAATGTTTTGCAGCGATGTGTTGAACGACTGCGTTTTGCCTGCGCCAAACTCTTCGCCGTAAAATTCGCGCCCCGACTGAATGAAATTCACCAAATCTTTTTCGTGTACGAAATAGTCGGTAAATGTGGTGATCTCGCCCGCTGGCTCGGCTTCGACAGCCGCCGCCAGTTCGATGCGTTTGCCCTGCCCAGCGTCGGACGATACAAAGTAGTAGCCGTAGTTCGAATAGACATTTTGCGTGTGGCGAAAATAGCCGTCGCTGTTGTACTGCCACGCCGTTGGCCCTTGTCCGTAGAAAATGATGTAGTCGCCCGCCCCGAAAACGCCGTCGCTGCCTTTGTACTCGTAAATGGCCGCTTCGGGCAGGTCGTCGAGATAGGGTTTCGAGAAATCTTCGTTCAACATTGCGCCGCCGTAGCCAAAAATGCGCGCTCGCTTCGGATCGACGCCCATATTTTGCAACTCTTCGTAGGTGAGTTTGTACAAGCCATTTTGCGACACCGAAATTTTGACGAATTTGCCGCTTTTCAGCACCGAATTGGCGGCATAACGCGCCTTGTTTTCGGCTTTCGGAGCGGCTGGCGCTTTGGCCGAGGCAGTCTGCACAATGTCGAACGCCACGATTTTTTTGAAAACGCCATCGTGCTGCACAAATGGGAACACTTCCAACTTGTGCGTTGTGGCACGGCGCACCGTCTGAGCATACTGATTTACAAGCGGTTGTACTGGAATTACATCGGCATTGGCTTGCGCTATCGCGCGTTCATCGACCGAAAGATTGGCATAAACCACATTTTCGATTTTTGCTTCACCGCCATGCGGCAAATCGGTCGTAAACGACGGCAACTGGCTGCAACGCGCATAGCAACCGCCGTCGAGCACCAACGCCTTGATGGCGACAGTGTCGGCCGTGAGCGTGGCAATCGGTTGCCATTGTAGCCGCACATTTTGAGCCGTTGCGCCGAGAATGCAGCACAAAATCACCAGTTGTATGCCTAAAAAACGCCTCATTTTCTGCAAAAACAGATAGTTTTCGGAGTGTGCAAAGGTAGCGATTTTTTCTGAAACACAAACGCACACTTGCACACATACAAAACGGAGCGGCGGCAATTTTATTGCTATTTTTCCAACGAAATGCGCCAATTCAAAAATTTTTGACTATCTTTGCACATCAAGAACGACAACAATGGACAGTTTTGGCGATATATTTTATGTGGTGGTGATTGTGGTGGCGGTGTTGAGCAGCGTGGTCAAATCGTTTCGCAAAAAGAGCGAAAAGCGCAGCGAATCGACCGCACAATCCGACGAAAACGCGCACGACTGGACCACTTATAGCGACGGAACGCCCATCTTTTCCGACGATTTTGAGGCGCAGCCCGAACCCGAAACGATAACACCGATTGCGCCGCCGCCCGCCCCCGAAGGCGATCGCGCCATACACAAACACGCCGCCGCCACCGCTCCCCAGCCCGACGAACCCACCACGCCCACCATCGACTTCACCGACATGGACGAAGTGAAACGCGCCGTCATCGCCCACGAAATCTTCGCCCACAAGTACTTTTGATAGTAGCAAGAAAGGTTAGCGTTTATAGGTTAGAGTTTATCGGAAAAAATATGGTTGAACTTATTAAACTTTTTAACTCATCAACTTTTCAACGATCAACCAATCAACCGATCAACCCAAAAAAGAAACAGTGCGAAGCGCAAAAGACTTAGAAACTACACGAAACTTTTCTGTTCCGTTTCGTTAATGCTGTCGATATAATTTAATAGGGTGTCGCGGCCGTCACCGCGCTCCGACGAGGTTACGAAAATGGGCGGCAACTCTTCCCAAGTTTCCAGCAATTTTGCTTTGTAGGCCGCCACATTGGCCGCAGTGCGTGTGGGCGACTGCTTGTCGGCTTTGGTAAAGACGATGGCAAACGGCACGCCATTTTCGCCCAACCATTGCATAAATTCGAGGTCGATGCGCTGCGGTTCTAAACGGCTGTCTATCAGTACAAAAAGCGATGTCAGTTCGGAACGATGCAGCGCATAACCCTCGATCATGGCACGCAGCGCGGCACGCTGTTCGCGGCTAGCACGCGCATAACCGTAGCCCGGCAAATCGACCAAATGCCACGCATTGTTTATCAAAAAATGGTTGATTAACAGCGTTTTGCCAGGCTTCGACGAGGTTTTGGCAAGACCGCAGCGTTGTGTCAGGCAGTTGATAAGGCTCGATTTGCCCACATTCGAACGCCCGATAAAGGCATATTCGGGCAGCGGCGAGTCAGGACATTTGCGCCAATCGCTGTTCGACACAACAAATTCAGCCGAAACGATATTCATACAATTCTACGCACTTTTGTTTGTGCAAAGATACGAAATTAGTGTGAAAGTCTATAAAGTCTGTAAAGTTGAAAGTCTATAAAGTGGAAAGTAGAAAGTAGGGGCGCACCGCGTGCGTCCTTACTTATTTACGAATTTACAAATTTACGGATTGACAAATTGACAAATTTATTCGCTTCAACAGTTCAACGATTAAACGATTCAACAAAAACTCATCAACCAATCAACTGATCAACCAATCAACCCAATCTGAAATTTGAAATTGCTGCGCCACCGCGCAGCCCTCCCCCTTGGGGGATTGAGGGGGGGGGCTAAATTTTTCAGAACTCGCTGGTGAAGTGGAAGCGGATTTTTGGAAAATCTTGTTGTGCCATTTGTAGCAGGTAGCCGCTTTCAGCCAGAAAAACATCGCGTCCGTCCTTGTCTTTGGCCATGTATTGGTATTTGCGCCGTTTGAAATTGTCGAGTTCGGCGGCATCGTCGCTCTCTATCCAACAGGCTTTGTAGAGCGACAGCGGCTCCCAACGGCATTGCGCGCCATACTCGTGCAACAGGCGGTATTCGATCACCTCGAACTGCAACTGCCCCACCGTGCCAATGATTTTTCGACCATTGTTTTGGTGCGTGAACACCTGCGCCACGCCTTCGCCCATCAACTGCTCGATGCCTTTTTGCAACTGCTTCGATTTCATCGGGTCGGCATTGTCGATGTATTTGAACATCTCGGGCGAGAAACTCGGCAACCCACGGAAGTGCAACTCTTCGCCCGAGGTGAGCGTGTCGCCAATTTTGAAATTGCCAGTGTCGGGCAGACCCACAATATCGCCTGCAAACGCCTCATCGACAGTCTCTTTGCGCTGCGCCATAAACGCCGTCGGACTGCTGAATTTGAACTGCTTGTTCAGACGAATATGGCGATAGGCCACATTGCGCTCGAATCGGCCCGAACAGATTTTGACAAACGCAATGCACGAGCGGTGGTTGGGGTCCATATTGGCGTGAATTTTGAACACAAAGCCCGTAAACGCCTCTTCGGTGGGGCGTACTTCGCGCTCTTGCGCAGCCACAGGTCGCGGTGCGGGCGCAATCTCCACAAAGCAATCGAGCAACTCTTTCACGCCGAAAGTGTTGAGCGCGCTACCAAAAAAGACGGGTGCCACATTGGCGGCAAGGTACTCTTTCACATCGAACGGCTCGTAAACGCCTTCGATAAATTCGAGGTCGGTGCGGAGTTTTTGCGCGTCGTCGCTGCCCACCATCTCGTCGAGTTGTGCGCTGTTGAGATCGACCGCCACCGTTTCGCTAATGCGCTGTTTGTTAGGTGTATAGAGGTTCAATTTTTGCTGATAAATGTTGTAAACGCCCTTGAATTTCTGCCCCATATTGATAGGCCAACTGAGCGGTTGCACGCCGATGCCAAGTTCGGCTTCGAGTTCGTCGAGCAGGTCGAACGGTTCGCGCCCTTCGCGGTCCATCTTGTTCACAAAAATCATCACTGGCGTGCGACGCATGGTGCAGACCTGCATCAGTTTGCGCGTTTGCGCCTCCACGCCTTTGGCCGCATCGACCACGATGATAACGCTATCGACAGCGGTGAGCGTGCGGAAAGTATCTTCGGCAAAATCTTGGTGTCCGGGCGTGTCGAGAATGTTGATTTTGTAGCCGCCGTACTCGAATCCCATCACCGATGTCGCCACCGAAATGCCGCGCTGTTTCTCGATTTCCATCCAGTCGGAGGTGGCGGTCTTTTTGATTTTGTTCGATTTTACAGCCCCCGCCACATGAATTGCACCGCCGAAAAGCAGCAGTTTCTCGGTCAAAGTAGTTTTACCAGCATCGGGGTGCGAAATGATGGCGAATGTGCGCCGACGGTCTATTTCCGATTCAAAAGCCATATAAAAGCGTGCGTTTTTTGCGACTGCAAAGGTACGAAATTAGTGTGAAAGTGCGAAAAGTAAGAAAGTGAGAAAGTGTGAAAGTGTATAAAGTTGAAACTAGGGACGCGGCATGCCACGTCCTCTTTGTTGATTTGCAGATTTGGTTATTTGGTTAATCCATTTAATTTGAAATTTGAAATTTGAAATCTGAAATTTGAAATTTGAAATCTGAAATCTGAAATTTGAAATCTGAAATCTGAAATTGCGGCTTTGCCGCTTCACTACTCACTTCTAACTACTCACTGCTCACTAAAAAAATCCTCACTCCTAATTCCTAATTCCTCATTTGTCTTGCGACTTGCTACTCATATCTTGCTACTCTTCGGCAGATACTGCGGCTGCACATGCTGCATGCTGTTCCAGAGCGACGAGGCGGCGTTGGGGTTGAGACGCTCCATGGCTTCGAGCAGGCGGCGCACATCGCTGCGGTGCGATTCGCGTTCGTAAGGGCAGTTTTTTATCTGTTTCTGATAGCCACGCTGCGCCGCCAAGGCCTGCAAATCGGCTTCTCGCACATCGGCCAAGGGGCGAATGATGGTCATATCGAACTTGTCCATGCGCAGTTTGGGCGGCATCGAAGCGAACGCACCCTGAAAAATCTGGTTCATCAGCAGCGTTTCGAGCATGTCGTCGCGGTGGTGGCCAAGAGCAATTTTGTTGCAGCCAAGTTCCTCTGCCACAGCGAATAACGCTTTGCGCCGATTCCACGAGCAGAGAAAACAGTGCGACTTGCGTGGGTCGGTCGAGGCCTCGAATTTGGTGGTGCGGTGAACAAACGGCACGCCGTGCCGGCGACAAAAATCGTCGAGGTAGGTCAAATCGGACTGGTAGGGCACATTTTCGACCGAAATATACGCCGCCACCACCGAAAAACGCGGTTTGTAAATTTTGGCACGCTCGCTCAAAAACTCCACCAACGCCAGCGAATCCTTGCCGCCCGAAAGTCCGATGAGAATCTTGTCGCCGTCGTCTATCAGGGCGTAATTTTTGAGTGCAGCATTGACTTTGCGCGCTATTTTTTCGAAAAGTTCCACTTTTTTCTCCGAATAGATTGTTTTTTGAAAAAATTACGCTTCTTGCTGATTTTCAGGCAGATAATCCACTTCGCGACGGAACGAATAACCGCTCCGCAGTCGCTCAAAGGCATCGGGTTGGTGGCGCAGAGCCGTGTCGTCGCGGCGAATGTTGTAGTTTTCGACCATTTTTTGCGGCAATGCGCTGTAAGTGCAGCGACAAACAGGTTTCGGCGGCAGTTGCGACACGCAGAAATCGTCTAGACCCAAGCCGAAAAAGCGGCTAACCGCGCGCACGCTCATGGCGGTGGCAGTGGCTTTGCCGTCGGCCGAGTAGCCAGCAATGTGCGGCGTGGCCAACAGCGACAAATCGAGCAGTTCGCGGTCGATGTGCGGCTCATTTTCCCAGCAATCGACCACACACGCCGCCACACAACCGCACCGCAGTGCCTGCTTCAACGCCTGTTCATCGACTACGCCGCCGCGTGCAGCGTTGATTATCAGCGGTTTTCGGACGCATTTTGCAAAAAAATCGGCATCTGCCAAATGGTAAGTGGCGTAACGGCCGCTGTGCGTCAAAGGCGTGTGAAAAGTGATAACATCGGCGTGGGCAGCCACGGTGTCGAGCGACACAAAATCGGCAGAATTTTCGGCATCGGCACGCATAGGGTCGTTTTGTAAAACGCTCATTCCCAAGAGACTAGCCATTTCCAGCACTTCGCGCCCCACATACCCAACGCCCACAATACCGAGCGTCAGTTGGTGCAAGTCGCACCGACTGGCGTGCGCCCACACGCCCAACGCCGAAGCCACATATTGCGCCACCGCCGAGGCGTTACAACCTGCCGCATTCGTCCAAGCAATGCCGTGTTCGGCACAAAACTGCGTGTCGATATGGTCGTAGCCGATGGTGGCTGTGGCAATAAATTTGACTGCCGAATCGGCCAGCAGTGCGCCATCGCAGCGAGTACGCGTGCGCACAATCAACGCATCGGCACAGCGCACCGCCTCGGGCGTAAAGTCAGCAGGAGCCAAATATTGCACCTCGGCAAACGGCTCGAGTACACCATTTATATAGGGTATAAATTTGTCGACAACGATTTTCATTCCGTCACCGTTTTTTTTGAAAACGCAAATCGACATCGCCGAGAGCATCGATTTCCACCACGGTAGAAAGCACGCCGTCGTCGAAACTGAATGGCACAGGGTCGCCGTCGTCGTCGTAGGCGGCAATGGCATCGGCCGACATGGTGTAGGTGCCATGCATGGTTAAATCGTCGCAAGCGCCCGCGCCAGTGATGGCAAATGTGTCGGCACCGACCAGCAGTTCCATATCGTCGATGCAGGCGTAGCCAAACATGTGCGCCAGCGGCAAAATATCGGTGTCGTGGCCAGCACGATAGGCGGCGTAGAGATACCAACGCCCCTCGATAGAGTCGTACGAAACCTCGTTTTTGCGCTTGCAAGCCAACAGCGCAAGCAGCAGCAGAACCAAACAGACAGTGCGTTTCATCTACTCATTTACAAAAAAAATCAGCCACTTGATAATCGTCAAACGGCTGGTTTTCAATTAGTTGCGGAGGCTGGACTCGAACCAACGACCTCCGGGTTATGAGCCCGACGAGCTACCACTGCTCTACTCCGCGATGATTTCGGGTGCAAAGGTACAAACATTTTTCGACACTGCAAAATTTTTTTAGCATTTTTTTTTGACAAAAAAAGTGGGAAATGACATTTTTTTGTTGTACCTTTGCTTTTTCAAAAAGAGAAGAAACGACCATGAGTATAAAAAAGCACATTCCAAACACCATAACTTGCCTCAATTTGCTATCGGGAACAGTGGCTGTGATAGCGGCCTACAACGGTCGCTATGGGCTGACAGTGCTGCTTGTTTTGTTGGCAGCCACCTTCGATTTTTTCGACGGTTTTTCGGCGCGTCTGCTTGGCGTTTCGTCGGGCATTGGCAAGGAACTCGACTCGCTGGCCGACCTTATCAGTTTCGGTTTTGCGCCGAGCATGGCGGCTTTTTCGCTGCTCAAAGTTGGCGAGTGGGAGTGGTCGGCCTATTTTGCGCTGCTGATGGTGGCATTTTCGGCACTGCGCTTGGCCAAATTCAACCTCGACGAGCGGCAGACATCGTCGTTTATCGGGCTTGCCACGCCAGCCAACGCCCTTTTTTGGGTCGGTTTGGCCTACTCGTACCACGACACCGAACTGGCGACGCACTATCCGTGGATCATTCTTCTGCTGCTGGTGTTCTCCTGTTTCTTGTTGATATGCGAACTGCCAATGTTTTCGCTCAAATTCAAAACATTCGGCTGGAAAGGTAACGAAATCCGCTGGATTTTCATCGGCGGCACGGCAATTCTCGGCGGCGTGCTACGGCAAAATGCGTTGCCCTACATCATCGTTTGGTACACGGTGCTGTCGGTGTGTGCGCTGGCCAAAAAGAAGTAGAACCTTAACCCTAAAATATCTAACACTATGAAGAAGCGACTATTTACAGCCTGCCTCGTTGGGGCGTTTACTATTTTCGGGCTATTTGCCGAAATTCCCGTGGGCTACTACTACAAAGCCGACGGCCTAACGCAAGAGGCATTGAAAACGGCACTCAGCCAAATCATCTCGAATGGGCGATTTTTGCCCTACAACAGCAGCGGCGGTCCCAACACCACTTGGGAAGGTTTCTACTACACCGACCGCAACGCTGCTGACAGTTCGGTCATCGACATGTATTCGAACGAAACATTCAAATTCCCCTATATCGACGGCACGCCAACTTTTATGAGCGTGAGCGGCATGCACATCGAACACTCGCTGCCAAAATCGTGGTGGGGCGGCGCCATGTACAATTCGTTCAAAGATTTGCACCACCTTTTTCCCGCCGAAGGGAGAATCAACTCCGCCAAAAACGACCTGCCGCTCGGCATTGTTGGCACAGCCACGAGCGACAACGGCGTGAGCAAAGTGGGACAAAACACCTTCCGCGCCAGCGACTATTCGGGCAACTGTTTCGAACCTGCTGACCAGTATAAAGGCGATTTTGCGCGCGCCTACTTCTATGTGGCGACCGCCTACCAAAAATTCGGTGAGCAGAACCTTTGGCAATCGCCCATGATGGACAACAACACCTATCCCGTGTGGAAACCGTGGGCACTCGAACTGCTGCTGGCGTGGCACCGCGCCGACCCTGTGAGCAAAAAAGAACTTGACCGCCAAGAGGAGGTTTACAAAATACAGGGCAACCGCAATCCGTTTATCGACTGTCCCGACCTTGTGGAACTGATTTGGGGCGACAAACAGACGACAGAGTTCGATGCGCCAAACATTGATGCTCCATTTTTGGTGTCGCCCACGCGCTGGGACCGCTTCAATTTCGGCGTAGTGATGGAAGGCAACAACCAGAGCACCAGTTTCACCGTCGAAGGTTTGAACCTCATTGGCGACCTGACGCTCAAAATTCAGGACGACACTAAAGCGTTCGCCATTTCGAAGAGCAAAATCACCAAAGATGAGGCGGTGAACCAAGAAACTGTAACGCTCACTTTCGACGCATCGAAAACGGGCGAATACATCGACACCATTGTCATTTCGGGCGGCGGCTTGTCGGAGGCGATAAAAATCGGTCTGCGCGCCAGCGTTACCGACGAATTTATGACCCTGCCAGCCAGCAATGTTTCCGCCACCGAGGCTGGACTCAACTGGATGCCAAAAGCCGATGCAGCGGGCTACAAATTGGACTTGTACCAAGGCGGCGAGCAGGCCAGCGACCTCTTCTTCTCGTACTACATCGAGGGGTCGAATTACAACAAAGCACTTGCCATCTACAACGGCACAGGCGCAGCGGTCGATCTGTCGAAATACGAACTGCGCAAGCAAAACAACGGCGTTGGCTCGTTCAAAAGCGACTCCACCCTTGTGTTGAGCGGCACACTGGCCAACGGCGGCGTGTATGTGTTGGCACACTTTGGCGCAAGCAACGAGATAAAAGCACTCGCCAACCAGATATGCGGCAAAACGAGCAAGGACTACGAAACACTATTGGCGTTCAGCGGCAACGATGCCATTGCACTCTATCACAGCGGCATACAGATAGATATGTTGGGCGAGGTAAATAATCCGAACAACTGGGGCGCTGATGTAACGCTGTGCCGCAAAGCCGCCGTCAATGGACCTACATCGTCGTTCGATTGGGACGAGTGGGAAAAATTCGCCACCGACTACTACACCAACCTGAACAAGCACACCATGATGGGCGAGCCAGCGCAATACATTGTCAAACAAAAAGAGGTGGGCAATGTGGCTGCGTGCCGCGTTCTCAACCTTGCGCCCGGCACCAAATACACCTACCGCATCACAGCCATGGACGCTGCCAACACGCCAACCGTGAACGCCGTGCGTTTCACTACCGATATTCTGCCTGCGCCCATTGCGCTCGACCCCGACAACATCGAAGGCGATGCCTTTGAGCCGCTGTGGGAAAGCATACCGAATGTGCAGGAATACCTCATCGACATCTACAAAATTGTTACGCACCCCAACGACACCACCGAAACCGAAGGCTTCGACAGCCTTATCTCCAACAAAGACTCGCTCGTAGCGGCTGGCTGGCAGTTTGGACTCACAGGAACAAACAATACCGCCTCGGCTTGCGGCGTGGCAATCCCGTGTGTAGCATTCAAAAATGAAAAAGCCGACCTTAAAACGCCCAAACTCGATACATTGGTTACAAAACCGTACAATGGCATTGTCAAAAATCTGTCGTTCATGTACCGCTGGGGCATGAAAAAGTCCAAAGGCAACGGCGACAGCATTGCCACGCTCACACTCGACGGCTACAACGGCACAGCATGGTTGAACATCGACACGCTGCGTGCCGACAGCACCACCGAGAAAAAATATCCAGCCTACAAATTTGCCTACGAAGATGGTTTCAAGCAGTTCCGCTGGATCTACACGCGCAAAATCGCTGGTTCGGTAACGCTCGACGATGTGTCGGCAACCTACATGCCCGAAGAGACCATTTTTGTGAAACAAAACGAGCCTTGGTACGAAGGTTGGTGGATAGAAGGGCTCGACACGCTCACCGAATACCGCTACCGCTTGCGCGCCACACGCCACGGCTACATATCGGACTACTCGAACGAAATTTGCGTGCGCACCGACACCACACTCATGCACGATCCGCACACCAACATTGTGCCAGAGCCATTGAGCGACGACCCCGAAATTGATGTGAAGATAATCGAAGTCGGCGACAATGCGCTCACCATTTGGGCAAACAGCAGCGGCATTGGCATTGCTGGCGCAGCCGAAAACGCACGCATACGCATCTACAACATCGGCGGACAGATTGTTTACAACCGCTCAAATATCGGAAATGAGCATTTTGCACCCATCGCGCGGCACGGCATCTACATTGTGCAGGTGGCCGATAGGAATGGGCTACACACCTATAAAATAGCCAAATAGCAAGCAAATGCAACGCACCAATGCGGGACTTTTTTCGAAAAGTTCCGCGTTTTTTATTTTCTGAATTATTATGTTGTAAAACATATCAATAAAGTTTCGTTTTAATCAAAAAATTTGTAAATTGCGAGGATTTTGAGCGTAAAAACTCTTTTTCGTAAAGTAAAACAAGTTTAACCCAAAAATCTATTACACAATGAAAGTTTACCAAGCCAACGAAATCAAGAACATCTCGTTGATGGGAAGTTCTGGAGCAGGAAAGACCACCCTTGTAGAAGCCATGCTCTACGAGAGTGGCGTGATAAAACGCCGCGGCACGATTGATGCCAAAAACACCGTGTCGGACTATTTTCCCGTGGAGCAGGAATACGGTTATTCGGTATTTCCAACCGTGATTCACGCCGAATGGCTCGGCAAAAAGTTGAACATCATCGACTGCCCGGGCAACGACGACTTTATTGGCGGTGCCATCACCTCGCTCGAAGTTACCGACCAAGCCGTGATTCTTGTGAACACGCAATATGGCGTCGAAGTTGGCACGCAAAACCACTTCCGCTACACCGAGCAGTTCAAAAAACCTGTCATCTTCCTTTGCAACCAGTTGGACACCGAAAAATCGGACTTCAACAAGACCGTCGAGCAGTTGCGCGACAGTTTCGGCTCGAAAACCGTGCTGGTGCAATATCCGCTCAATGTTGGCCCCGAGTTCAACGCCGTCATCGATGTGTTGCTGATGAAAATGTATCGCTGGAAACCCGAAGGCGGTGCGCCCGAAATTCTGCCGATTCCCGATGCGGAGCAGGAGAGAGCCAACGAACTGCACAACAAACTGATTGAAGCCGCTGCCGAAAACGACGAAAGCCTCATGGACAAATACTTTGAACAGGGTTCGCTCACCGAAGACGAGATGCGCAACGGCATTCGCAAAGGCCTCGTTGGGCGCGACATTTTCCCTGTGTTCTGTGTCTGCTCTGGCCGCTCGATGGGCGTGCGCCGACTGATGGAATTTTTGGGCAATGTGGTGCCTTTCGTTACCGATATGCCCAAACCCGTTACCACCGAAGGCGTGGAAATTGCACCCGACCCCAATGGTCCAACCAGCATTTTTGTGTTCAAAACGAGCGTCGAACCGCACATCGGCGAGGTATCGTATTTCAAAGTGATGAGCGGCACGCTGCACGCTGGCGACGACCTGACCAATGTCAGTCGCAACCAAGGCAAAGAGCGCATCAGCCAGATCTTCTCCGTTTCGGGACAGAACCGCGAAGAGGTGAGCGAAATGGTGGCTGGCGACATCGGCGCAACTGTGAAACTGAAAGACACACGCACGGGCAACACGCTCGACGGCAAAGGCTGCGACTATGAGTTCCCGCGCATCAAATATCCCGACCCGAAATACCGCCGCGCCATCAGTCCGCAAACGCGTGGCGAAGAGGAGAAACTGAGTGCCATTCTCACCCGTATGCACGAAGAAGACCCGACATGGATTGTCGAACAGTCGAAAGAGTTAAAGCAAACCATCGTTTACGGACAGGGCGAATTTCACCTGCGCACGCTCAAATGGCGCATCGAGAACAACGACAAACTGCCCATTGTGTACGACGAGCCGAAAATTCCTTACCGCGAAACCATCACCAAGGCGGCGCGCGCCGACTATCGTCACAAAAAACAGTCGGGCGGTGCTGGCCAGTTTGGCGAGGTACATCTGATAGTAGAACCCTACACCGAAGGAATGCCTGTGCCCGACACCTTCAAATTTGGCGGTCAAGAGTACAAAATCAGCGTGCGCGACACGCAAGAAATTCCGCTGGAATGGGGCGGCAAACTGGTATTCATCAACAGCATTGTGGGCGGTGCCATCGACGCACGCTTCCTGCCTGCCATTCTGAAAGGCGTGATGGACCGCATGGAGCAAGGGCCGCTCACTGGCTCGTATGCGCGCGATGTACGTGTCATTGTGTACGACGGCAAAATGCACCCAGTCGATTCTAACGAAATCTCGTTCCGACTCGCTGGCCGCAACGCCTTTGCCGAGGCCTTCCGCAATGCAGGACCGAAGGTGATGGAGCCGATTTACGACCTCGAAGTGCTTGTGCCGAGCGACCGCATGGGCGACGTGATGGGCGACCTGCAAGGCCGACGCGCCATCATCATGGGCATGGAGAGCGTGAAAGGATTTGAAAAACTCACCGCCAAAGTGCCGCTCAAAGAGTTGTCGAACTACTCCACTTCGCTCAGTTCGCTCTCGGGCGGTCGCGCATCGTTCACCATGAAATTCGCCTCGTACGAACTCTGCCCCGCCGATGTTCAGGACAAACTGCTGAAAGAGTACGAAGCCACGCAGAAGGAAGAGTAAATGCGCAAAATATCAAGAACGGCGTCGCCCCATTTCGTTGGGGCGGCGTTTTTTTTGCAGAAAAATTTGGTCGGGCTGGCTTTGGGGAGTTGCGAGATTTGGTTATTTTGGGAAATTCGTAAATCTGTAAATAAGCAGAGCCGCCATAATATGACGGCTCTACAATCTATGTTCTATATTCTATCTTCTAAAAATCTATTCTTGCTTCTTGCTACTTGCTACTAACATCTTGCGACTTTCAAAAATACAGCAAAAGCGCCACTATTGTGACGCTTTTACCGTTTAATGTTGTTTGTGTTCGATTACTTTTGGTTGAACAGGTAACGGACACCGATTTGTATGCCGGCATAAAGGCCTACGTCATAGAAACCAGCCTCTCCACCACCAAAGCATGCGCCAATGTTTGGACGGTAGTCAACCGACAATTCCAGCGGGAACCAGAAATCGTAGGCAACGCCGCAATGTCCAACCACACCGGCATAGCCGACAGAACGAAACAAGAAACCAGCACCGGCACCAACGCCGAGGCTCCAGTTCCACGAACCCTTGTTATTCCAAGGAATCTGCGTGCCGAATGGGTTGATCCAGTCGTAGGTGCAGGTGGCACCAATGCCGTAGAAAGCCGGCACTTCGACAGCCAAATCAATCATGTTGGCTTCGCCCAAATTGTGCTGATACGACACATCGAAACCATAACCGAGGTTACCACCGATAGCGCGCGGTTGCGCATTAGCAGCCACCACCGCTAGCGCGGCAACAGCCAAAGTAAAGAATAACTTTTTCATCATTGTTAGTATGTTTTAAGTGTGTGAAATAAACCAACGATTAATTGCTACACTTTCTAAACATTT
This sequence comes from Segatella copri, assembly GCA_963593685.1. GTDB lineage: Bacteria > Bacteroidota > Bacteroidia > Bacteroidales > Paludibacteraceae > W0P28-013. Next base: position 41,588 of record CAVBBP010000002.1, read on the forward strand.
CGCAAGCGGCAGCAAAATAGGGTGTCCCGACAAAAAAATCCATATTTTCTGTGCAAAAAAGTTGGCATTTCAAAATTATTCTGTACTTTTGCGGCGTGTTTCAACACAAAAAATGTGTAGCGAAAAAACCTTGGTTTTGTTGCTACACTTTTTTGGTAAAAAGCCCCCTTTCCCGTTTCCCCCGATAGGGGGAAAGGCCACGCGACCAACAGCAGCCGCATAATTCTTAATTCATAATTCAAAATTCTTAATTGGTTCTAACCCCTACCCCTGCCATTCGGCAGGTACTCCCCTTGAAAAGGGGAGAGGACTGAACCAACTTGGTTACAAACAGACCCAACACCAATGCGTTAAACTTATCAACTCATCAACCAAAAATAACCAAATCCACAATCACACCATATTATATATAGAAATCGCAAAAAAATGGATAAAAAGCGACGAAAATGGGTGTTGCAGGAGCATAAAATGGGTGGGAAAATTGGAGGAATTAACATATTTTAACATTTTTAACACTTTGTAACTTATTAAAAATCAACAGGTTGCGTTTTTTATGTGCTGCATTTGCAACGAATTTTGCATATTTCAAAAATAAAGTTGTAACTTTGCGGTGTAAAGGGAACGCCTATGGCTTTGATACATTTACTCAAAGATGTTGCCGTAAACCTATACAAAGGACTGATTTATTGGTTCTTTTGGGCTGGTTTTGTTACTCTGCGCGACGAGATGTTCTGCACTGTGCAGAAGCGCAATGAGGCCGAAAGCCGCTACGAGATTGTGGCTGGCGGTGCGGCTGATGCGCCTGTAGCGACGAGCATCGTTCCCGATATCCGCACACTTTTCCGAAAACTGCAAGCGCAGTGCCAGCGTCGAGTGCGTAGTGCGTGCGATGCGTTTATGGCGGCCAATCTGGCCAACTTGCGCCTGTTGATGGAGGCAGCCAAAGAGTTGCCGCAACGCCATCTGCTGCGCATTTCGCTCTACTCGGGCTAATTCTACACCTACCCTGCACACCCTAATGCACGCCGTGCGTTGGGCTTTGCTGTATTGTGCGCAATCGTTTCTCACGCGCACGCGTAGAGAACTTTTCCAAAAAAATCAAAACAGAAAAGAGATGAGAAAAAATCATATATTCGTTGCATTTGTCCTGCTGCTGACTGCGTTTGCACCGCAAGCGTGGGCGGAATGCTACCTGATAAACGACGGCGGATCGTACGAAATCATGAATGGGTGGTCGAAGAGTTCGACGAAAACATTCACCATCAACCCTCCAAGACCATGCAATGAATTAACGTTCGACTATACGGCCTCTCGCTCCGCCACGGGCGGAGTAACCGTAACCGCAACCTACTCCGACGGTTCTTCGGCCACGATAATCAGCGCAGCAACGGCCACAAGCCAAAGTTACAACTTCAGCAAAAAAATCGTTTCCAAACTGGATTTTAAGGGAACGGGAACGCTTACCAAAAACATCAGCAACGTTGTCCTGACCCAAGCCACCTATGTTGAGTCATCGGCAAGCACGGTGGATTGCGGCACGGTAGATGTGGGCGGTTCGTCGCAAGATGCCAAGTTTTCGGTGAACTGGAGCAATGTGAATGCGTTGAGCCTTTCGATAGACAACACCACGGATTTCAGTTTGAACACCACGAACATTGCGGCAGCGTTGTGCAGTTACGGTTCGGCAGAGATTACGGTAGATTTTCACCCGACGACCAAAGGCAACAAAACCGCCAAAGTAACCGTTTATAACAGCGACAAGCAGTCGGGCTGGACGACCATCGTGCTGAAAGGCTACGCCAAGCCCGAGCCGCAACAGATTGTGTGGTGGGACGACGAGGCCACGATGCTTTCGCGCGGCGATGTGATAGAGAGTCCGTTTGCGCAGGCATCGAGCGGTTTGGCACTGACCGAACTGAAATCGAGCGACGAATCGGTGCTGAAAATCGACGAGAATGGGCAACTGATAGCCGTTGCAGCGGGCAAAGCCAACATCATCGCCTACCAAGCGGGCAGCGAAACCATCGACGAAGTATGCGACACGCTGCATTTGGAGGTTACCAACCTGCTGACGCAGAAAATCAGTTGGACGCAGCCGCTCAATTTCAAGTGGGGCGACGCAGCGACAACGCTCACCGCCGAATCGTCGGTAGGGCTGCCTATCACCTACGAAATAGTGGACAACGCCAACAATGTGGTGTCGCTGTCGGACGGCGTGCTGACCATTTCGACCAGCAACACAGGCACAGCCACCATTCGCGCCATTCAGGTAGGCAACGACGAGTATGCCGCCACCTCGTATGTGCGCACCGTGCGTGTGCGCAACCCGAACGCCAGTTGCTTGAGCGATCCGTTTGTATGCGACGAAACCGCCGAAAAATCGTTCAGGACCATCAACAGCCAAGAGTACACGCTCGACGGCAGTCCTGCTGGGCAACTCTCGTTCGATGCCAAGTGCGAAGCCATTTTTGGTTTTTGGGGCGGCGACCTCTATGTGAAACAGTACATCAACGGTTCGTGGAGCGGCAAAATTGCCACCTGCAAATTCGACAAGAAAAACACCTACTATCACTTCGGACCATTCGATTTAGACCGTAGAGCGACCAAAATACAACTCTTCACCGAAACGGGTGCTACGGGCTACAAGGTGTTCAAAAATGTGCAGGTTACGCGCGCTCACTTTGTGGAGGCGAATGTCGGCGAATTGACTATCGACGCGCAGTATGGCACAACCACACGCAAAACAGTAACCGTAACCTACTCGAATTTGCAAGATTTGCTCAATGTGGCTTTGGAGAGCAAGAATGATGAATTTTCGGTTATGCCAGCCACCATCGGCACAGGCGACTGCGGCGAATATGGCACAGCAACCATCAGTGTAAGTTACACGCCATCGGCCATCGAAAGCGATGCGAATGCGCTGATAATCAGCAACGAAAAAGATGCCACGCTGCGCATTCCCATCACCACCAGCGTGAGCAAACGCAATCAGAATTTGAGTTGGCAGTTGCGCGACAGCATCGCCACCACGCAGACATGGATTCTGAACAAAGTAAATCCTGTGTCGGGGCTGCCGATTTTCTACGAAATTTCGGACGAAACGGCATTGACGCTCGACGAAAACAACCAACTCGTCTTTTTGAAAGCCGACCCCGACGCGCCTGTTACCATCACCGCCACCTGCCCCGGCAACGACGAATACAACGACGCCACGCCGATAAGCCTTGATCTTAAAATTTTCAAAGGCATTCCGCAACTGACGCTGCCCACCGTTGGCAACGAAATCACCTACGGACAGACCTTGAGCGAAGTGGCGATAGTGGGCGGCAAAGCCACCACCGTAACTGGCGAAGAGATAGAAGGCGACTTTATGTGGACCAACAAAAACATTGTGCCGAACGCAGGAAGCGCCATCAAACAAGAGATTACATTTGTGCCATACAACCAAACCCTTTACGACAATGCGCACGACACGCTGGCCGTTACGGTCAATCGGCAGACGCAAAAAATTGTGTGGTCGATGGCCGACAGCGTTGGTGTGATGGACCGCCTCACGCTCGATGCTTACGCCACATCGAAACTGCCTGTAAGTTACGCCATAGAGCCGTGCAGCGGTCAGGCATACGCCAAAATCGAAGGCGACGGCACGCTGAATATCACCGCCACTGCCGACGCGCTCGACAAAGAGTTGATAATCAAGGCGTGGCAGGCTGGCGACAACAACTATTTGCCATCGGACGCCGTGATTTACAGCGTGATACTGCGCAAAACGCGCGCCGAATTTTTCGCTGCCACACGCCCGATAACCGTATCGAAAGGCGGCAGCATCAGTTTGAGCGATGTAGAGGTGCATGTAGAATCGTCGGTGGCTGGCACATGGCAGTTCAACGCCGACACGCCAACCACATTTTCGGCCTGTCTTTGGATTGCGAAAGGCACTTTCACGCCTGCAAATCTGGAACTTTGTGAGCCAATCGAAGTAGAAATTCCGATAAACATCACGGAGGAATAGCGCATTGGCAAGCAAGAAGAGAAACAATCAAACAGAATTATCATTATGAGACGATATAAAATTACCATATACTTGCTGACACTGGCTATTGCGGCCATAGCGCAGCAACTGCCCGACTCAGGATTTGAGGATTGGAGCAGTTCGTTCAACGGCGATGCGCAGTTGAAAAATTGGCACGGCTCGAATGTAACGCAAGTCGGCTTCAAATTCACCTTTATGTACAAAAAAGACGGTCGCAACGGCGGTTCGTGCGCCTATGTAACCGACAAGGAGGTTGGTGCGGCTGGCATTACCGAACCTGCGCCTGGCTATATGGCACTTGGGCAGCCGTGGTCGTACCTCGAAAGCATCACCAAAGTGAGCGAAGCCACGGCAGGTTGCGACGGCGGCATCAGTTTCAAATACCGCCCCGACACCATGAGCGTTTGGATAAAGCGCACTGGCAGCAACACCGACAAAGAGTATTTCCACCTGATGTTCTACTCGTGGAAAGGCACATCGGTGGGCAACTCCTACACTGGCAAAAACGGCGGTTGCACCTCGACCACGCACACCGACGAAGAGTCGGACATACGCCAAGCCCTCGATGGCAACAAATGTTCCACCAGCCAATTTGCCGAACAAGTGGCCGAAGGTTGGGTGAAAGAGTACAAAACCTATTCGGAATGGACGCAGATAAAAATACCGATTTACTACACAGGCAAAGCAGATGTGCCAGATAAGTGTAATGTAATTTTTTCGGCGGGCAACTATCCCAATTTCCGTGCCAACAGCGGCATCTATCCGGGCAACGACCTCTATATCGATGATGTAGAACTGATTTACAGTTCGAATATCGACGAACTGTTTGTGAACAACCGCCGTTGGAGCGGTTTCGACCCGAAGAAAAACAACGGCGAAGAGCAGACCTACGCGCTTGGTTTGGGTGCGACGGAGATTCCCGATCTGTTTGCAAAGCGTGGCGTTGGCACACTCACCAACTGCCGCGGCACAAGCGTTCCTTTTTCGGGGCGCATACTGTCGGGCAGCGAAATCAGCATCGACCGTTCGAAAGCGACGGTAGGTGGCGAACCTGTGGTTATCACCGTGAAATCGGAAGACGGCAAGCGCACATCGACCTACAAAATCAAATTTGTTGCCGAGCAGTCGTCGAACAACCGCCCAGCAGGCATTTCGTACACGGTGGGCGGCACTACCACCTCAGTGCCGAACTACAACGGCTACATCACCGAATATAGCGTAGAACTGCCCTACGGCACCACCGAAGCCCCAGTTGTGAGCGTAACCAAAGGCGACGACGGACAGACCATCAGCATTACGCAAGCCACCACGCCCACAGGCACAGCCACCATCAGTGTGAAAGCCGCCAACGGCGCAGCAAACACCTACCGCATTGTGTTTTCGATAGGCAAACTGACCGACAACACGCTGCAAGACATACAAGTTGGCGGCAAGTCCATCGCTGGATTTTCGCCGACCAAAAACAACTACACCGTAGAGTTGCCGCTCGGCACAACGGTGCTGCCGACCATCACCTACACATCGGCATACGCGGCTGGTGCGCAAACCATCACCGTGAGCAACGGCGTGAAAATTGCCGATGGCAGTTGCACTGGCACTTACAACATTGCCGTGAAAGCCCCGGGCAACACCACCACGCGCACATACAAACTGTCGTTCAAAATCACTGCATCGACCTACTGCTACCTGAAAAGCCTGAAACTCGACGGCGTAGCGATAGAGGGTTGGGACGCTGAAAAAACGACCTATTACCAAAGTCTGCCGCTCGGCACAACCAGTCTGCCCAAGATAACCTACGAACAGGGCGACGACTACCAGACCATCGCCACCGATGCAAGCGGTATCAGCGGCATCGAAGGCACATACAAAATCGTTGTAACGGCGGCAAGCGGCGCAAAATGCACCTACAAAATTGTGTTCACCGCTGCCAAATCGTCAGTTTCGACCCTGAAAGCCATCTATCTCGACGGCGTGTTGCTGCCGAACTTCGATGAATACACCTTCAGTTACACACACGAACTGCCCATCGGCACAACGGCACTGCCCGCCATCACCTGCACCAAAGGCGACAGTTACCAAAGCGAGCCGACCATCATCACCAATGGCGTGAACGGCACAACGCGCATCATCGCAAAAGCGCAGGACGGCTCGTCGAGCACCTACGCCATCAACTTTTCGGTGAAACAGGCCGACAACACGCAACTCGGCAACATCACCGTCGATGGTTACACGCTCAACTTCGACCCAGCGCAACTGGAATACAGCATAACGCTCCGCAGCGGCACCACTACCCTTCCCAACATTGCCTACACCGCTGGCGATGAATGGCAAACCATCAGTATGCGCAAAGACGGCGTGGACGGCGACACCAAAATCACCGTGCGGGCGCAATCGGGCGCAACAGCGATTTACATCATACACTTTTCGGTAGAAAAATCGAGCAATGCGGCATTGAGCGGCATCAAAATAGACGGCACAGCGTTGAGCGGATTTGCGCCTGAAACGCTCGAATACGCCGTAGAACTGCCCAGCGGCACAACCGAACTGCCCACGATTGCGCCCATCAAAGCCGAAAATGTGCAGACCGTAGCGATTGCCACCGGCGATGTGAACGGCACAACCACCATCACCGTAACCGCCGAAGACGGCACAGTGCGCACCTACACGCTACTATTCTCGGTAAAAAAATCGTCGAACCGCCTGTTGAACCAGATTTACATCGGCGGTGTGGCACTGCCAAACTTCGACCCGAAAACCAACAAATACGCCTATTTGCTCGACATTACAGTCGTAAAAGTTTGTCCGAACATCAGTGTAGATAAAAACGAAGGTCAGAGCGTGAGCATTGTGAAACCTGCGCTGCTCGGCACGGCCAAAATCACCGTAACGCCCGAAGTTGGCGACCCGAATATCTACACCATTCTCTTTACCGACCGCACACTGAACGGCAATAGTCTGCTCGGCAACATTCTGATTGACGGCGCAACCATAGCAGGTTTTGCGCCCGAAACGCTCGAATACACCGTAGAACTGCCCTACACGGCGGTACTGCCAACCGTTGGTTACGAAAAAGGCAACGAAGCGCAAACCGTGTTGGTGTCGAACAACGGCTGGGGCGGCACTACCATCGCTGTGAAAGCCGAAGACGAGACCGTAACCACCTACAAAATAGCCTTCACACGCGCCACATCGAACGATGCCACGCTGAAAAACATCGCACTCGACGGCACGCCGCTGGCTGGATTCGAGAGCGCAACCCTTGCCTACACGCACACGCTGACCGCTGGCGCAACCAAAGCACCGCAACTGACTTTCGAAGGCAATGTAGAGGGGCAAACCTACGCTGTAACCGAACCTGTGCTCACAGGCACGGCGCAAATAACGGTAACTGCGCCCGACAGAACGACGCGTCTCACCTACACCATCGCCTACCAAGCCGCAACGATGAGCGAAGCCACCATCAACGGCATTCGTGTGAATGGCGACGAAATTGCTGATTTTCAGCCAGAAACAAGCGACTACACCGCACAAACTAACACCGAAACGCCCGATATACAACTCGACATCGACTCGACGCAATACATCGCCATAGCAAACGCTGGACTGAACGGCACGCAGATAGTTGTAACCGCCCAAAATGGCGATAATAAAGAGTATAAAGTCAATTTCAACGCTGAAAAAAGCGACAACACCCAACTGCAAGACCTGCAAATTTACGACGGCAACGAGTACAAATCCATCGATGGATTTGCGCCCGAAACGCTCGAATACACGCACCTGCTTGCTTGGGGCGAGTCCACCGCGCGACCGATAAATCCTGTGGCTGCCGACGACGGACAGACCATCACCATCTACTACAACAGCGTGAACGACACCACCATTGTGCGTGTAGTGGCTGAAAACGGCATCAATTCGACCGACTATCGCATCTATTTCGATGTAGAAAAATCGGACATCACCACGCTCGAAAATCTGACGGTGGACAACGCCAACGAACTGCAGCCCGACTTCGATGCCGAAGTGCTGGACTATGTAGCAAAACTGCCCTACGGCACAACGGTTGCGCCCGCCATTCATTGGGAATTGGGCAAAAAAGATGGGCAGACGCTCGGTCAGCGCATCAAACTGCACGACGCTGGTCTGCGCAACACCGCACACCTCACCGTGATAGCCGAAAATGGCGACGAACGCACCTACAACATCGCTTTCGAAGTGGCTGAAAGCGACGAAGAGAACGGCTTGCAATACTACATTGTCGATGGCGTTGGCATGATTTCGGCACTGAACGACACCATCACGCTGCCCTACGGCACGACCACTTTGCCAAAAATCACCTGCCTCAAAAAGTACGACGAGCAGACCGTGCTGATCGACAACGGCGGCATCTACGGCACAACCACCATCACCGTCAAAGCCAACCGCGAAGGCGTAGCCGATGTGGTTTATACGCTCACGCCGCAACTGGCCAAGCCGCAAGCCACATTGACCAGCATTTCGGTGAATGGCGCACCCATTGCCGATTTCGACCCATACAAATACCAATATGTGGTGAGCGTGGACAACGACAACACCTCGAACGCCGAGATTGCCTACACCTACGACAACACCACCGCCACCATCGACGAAGAGGAGAGCAACACCAAACGCACAAAAATAACCGTTCTCGGCAAGGACGACGACAGCAGCGCCACCTACACCATCTACTATTTCTACACCAACGATGTGATTCCAAATGCCGATTTCGCACAATGGGAAGCGGCGCAAAGCACCACATCGGCGCAGAAGCCCACTGGCTGGACCGTTTTGGCTGATGTTGCCGCCGCCACCGAAATCAAAAGCAGTTCGACCATCTTCGGATTGCCCATAGGCAGCCTCATATCGAAAGGCACATTCACGCCGGGCAGCGAGGTAACGCAAGACGGCAACAACGCCAAACTCGCCACCGCCTACAGCAAAGTGATAGACGGCTCCATGCCCGGTGTAATAACGCTCGGCGACATGACCGCCACCCTCAACGACGGCTCGTCGGCTACATCGATTTTTGGCGGCATTCCATTCCGCAACACGCCCGACCGTGTGTCGATGTCGTACAATCCTGTGTCGCAATCGAATGTTAGCAACATAAGTTTTGCCTACACCCTCGACAACGGCAAATACGCCAAAGAGTTCACCGACCGCAATTTCAACAACAGTTGGAAAACGATGGAACTGTCGCTCATCGGCAATACGATAGAAAACCCAGCGATGATGAACATCACCATCAACAGTTGCGAAAGCGACAACGCCAGCGCTCTGAAAAGCAAGGCCGCTTCGACGATGTTGGTCGATTGGGTGAAATTTGCATACAACAGCAAAATCGCCAAAATTTTCATCAATGGTCAAGAGGCAAAAGGTTTCAAAGGCAAATACGATGGCAACTGGATTCAGGCGGTGAAAGTCGATGCCGAACTGCAAGGCAACCCCGTGCTGACATTCGAGGGCGAGGTGAGCGACCAAGAGTACACCTACAGTTACGGCGATGAAACCGACAACTGCAGCGGCCAGTACAAAACGCGCGTCGTTGCCATCACATCGAAAGCCGAAGACGGCACCACGAGCCAATACATCGTCAATCTGAACCGACCGCTGTCGAGCAACGCTGCGTTGGTGGGCATCATCATCAACGGCGACACGCTGGCCGATTTTGCTGCCAACATGCTTGAATACACTGTGCAAGTGCCAAACGGCAGCCGTTTCACGCCAGATATTGTGGCGATTCGTGGCAATATGCACCAAACGCTGCGTTTCGGCACAAACGGCACGACCGACACCATCACCGTGGTGGCTGAAAATGAGAAAGATACGCAACAATATCTGCTCCGCCGTGTCGAGAAAAAATCGGCAGATGCCACTTTGGCGAATATCGCCATCGATGGACACGAAATAGCGTTCGACAGTGCCACGGAAAACTACAGCGTTACCTTGGCCGCCAACGAGCAGTTGCCAAATGTGTCGTTCACCAAGCAATCCGACGGGCAGCAGGTAACCCTGTTCGCTGCCGACACCATGCGTTTAGATGTGTTGGCCGAAAACGGCACCGACACCAAGACTTACCAAATTGTGTTCGATTGGAAAACGCCTGTTACTTCGGGCAAATTGGCGAATATCAGCATTTTGAGCGACACGCCTTTCGACAGTTTCGACCAAAACCAATTCGACTACCACTACGCCGCCAACACGCAGCCAGCCACCACTTTCGAGCGCATCGATGCAACCGACACCGTGGCGCAGACCATCACAAACGGCAGCGTTGTTTGGCAAGTGCGCGGCACAAACGCCAGCCGCTACACGCTGCTGTTCGACCGCACGCCGTCGGATAACGCCGATTTGGCCAACATTCTGATAAACGGCGAAACGCTGCAAAACTTCAACAGCAGCATTTACGAATACGCTATCGACCGCACCGAACCTGTGGTTATCGAGGCCATTCACGGCGACGCTGGACAACAGATAAAAGCACACTTCACGCTCAACGGCGCAACGCCCAACAATGCGGCGCAACGCAGTGCGAGCAGCGCAAACGGCAACTATTTTGCCGAGGCGACTTTCGAAGTTACCGCCGAAGACAATGTTACCACCAAAACTACGGTCGTTCGTCTGCGCCACCTGCCTTCGAGCGATGCCACTTTGGCGGCCATCATGCTCAATGGCAGTCTGCTCAACACCGATGCCACTGAATACACAGCGGACAAAGCGTTTGCCGCCGATGTTACCGACTACAACATCACGCTGCGGTGCGCCAATCCGAAGATAGACGAGCCAGCGATGCCCAACATCACCTTCCGCGCCAACGATGCCAACCAGACCATCGCCATGGAGCAGAACGGCCTGAACGAAGCGACAACCATAACGGTTACCGCCGAAGATGGCACCGAAAAAGTCTATACGCTCAATTTCGTTGCCGAAAAATCGGCCAACGCCGACCTGACGAGCATTGCGGTGGATTATGTTGCCATTGCCGACTTTGACGCTAACACACTGAATTACAATGTTTTGTTGTCGAAAAACGAGATCCCAGTCATCGACTACACGAGCGAAGACCGCTTCCAGCAGAAAATCGATTTGACGGTTAATCTGAAGGCGGCAACCATCACAGTTACGGCCGAAAACGGCGACACGAAGACCTACACCGTTACATTCACGAAGCCCGCTGGCTCGAGCAATGCCGATTTGTTGCAAATCGAAGTGGACGGCGCGCCGATGACCGATTTCAGTGCCGACAAAACGGACTACACCATTGTGCTGCCCGCGGGCACCGAAATTCGTCCCGACATCGTGGCGGTGCTTGACGAAGATGGGCAGAGCGTCGCCATCAGCAACAACGGCGTGCGCGAAACAACGCTCATCACCGTTACCGCACCCGACGGCGAAACGACCAAGACATACAGCATCTTCTTCGATGTCGAACTGTCGGAAAACGACGCGCTGAAAATGATCTACCTCGATGGCGATTCACTGCTGATGACACAAACCAACTTCGCCGCCGACAAAGATTTTGCCGCCGATGTGTACGAATACACCATCACACTGCCCGTAGGCACGCGCCAGTGGCCAACCATCGCGCCATCGGAAAGCGACAGTCGCGGCAAAGGCGATAAGTGGCAAACCGTAACCATCGACACGCAAGTGCGCGACGACTACAACGCCACAGCGACACTGACTGTAACTGCCGAAAAAGGCAACAGCCGCACCTACACGCTGCACTTCGTTGTCGAAAAATCGGCAATCGACACGCTGGCGGCAATCGTGCTGAATATCAACGGCATAGAAGAGCCTTTGGCACTGTCGGGAACGCACTACACAGCCGACCACGACTTTGCTGGCTTCACCAACGACTATCGTGTAACATGGGCTATCGGCACACGCGACGAAGTTACCGTTGATTTTGAGCAAGGCGATGTTTATCAGACGGTCGAAATTCTGCACCAGATGACGACATTGAACGACAGCGCAATTATTCGTGTAACCGCCGAAAACGGCACAATACGCACCTACACCGTGCGCAACACGCTGCTGCTCTCGCCCATCGACACGCTGCGCAATGTATTCTTCGACAATCTGCCCTACGACCGATTCGACCCGAACACCACGCAATACGACAGCGTAATGCCTTACGGCACAACCGCCATTCCGCAAATCACTTGGGAAGCGGGCGATGCGTACCAAATCGTAACGAAAGATTCGATTTTCGACGGACTGAACGGCCACTACACACTGACCGTAACCGCCGAAAACGGCAACAGCCGCACCTACACATTCCGCTTCAGCGTTGCAAAATCGAACATCGCCACACTGAACAACATCGTGCTGAACGGCACTGCCATCGATAATTTCGACAAAGAAACGACCGAATACAATGTTACGCTGCCCTATGGCACAACTGTTAGCGGCCTCGAAATCACCTACGAAAAGGGCGATGCTGGGCAGACTGTCGAGGTTGTGCGCGGCGAAAACACGGCCACCATCACCGTAACCGCCGAGGACGGCAGCACCACGACCGTTTATCACATCACATTCGCCACAAAACTGTCGGACAACGCTTTCCTGCAAATGATTTTCATTGGCGGCGATTCGCTCAACACACAATCAGCCAACTTCGAAGTAGAAGAGAACTTTGCGAGCGACGACTACGAATACTACATCACGCTGCCCTACGGCACCGAGCAACTGCCCGAAATCACTTGGGAGACGCAACTGCCCGAAACTGCCTACAAGTCGGTAACGCTGACAACGCACGAACTCACTACCGACAGCCTCGGCACACACGGTAGCGCAAACATCAGCGTGGTGTCGCAAGACGAGATGCAAACCAACGAGTACATACTGAATTTCACCGTGGCACTGTCGAACAACAACAAACTGAAAGACCTCTATTTCGTCGATGTCATCTACCCGAATTTCGAGCCGCTGTTCCACCCCGATTCGACGAGTTACAACCTGTTGTTCGACCTTGGCACAACCGAAAACGACTTCCCGAAACTGGCCAATGTGCGCTACACCAAAGGCGACAAAGACCAGACGGTGGCTGTGGCCTATGCCACACAAACGGTGCAACTAACCGACACCACGCTGACGCTCACCAACGAAGGCTATTTGGCACACGAAAATGCCATCGACACCCTTGCGGCGGGACAAACGGTAACTGTCGCTGCGGGCGATACGCTCACAACCATTGTCGATAACAACGCCGTCATTCTCGTTTCGGTAACGGCACAAAACGGCGCAGCGAATGTCTATGTGCTGATGTTTGCCATCGAAAAATCGAGCAACGCGCTGTTGAAAGACATCATCATCGACCACAAATCGCTGAAAGATTTCGACCCGAATGTGTTTGAATACAGTTACACCATCGCCAAAGGTGCCACCACCATTCCGACCATCGAAGGCATAGCGAGCGACTCGCTGCTGCAAACGGTAGAATACGGCGAAGACCGCGCCGACCGCTTCACGCAGTACATCTATTGCACCGCCGAAGATGGCACAACGCAGACCTACACCATCAAAATCATCGAGTCGGACATCAACCCGGGCGACGCACCAACAGCCGACGATGTTTGCTGGACAATGCTCGGCGGCGACCTGTTCAAGGCCAGCACACGGCGCAACAATGTGTCGGTGGCCATATACGACACCGCTGGCCGACTGATTACCCAGCACGAAGTGCCGCTCATCGACCCGAACGACGATATCTGCGATGCAGGCGCGGCTGGCACCATCATTCGCATACAACGCACAGGCAAAACGCTAATCTATGTCTTCTATTTCAACAACGAAAAGCGTGTTTCGCAGGGCAAATTCGCCTATTGAACCAACCTGCGCTAAAAAATCGGGACAATAAGTTCCCGATTTTTTTTGTGGCAAAACATTTGCAAAACCGAAAAATTGTTACTACTTTAGCAAATGAAACCAACAAAACAATAAACGCTAAAATTCAACATGTTAAACAATATGAACAACAACTATTGCGTCATCATGGCGGGCGGAATTGGCAGCCGTTTTTGGCCATACAGCCGCACAACCAAGCCAAAACAGTTTCTCGACTTTTTAGGCACAGGGCGTTCGCTGCTGCAAATGACTTTCGACCGCTTCCACGGCATTGTCCCGACGGAAAACATCTATATTGTGTCGAACGCCGCCTACCGTGATCTGATTTTGGAGCAACTACCCGACCTCAAACCTGACCAAGTGCTGCTCGAGCCGCTGCGCCGCAACACCGCGCCGTGTATCGCCTACGCCATCTACAAAATAAAAGCCAAAACAGACGAGGCCAATATCATTGTCGTGCCAAGCGACCACCTGATAACCAAAGAGGAGGAATACCGCAATGTGCTGCGCGAATGCTTCACATTCATCACCAACAACGATGCGCTGCTCACGCTCGGCATGAAACCGACGCGCCCTGAAACGGGCTACGGCTACATACAGATAGCCGAAGGCGGCGGACTGCTGCGCAAAGTGAAGACTTTTACCGAAAAACCAAACGCCGACATGGCAAAAGTATTCGTCAAAAGTGGCGAATTTTATTGGAATTCGGGCATGTTTCTCTGGAATCTCGACACCATCGTCAAAGCATTTGAAATGCACTTGCCTGACATCGCCGCCACTTTCGAAGCGGGGAATGCGCTCTACCACACCGATGGCGAACAGGCGTTCATCGAAGAGGCGTACGCCACTTGCCAAAACATCTCTATCGACTACGGCATCATGGAAAAAGCGCAAAATGTCTATGTCCGCATGGCCGATTTTGGCTGGTCAGACCTCGGCACTTGGGGTTCGCTCTACGAACTGGCCGACAAGGACAACGACGGCAACGCCACACTGCACGGCAACTGCCTCGCCTACGACAGCCACAACAATCTGACGGTGCTATCGTCGGGCAAACTGGCTGTAATTCAAGACCTTAACGACTATCTGATAGCCGAAGAAGATAATGTGCTGCTCATCTGCAAAAAGGACGAGGAGCAGAAAATTCGCCAATATGTGAACGATGTCGAAGCGCATTTCGGCAAAGATTTTGTATAAGATTTATTGCGAGAAGAGTGAGGAATTTTTTGAATAAAGAATAAGGAATAAAGACAAAAGACAAAATAGTGAAAAAAGTGTATAAAGTTAAAAGTTAAAAGTTTTTTCATTTGAAAATTTGAAAATTTGAAGATTGCGGCGTTTCGGTTACCGAAAACTAGAAACCAGAAACCGCGCGAAGCGCAATCTGAAATTTGAAATTTGAAATTGTTTTTCCCGCACAACGGAAAATTTTACTTGCGAAACTACAAGGCAATTTATAGAAATCTCCATAACAAAAAATAACTCACGCCATGTTCAAATTTGTATTCGTCCGCACCCCGAAGCCGCGCCAATTCAACCATGTTCCGATTTACTGGAATCCCGAAGAGGAGGCGCGCAAAGAACGCGATGCACGCGCGGCACGCAACGCAGGTCAAACCGACCCCGACAAGCCGTTCCAAAGCAGCATCAAACGCGGCACATTCCGCAAAAAACTGTGGGACGCACCCACCGAAACATCGGACATGCGCACCGAACGCCGCCGCTCAAACATCAGACTGCTCGTCATCGCCGCCATTCTAATCGTTATCGCTATCTGGATGATAATGACGATTTAATTGATAATGAAAGTCGCAAAATGTGAGTAGTGAGTAGCAAGTAGCAAGATAAATTAGGAGTTAGGAATGAGGAGTGAGGAGTGGTACGGCGAAGCCGCAATTTCAAATTTCAAATTAAATGGATTAACCAAATAACTAACCAAAAACTAGAAACCAGAAATTAGAAATAAAACCGCATTGGCTCTGACAAAACCGTTAAACTTTTCAACTAATCAACCAATCAACTAATCAACTAACAAAAACATGGACATAATCCACCTGCTGCCCGATGCAGTAGCCAACCAAATTGCCGCTGGCGAAGTGATACAACGCCCCGCGTCCGTCATCAAAGAGTTGATGGAAAACGCCATCGATGCTGGAGCGACAAAAATTCAGGTCATCGTGAAAAACGCTGGCCGCACGGCTATACAGGTGGTCGATAACGGCAAAGGAATGTCCGAAACTGACGCGCGCATGGCGTTCGAGCGGCACGCCACATCGAAAATTACCAACGCGCACGACCTCTTTTCACTGCGCACCATGGGCTTCCGCGGCGAGGCGTTGGCGAGCATCGCCGCCGTGGCCGATGTGGAACTGCGCACACGCCAGCAAGGCAGCGACATCGGCACTTTCATCGAAATTGCCGCCTCGAAAGTGGTAACGCAAGAACCCGCCGCCTGCCCCGAAGGCACCTCGTTTCTGGTCAAAAATCTCTTTTTCAATGTACCAGCGCGCCGCAAATTTCTGAAATCGGACGACACCGAAATGCGCCAAATCATACAGGAATTTCAGCGCATCACATTGGTCTATCCCAACATCGGCTTCGAACTGTTCAACGGCGACGAGGTGGTGTACGAACTGTCCATCGGCAACACGCGCCAACGCATCACCGCTATTTTTGGCAAAAAAACGCGCGACCTGCAACAACAACTTGTGCCAATCGAAGCGCACACCATGCTCGGCAATATCAGCGGATTTGTGGGAAAACCAGAATTTGCGCAGAAAAGTGCCAACCAATTTTTCTTCGTCAATGGCCGCTACATGCGCCACCCCTACTTTCACCGCGCCGTGATGCAGGCCTACGACCGCATGTTGCAACCCAACGAAAATCCCGCCTATTTCATCTATTTCGAGATGAATCCCGCCGAAATTGATGTGAACATTCACCCGACAAAAACCGAAATCAAGTTCGAAAACGAACGCGATCTCTGGAGCATTCTCACCACTTGCGTGAAAGAGGCGTTGGGCAAATTCAATGTTGCACCTGCCATCGATTTCGACACCGAGGGGCAAATCGACCTGCCTATCGACAGCCACGCCAGTGCGCCACAACCGACCGTTACGCTCAATCCCGACTACAACCCATTTCGTAGCACAAGCAGTTTCGGCGCAAAACACCCTGTGAGCGACTCGTGGCAACAACTCTACGAGCGTCGCCACGAACCGCAGACGCAGCAGCAGCCAACCGAAGAGGCAACCAAAACGCTCTTCGAATACGCCGAAAGCGATGAACAAGCCGACACGCTGCTCTACAAAAATCGTTTTGTGCTGACCACCGTCAAATCGGGGCTGATGGTCATCGACCGACGCCGAGCCACCGAGCGCATTCTCTACGAACGCATTTTGCACCAACTCGAGATGCAGCAAAGTGCCTCGCAACGCACACTTTTCCCCGAAGTGCTGGAACTCACGCCCGACGACAATCTGCTGTTCAAAACACTGCTGCCCGACCTCACGGCACTTGGTTTCGACATCGAGCCGTTTGGCAAACAGGCCTACTCCATCAACGGCGCGCCTGCGCTGCTGACCGATGCGCCCAACACCATCGGCGTGCTGCACAATATGCTGCGCTGCGCCAAAGAACGCGACGGTCGTCTGCAAACCGAACTCTACGAATCGCTCGCCTACGAGGTGGCAAAATCGTCGGCACAGGCGCGCACCAACGCCACCACAACGCCCGAAGAGATGTCGCAACTAATCGGCCAACTCTTCGCCTGCCAAAACCCCAACACCACTCCCGACGGCAAAACTATCGTGCGCATCATCAGCGACAGCGACCTCGAAAAACTCTTTTAAGCGCGCCGTTGGGCCAGCCTTCCCACAAACAAGAAACGAGTGGTCGTGCGACCACTCGTTCTTCTATTTTCGGCACAATGCCGATTGTTTTTGCTCTTATTCTTCGGCTTTGGGCTCTTCGGCGGCTGGTGCTTCAGCCACTGGTGCTTCGGCCACAGGAGCGTCTGCTTTCGGGGCTGCCTTTTTGCTGCGGCGTGTGCGCGTAGCCTTCTTGGCAGTCGTGTCTTTCAGCATATTCTCGTTGTAGTCCACCAATTCGATGATGCACATTTCGGCCGCATCGCCCTGACGGAAGCCCGTGCGCAAAATGCGTGTGTAGCCGCCCGGACGGTTAGCCACCTTCTGCGATACCTCGCGGAAAAGTTCGGTAACAGCCTCTTTTTGGCGCAAGCGACTGAACACAATGCGGCGCGAAGCCGTCGTGTCGTCTTTCGATTTGGTTATCAGCGGTTCCACAAACACTTTCAAGGCTTTTGCCTTGGCCGTTGTCGTCTTGATGCGCTTGTGCATGATGAGCGAGCAGGCCATATTTGCCAGCATTGCCTTGCGGTGTTCTGCCGTGCGACCCAAGTGATTTACTTTCTTGTTATGTTTCATAGCGTGTTAGTCTTTATCAAGTTTATACTTCGTGAGATCCATGCCAAACGACAGGTTCATGCTTGCCAATTTGGTTTCCAACTCGTTCATCGATTTACGACCGAAATTGCGGAATTTGAGCAGTTCGGCGCGCGTGGTGGTGCAGAGTTGCCCAAGCGTCTCTATCTCGGCGGCTTTCAAGCAGTTGAGCGCACGCACCGACAGATCCATATCCACCAAACGGCTCTTGAACAGTTGGCGCAGACGCAAAGCCTCTTCATCAAACTCGTCGTCGGCAGGTTTTTCTACCAAATCCAACTCGATTTTGTCGTCGGAGAAGAGTACAAAGTGCTGAATCAGAATGTGTGCAGCCTCTTTGAGCGCATCTTTCGGGTTAATCGAACCGTCCGTCGTAATCTCGATAGTCAGTTTCTCGTAGTCGGTTTTCTGCTCTACGCGGTAGTTATCGACCGTGTATTTCACATTGACGATAGGCGTGTAGATAGCGTCGATAGCGATGGTGCCAATCTCCTCGGGAATGGTTTTGTTCTCGTCGGCAGGCAGGTAGCCACGACCTTTGTCCATGGTCAGCTCCATGTGCAGTTTGGCCGACGGATCCATGCGGCAGATGACAAGTTCGGGGTTCAGCACCTCGAAATCAGCCAGTTGCGGTGCCAAATCGCCAGCGGTCAGCACAGTTTTTCCAGCCACATCAAGCACAATGCGCTTGCAGTCGGGGTCTTCGTGCCGTGCTTTGAAACGCACATGCTTCAAGTTCAAAATAATGCTCGTTACATCGTCTATCACGCCCGGAATGGTCGCAAACTCGTGATCAACACCATCGATTTTCACCGATGTGAGCGCATAGCCTTCGAGCGACGAGAGCAAAATACGACGCAGCGCATTACCGATTGTTATACCGAAACGAGGCTCCAGCGGACGAAATTCGAACTTGCCGAACGAATCGCTCGACTCCAGCATGATAACCTTTTCGGGCTTTTGAAATGTTAGTATGGCCATAGTCTTATCGATTATTTAGAGTACAACTCGACGATTAACTGCTCCTTGATGTTTTCAGGAATGTCGGCACGCTCGGGCGTGTGCAGGAATTTGCCAGCCATCGCGTTGTTGTCCCATTCGAGCCACGGATATTTGGCGTGGTTAAATCCGTTGAGCGCATCAACAATGGCTACAAGCGATTTGTCGCGTTCGCGCACGGCAATCACCTGACCCTGTTTTACGCTATACGAAGGAATGTTCACCACTTTGCCATCGACAGTGATGTGGCGGTGCGACACCAACTGGCGTGCAGCGGCGCGCGTTTTGGCTATGCCCAAACGATATACCACATTGTCCAAACGGCTTTCGAGCAACTGCAACAGCACCTCGCCCGTTACACCTTTCGATGTTTCGGCTTTTTCGAACAGGTTGCGGAACTGACGCTCCAACACACCGTAGGTGTATTTGGCTTTCTGCTTCTCTTTCAACTGTGTGCCGTACTCCGATGTTTTGCGTTTGCGCGAGTTGCCGTGCTGTCCCGGCGCATAGTTGCGGCGCGCTTGGGCTTTGTCGGGTCCGAATATCGGCTCGCCAAATTTGCGAGCGATTTTTGATTTTGGTCCAATATATCTTGCCATTTTCTTTGATTTTTAGCGGTTATACTCTTCTGCGTTTAGCGGGACGGCAGCCGTTGTGTGGCAGCGGCGTAACGTCGATAATTTCGGTAACTTCGATGCCTGCGCCATGCACGGTGCGAATGGCCGATTCACGACCGTTGCCCGGCCCTTTCACATAGGCTTTCACTTTTCTCAAACCGAGGTCAAACGCCACTTTGGCGCAGTCCTGCGCTGCCATCTGGGCGGCATACGGCGTGTTCTTTTTCGAACCGCGGAAACCCATCTTGCCTGCCGACGACCACGAGATAACCTGACCTTCGCCGTTGGTTATCGTTACTATGATATTGTTGAACGACGAGTGAACATGCAGTTGCCCTACGCCATCAACTTTCACTACCCTTTTCTTGGTTGCTACTGTTTTTTTTGCCATAACTTCTAATTTTTAGCAGTTAAACTACTTGGTCGCCTTCTTCTTGTTGGCCACTGTTTTCTTCTTGCCCTTGCGCGTACGGGCGTTGTTTTTGGTGCGTTGTCCGCGCAGCGGCAAGCCGATACGATGACGCACGCCTCTGTAGCAACCGATATCCATCAGTCGTTTGATGTTCAATTGCACTTCAGAGCGAAGTTCACCTTCTACTTTGAAGTTCGCGCCGATAATTTCACGAATTTTGGCGGCCTCTTCGTCGGTCCAGTCCTGAACCTTCTTTGCCAAATCGACACCTGCGTCGGCCAAAATTTTGCGTGCACTACTGCGACCTATTCCGTAGATATAAGTCAATCCAACTTCCCCGCGTTTGTTCTGGGGCAAATCTACTCCTACAATTCTTATTGCCATAATTGTTTGTTTTTACTTATCCCTGACGTTGTTTCATCTTGGGATTTTTTTTGTTAATAACATACAAGCGTCCTTTTCTGCGAACGATTTTGCAATCGTCGTTGCGCTTCTTGATAGATGCTCTTACTTTCATTTTATTTGTTGATTTTTTTGGTTATTTATATCTGAACGATATGCGACCTTTGGTCAAGTCGTAGGGCGACATCTCTACTTTCACTCTGTCGCCCGGGAGTATGCGAATGTAGTGCATACGCATCTTGCCCGAGATGTGTGCCGTTATTTCGTGCCCATTTTCCAATTCGACGCGAAACATGGCGTTCGACAGCGATTCCACTATCGTGCCGTCCTGCTCTATTGCCGCTTGTTTTGCCATACGATTTTTCTATTTTTTGTTTTTCAATACCTCTTCGATGATTCCGAAGTCCGACAGTATGTCTGCTTTTCCTCGGCACACAGCCACAGCGTGTTCAAAGTGTGCTGCTGGCTTGCGGTCGGCGGTGCGTGTGGTCCAACCATCGCGTTCGAAGCGCAGTGCGCGTTTGCCCAGTGTTATCATCGGCTCGATGCAGATGGTCATGCCTGCACGCAGGAGCGGTCCTGTGCCTCGGCGGCCGTAATTGGCCACTTCGGGGGCTTCGTGCATCTCGCGTCCAACGCCGTGTCCCACCATTTCGCGCACCACTCCATAGCCAGCCGCTTCGCAATGCGTTTGTACGGCGTAGCCTATGTCGCCAATGCGATTGCCCTCGACCGCCTTTTCGATGCCCAAAAACAGGGACTCTTTGGTGGTTTTGAGCAGGCGTTTCACCTCGTCCGACACCTCGCCCACTTCGAATGTGTAGGCCGAATCGCCTACAAAGCCATTTTTCAGTGTGCAGAGATCGACCGAAATGATGTCGCCATCTTTCAACACCGTCTGCTCCGACGGAATGCCGTGTACCACTTGCTCGTTTACCGAGGTGCAAATGGCTGCTGGGTAACCTTCGTAACCTTTGCAGGCCGGAATTGCGCCATTGTCGCGAATGAACTCTTCTGCCAACTTGTCGAGATAAGCAGTGGTTACGCCCGGTGCGATAACTTTTGCCAGTTCGGCGAGCGTTTTGCTTACCAGCAGGCTGCTTTCGCGAAGCAGTTCAATTTCTTCGACCGTCTTCAGGTAAATCATCTTACGAAAAATCAATATGCCGCTATCGAGCCCGAACGCCCTTTGATACGACCGCCCGATTTGAGCAGACCATCGTAATGGCGCATCAGCAGGTGGCTTTCGATCTGCTGCAATGTGTCGAGCACCACGCCCACCAAAATCAGCAGCGATGTGCCGCCGTAGAATTGGGCGAAACTTGCCGTGATACCGAATACGCCAGCAAACGATGGCATGATAGCCACAAGTGCCAAGAAGAACGAACCCGGCAGCGTGATACGCGACATGATTTCGTCGATATATTCAGCCGTCTTTTTGCCCGGTTTCACACCTGGAATGAAGCCGTTGTTGCGCTTCATATCCTCCGCCATTTGGGTCGGATTGATGGTGATAGCCGTGTAAAAATAGGTGAATGCGATGATCATCAAAGCATATACAAAATTATACCAAAATCCTGTATTGTCCATAAAAACACGCATAAAGTTATTAACACCATCGGCGTTAAAACCTGCGAACATTATGGGCAACATCATGATGGCTTGTGCAAAGATGATTGGCATAACGCCAGCCGCATTCACTTTCAGCGGAATGTATTGGCGCACACCACCATATTGCTTGTTGCCAACTACGCGTTTGGCGTATTGAACAGGAATTTTGCGTGTGCCTTGCACCAGCAGTATGCTTGCCGCAATAACGAGCAGCAGCACCACCAATTCGGCCAAGAACATCACCAAGCCGCCCTGCGCTGTGTTCATACGCGAGATGAACTCTTGTATGAGTGCGCTCGGGAAGCGTGCGATGATACCAATCATGATGAGCATCGAGATGCCGTTGCCAATGCCTTTGTCGGTCATGCGTTCGCCGAGCCACATCACAAACATGGAACCTGCGCACATGATAATCATCGACGAGAACATAAACCAGAAGCCGTGATCCGTGATGGCACCTGCGCCGCGCAGTTGGTAATCCAAGTTTTTCAGATAGGCCCAACCTTGCAGAATCAGCACAAATACCGTGAGGTAACGCGTGATTTGGTTCATCTTGCGCCGTCCGCTTTCGCCGTCGCGCTGCATTTTTTGGAAATACGGCACGGCGATGGTCAGCAACTGCACAACGATTGATGCCGAGATGTAGGGCATGATACCCAAGGCGAAGATTGATGCGTTGGAGAACGCACCGCCCGAGAACATATCCAACAACGACATCAAACCACCCTCCGTCTGCGCCCGCAATGCATCGAGAGCGCTAGGGTCGATACCTGGAAGCACGATGAACGAGCCGAAGCGGTAGATCAGGATAAAGAGTATCGTTATCCCGATTTTGCTCCGGAGTTCTTCAATCTTCCAGATATTTTTGATGGTCTCTATGAATTTCATACGCTATCAGAGTTTTACGACGCTTCCGCCTGCAGCCACGATTGCCTCTTCGGCTGCTTTCGAAAATGCGTCTGCTTCCACTTCGATTTTTGCTGTGATGGTGCCTTTGGCCAAAATTTTCACCAAGTGTTTTGGTTTGATGATGCCAGCCTCTACAAGGGCGGCTTTGTCGATTTTGGTCAATTTGGCTGTTTCGGCCAGCATTTGCAGGGCATCTAAATTAATGGCCTTGTATTCAACACGGTTGATGTTGTTGAATCCGAATTTTGGCAAACGGCGTTGCAGCGGCATTTGTCCGCCTTCGAAACCGATTTTGCGTTTGTAGCCAGAGCGCGATTTTGCGCCTTTGTGACCGCGCGTCGAGGTGCCGCCTTTGCCCGATCCGGGACCGCGTCCCAAACGCTTCGATGCTTTTACGGAACCCGCTGCGGGTTTGATATTGCTTAAGTCCATTTTTTCGTTAATTTAATTGGGTTTTACACTTACATTAACCGACGATTTTTACCAAGTGTTTCACTTTTTCGACCATGCCGCGAATGCAGGCAGTGTCTTCGTGTTCAACTACGGCGTTCATCTTGTGCAGTCCGAGTGCGTCGAGCGTGGCTTTTTGCACGCGTGGGCAGCGGATGCGGCTTTTTACTTGTTGAATTTTTATCTTTGCCATAATTTTTCGCTTGTTTTATCCGTTAAACACTTTGGTCATCGAGATACCGCGATTTTTTGCCACGGTGTAGGCATCGCGCAGTTCGCCGAGAGCGGCAAATGTGGCTTTCACCAAGTTGTGGGGGTTCGACGATCCTTTCGATTTGGCCAGCACATCGGTGATACCTACGCTTTCGAGCACGGCACGCATAGCACCGCCCGCTTTCACACCTGTACCTTGCGAGGCAGGGAGCAGAATCACTTCGGCACCGCCAAAGTGTGCAGCCTGTTCGTGCGGAATGGTGCCTTTCAGCACAGGAACGCGAATCAGGTTCTTTTTGGCGGCTTCGACGCCTTTGGCGATGGCGGCGGTAACTTCGCCCGCTTTGCCCAAGCCCCAACCAACAATGCCGTTGCCGTTACCAACAACTACGATGGCTGCGAATGTGAATGCGCGACCACCTTTGGTAACTTTCGTAACACGGTTAATGGCTACCAAACGATCTTGCAATTCAACATCGTTTGTCGATTTTACTCTGTTATTATTTTCTGACATAGTTGTTCGTTATTAAAATTTAAGTCCACCATTACGGGCAGCGTCTGCCAATTCTTTAACTCGGCCGTGGTACAGGTATCCGTTGCGGTCGAATACCACGGTGGTGATGCCAGCCTCTTGGGCGTTTTTGGCGATGAGTTCGCCGACTTTGGCGGCCTGCTCTTTTTTCGTCATTTTGTCCTTGATGGCAAGCGACGAGGCGGCAGCCAGCGTTTTGCCCGCTTTGTCGTCGATAACCTGTGCATAGATTTGCGCATTGCTGCGGAACACCGTCAGGCGCGGACGCTCGGCTGTGCCTTTTATCGTGCGGCGAATGTGCGCTTTTATCTTCAGTCTTCTTTCTATTTTATCAATCATAGTCGTACTAATTTACGGGTTTACTTACCAGCGGTCTTACCAGCCTTGCGGCGGATGATTTCGCCTTGGAACTTAACGCCTTTGCCTTTGTAAGGTTCAGGTTTGCGGAACGAGCGGATTTTGGCGCAAATTTGCCCAAGCAGTTGCTTATCAGCACTTTCAAGCACAATCAGCGGGTTTTGGTTGCGTTCCGAAACGGTTTGCACTTTCACTTCGGCGGGCAAGCCAAGGTAGATGGCGTGTGTGTAGCCGAGCGCAAGTTCGAGTACTTGACCGTTGCTATTGGCGCGGTAGCCCACGCCTACGAGTTCCAAAGTTTTTTTGTAGCCTTCCGACACACCCACAACCATGTTGTGAATCAGTGCGCGGTAGAGTCCGTGCATGGCGCGGTTTTCGCGTTCGTCGTCGGGGCGAGCCACATGGCACACATTGCCTTCGACGGTAACGGTGATGGCTGGAGCGACGGTCTGTTTCAGTTCACCTTTGGGGCCTTTCACAGTAACTTCGTTGTCTTTGACTGTTACAGTAACGCCTGCAGGAATTGCTATCGGTAATTTTCCTATTCGTGACATTGCTCTTCCTCCATTAATAGATGTAACACAAAACTTCGCCGCCGACTTTCTGTTCGCGGGCTTCTTTGTCGGTCATCACGCCTTTCGAGGTCGAAAGAATGGCGATACCAAGACCGTTCAGCACGCGTGGCATTTCGCGGTAGCCCACATATTTGCGCAAGCCCGGAGTGGATACTCTGATAAGTTTGCGCAGGGCGTTCACTTTGTTGGCAGGGTCGTATTTCAAGGCTATTTTGATGGTTCCCTGCGGGCCGTCTTCTACAAATTTGTAGTTCAAAATGTAGCCTTTTTCGAAAAGGACTTTTGTGATTTCCTTTTTCAGGTTCGAGGCGGGAATTTCTACCACGCGGTGGTTGGCCTTGATGGCGTTCCGCACTCTCGTCAGATAATCTGCAATTGGATCTGTCATAAAATTTTAAGATTAAATTGATCCCGACTGTCGGGACAATATTTATTAACTTTTTCCTTATCTCTAAAAAAGCGTTCGTTTACCAACTTGCTTTCTTCACGCCCGGAATCAATCCAGCCGAAGCCAATTCGCGGAAGTCGATGCGCGAGATGCCAAATTGGCGCATATAGCCGCGCGGACGACCAGAAATTTTGCAACGGTTGTGCAGGCGCACATACGAAGCGTTTTTGGGTAAAAGTTGCAGCGATTCGTAATCGCCAGCCGCTATCAAGGCTTTGCGCTTTTCGGCGTATTTGGCTACCAATTTGGCGCGTTTCACCTCGCGGGCTTTCATTGACTCTTTTGCCATTTTCTTGTCCCTTTTTAGTTAGTTTTTCTTGAATGGTAATCCGAACTCTTTGAGCAGAGCAAGACCTTCTTCGTCGGTTTTGGCCGAGGTTACGAATGTGATGTTCATGCCCAGCAACTTTTGGATGCTGTCGATGTTGATTTCGGGGAAGATAATCTGCTCGGTGATGCCCAGCGTGTAGTTGCCGCGACCGTCGAGTTTCGATTCAATTCCTTTGAAGTCGCGAATACGAGGCAGAGCCACGCGAATCAGGCGTTCCAAAAATTCGTACATTTTCTTGTCCCGCAAAGTTACGCGCACGCCGATAGGCATTTTTTTACGCACTTTGAAGTTCGAGATGTCTTTTTTCGAGAGTGTTTGAACGGCTTTTTGACCTGTGATGGCTGTCATCTCTTCGATGGCGGTATCGACAATCTTTTTGTCGGCCACTGCTATGCCAAGACCTTGGTTCAGCACTATTTTCTCGAGTCGGGGGCATTGCATCACGGAACTGTATCCGAATTGTTTCATCAATGCGGGAACGATGCGTTCCTTGTAATCTTGTTTCATACTGTCGGTTACCATCATTTGATCTCCTCCCCTGATTTTTTAGCGTAACGTACCAACTTGCCTTCATCGTTTCTGCGACGGCCGATGCGCGTCGGTTTGCCCGTTTTTGGGTCGAGCACATTCAGATTCGAGATGTGCAAGGCTGCCTCTTTTTTCACGATTCCGCCTTGCGGATTCTTTGCGTTGGGTTTGGTGCTTTTCGACACCATATTGATACCCTCTACGATAGCGCGCTGTTTATCGACAAGCACTTTCAGCACGCGGCCTGTTTTGCCTTTGTCGTCGCCAGCGTTTACGAAAACGGTATCGCCCTTTTTTATGTGCAGTTTACTCATTTTACTTACTGTGTTTTTTGTGTGGTTAAAGTTTAGAGTACTTCTGGCGCAAGTGAAATGATTTTCATGTTTGTAGCGCGCAGTTCGCGTGCCACTGGGCCGAATATGCGGCTACCGCGCATTTCGCCAGCGTTGTTCAGAAGCACACAGGCGTTGTCGTCGAAACGGATATAGGAGCCATCGGCGCGACGCACCTCTTTGGCAGTGCGCACAATGACGGCCTTCGACACGGTGCCTTTTTTGGCGTCGCCTGCGGGGAGCGCGCTTTTCACGGCCACCACAATTGTATCGCCGAGTGTGGCGTAGCGTTTGCCCGTTCCGCCCAGCACGCGAATGCAAAGTACCTCTTTTGCGCCGCTGTTGTCGGCTACTTTGAGTCTTGTTTCTTGCTGTATCATATTACTTCGCTTTTTCTATGATTTCTACTAATCTCCATTTCTTTGTCTTGCTCAGCGGACGAGTTTCCATAATGCGCACGGTATCGCCGATGTTGCATTCGTTTTTCTCGTCGTGGGCGTGATACTTCTTCGTTTTGTTAACGAATTTCCCATAGATGGGGTGTTGCTCTTTCCATTTCACCGCAACTGTAATGGATTTATCCATTTTATTGCTGAAAACAACACCTATTCTCTCTTTTCTTAAATTTCTTGTTTCCATTTTGGATAATCATTATTGTTGTTGAAGTTCGCGTTGACGCAGTTCGGTTGCCATGCGGGCAATCGTTTTGCGTATTTCTCTTATTTGAGCAGGATTGTCAATAGGAGAAATGGCATGGTTCAGGGTGAGGCGGTTCAACTCTTCGCGTTTTACGCCTATCTGCTCCTGAAGTTCATTGGTGGTGAGTTCTTTAATTTCTCTTGTTTTCATAATCAATCCTTTACACATTTTGAGTTGGGTCATAATCGCGTCTTACGACGAACTTGGTTTGGATTGGCAACTTTTGGGCAGCCAAGCGCAGTGCTTCTTTGGCCACCTCGAAAGGCACGCCATCGACTTCGATAATCATACGACCGGGAGTTACTGGTGCCACGAATCCTTCGGGGTTACCTTTACCTTTACCCATGCGCACATCGGCAGGTTTGCGTGTGATTGGTTTGTCGGGGAATATGCGAATCCAAATCTGACCTTGACGCTGCATATAGCGTGTTACGGCTACACGGGCGGCCTCGATTTGTTGGCCAGTGATCCAGATTGTTCCCAACGACTTGATGCCAAACGAGCCGAACGCAAGTTGGTTGCCGCGCTGAGCGATGCCCTGCGGGTGTCCGTCTTGCTGTCTTCTGTATTTTGTCTTTTTAGGTTGTAACATGGCTTGTTAAATTCAAATGCGTTCGATAATTATTTTTTTCTTTTTCTGAAGCCTTTGCCGCCCATGTTGCGTTCGCCAGCGGGTGCGCCGCCGCGTCCGCTCTCTTTGGTTGCGAAGTTTGGAGCGAGGTCTCTTTTGCCATATACTTCGCCACGGCAAATCCACACTTTGATACCGATGAGTCCGACTTTGGTCAGTGCGGCCGTCGGGCAGTAGTCGATGTCGGCGCGGAATGTGTGCAGCGGTGTGCGGCCTTCTTTGAACATTTCGGCGCGAGCAATTTCGGCACCGTTCAAGCGGCCAGCCACCAGCACTTTGATGCCTTCGGCACCCATGCGCATGGTCGAAGCGATGGCTGTCTTCACAGCCTTGCGGTAAGCGATTTTGCCTTCGATTTGGCGAGCGATGTTGTTGGCAACAATCACGGCGTCCAAGTCGGGGCGTTTCACCTCGAAGATGTTGATTTGCACCTCTTTGTCGGTGATTTTCTTCAGTTCTTCCTTCAACTTGTCGACCTCTTGTCCGCCCTTACCGATAATCATACCGGGGCGAGCAGTGCAGACAGTGATTGTAACAAGTTTCAGTGTGCGTTCGATAACGATTCGCGATAAACTGGCTTTAGCGAGACGGGCGTTCAGATACTTTCTGATTTTGCTATCTTCGAGTAGGGTGTCGCCATAGTTTTTGCCACCGTACCAGTTCGAATCCCAACCGCGGATGATACCGAGGCGGTTGCTAATTGGATTAATTTTCTGTCCCATCTGGCTTAATCTTTATTGTCGTTAGTATTTTTCGAATCAACAAACAGTGTGATGTGGTTCGAGCGTTTGCGAATGCGGTAGCCGCGTCCTTGCGGAGCGGTGCGCAGGCGTTTCAGCATACGCGCCGAATCGACATAGACGGCGCTCACATAGAGGTTTGCGCTGTCGGCTTTCTGCTCGGTTTTCTGTTCCCAGTTGGCGATGGCCGACTTGAGTACTTGCTCCATTTTCACCGATGCTTGTTTGGTCGAGAAGTGCAACATGCTCAGCGCTTTGTTCACCTCCACGCCACGAATCATGTCGGCCACGAGGCGCATCTTGCGCGGCGATGTTGGCACATCGTTCAGTTTGGCGAAGTAAACCGCGCGCCGGGCTTCTTTTCTCTTTTCGGCAGATATTTTCTTTCTTTTGCCCATATTTGTTTCTCTTTTTTATTTTACAAAATAAATAGATGTGCAACGGGTTACTTTCGGTTACCTGCGTGGCCGCGGAATATGCGTGTCGGGGCAAACTCGCCGAGTTTGTGGCCGACCATGTTTTCCGTTACATAAACAGGAATGAATTTGTTTCCGTTGTGAACTGCAATTGTATGACCTACGAAATCAGGCGAAATCATCGAAGCGCGCGCCCATGTTTTGATTACGGATTTACGGCCGCTTTCATTCATGTCGAGCACTTTTTTCTCGAGTTTCAGGTTGATATATGGTCCTTTTTTCAATGAACGACTCATAATTACTCTCCTTTTAAGCGTTATTTGTGTTTCCTTTCAATGATGTATTGGTTCGAAAGTTTCTTCGGAGCGCGAGTCTTCTTACCTTTGGCAAGCAAGCCTTTGCGCGAGCGTGGATGTCCGCCCGAAGCGCGACCTTCGCCACCGCCCATTGGGTGATCGACTGGGTTCATGGCTACGCCACGGTTGCGCGGACGGCGACCGAGCCAGCGGCTACGACCAGCCTTGCCCGATTTTTCGAGAGCGTGGTCGGCATTGCCTACGCTGCCAACAGTGGCTTTGCAGGCTGCAAGCACCTTGCGGATTTCGCCCGAGGGCAGTTTGATGATAACATACTTGCCTTCGCGCGAGGTGATTTGCGCAAATGTTCCAGCAGAGCGAACGAGGGCGGCACCCTGTCCGGGGCGCAGTTCGATGTTGTGTACAATCGTACCAAGCGGAATGTTTTCCATTGGGAGCGCGTTGCCGACTTCGGGAGCGGCTTCGGCGCCAGAGAGCAATTTCTGACCTACTTGCAGTCCATTGGGAGCAAGAATGTACGCTTTTTCGCCATCGGCATAGTAAAGCAGTGCGATACGCGCCGAGCGATTCGGGTCGTATTCGATGCTTTTTACCGTTGCTGGCACGCCGTCTTTGCTACGGCAGAAATCAATTACTCTATACTTTCTCTTGTGTCCGCCACCAATGTAGCGCATGGTCATTTTGCCGGTGTTGTTGCGACCGCCGGTTTTTCCAAAACCAAATACAAGAGACTTCTCTGGTGCGCTGGCGGTAATTGTGTCGAACGCACCAATAACTTTGTGTCTTTGCCCCGGTGTTGTGGGCTTTAATTTACGTACAGCCATTTTGGTTTATTAAATGTTGCTATAAAAATCGATTGTGTCTCCTTCTTTCAACGTTACAATGGCTTTTTTGTAGATAGCCGAATGTCCGTTGACGACACCGCTCTTGGTGTAGCGGCTTTTTGCCTTACCGTGTACATTGGAGGTGTTTACATCCACCACGGTTACGTTATACAGAGCCTCTACCGCAGCCTTGATTTCAAGTTTGTTGGCAGTGGGCACAACGCGAAAACCGACGCGGTTGAATTTCTCGCCGATTTTGGTCATTTTCTCCGTAACGATTGGTTTGATAATTACTGACATAAGCGTTTGTCCTCCTCTTATACATTAAAATGTTGCTCAATTTCGGCGATGGTGGCTTCGGGAAGCACCACAACAGAATTGTTCAGAATTTCGTATGTGCTTAATTCTGAGACGGTTATAACCTTCGATTTCTGGAGGTTACGAGCCGACAAATATACGAATTTATTTGGTTCTGGCAAAATCACGAGCGATTTTTTGTCCGCGATTTTCAGATTGTTCGCCATGGCGACAAACTCTTTGGTCTTCGGCGCATCGAAATTGATGGTATCGACTACGATGATTTCGCCGTTGGCGGCTTTGTACGAGAGTGCCGATTTGCGAGCGAGTTGTTTCAGTTTCTTGTTGAGTTTGAAACTGTAGTCACGCGGCACTGGGCCGAACACGCGTGCGCCGCCCACGAGCAGTGGCGAGTTGATGTCGCCGCGGCGTGCGCCGCCGCCGCCTTTTTGGCGGCCGAGTTTGCGGGTCGAACCCGACATCTCGCTGCGTTGTTTCGATTTGTGTGTGCCTTGACGCTGGTTGGCCAAATACTGCTTCACATCGAGGTAGATGGCGTGGTCGTTGGGCTCAATGCCGAAAATTTCGTCTTTCAAAACGACTTTCTTTCCGGTCTCTTCTCCTTTGATGTTATATACGCTCAGTTCCATTATTTTTCGATTAAAATGATTGAACCTTTAACGCCCGGCACCGATCCCTTGATAACCAACAGATTGTGTTCTGGCATTACTTTGATAACTTGAAGGTTTTGTACGGTTACGCGGTCGCCACCCATGCGGCCTGCCATACGCATGCCTTTGAATACTTTCGAGGGGTACGACGATGCGCCCAACGAACCGGGAGCGCGCAGACGGTCGTCCTGACCGTGTGTCGATTGGCCTACACCGCCGAATCCGTGGCGTTTCACTACGCCCTGAAAACCTTTACCTTTCGATGTTCCTACGGCGTCGATCCAGTCGCCCTCTTCAAATACTTTGTCGACGGTGATGATGTCGCCCAATTTGTAGGTGTCGTCGAAACTCTTGAACTCAACCAAGTGTCCTTTGGGGGTTGCGCCCGACACTTTGCAGTGGCCAATTTCGGCTTTGGTAGCGTGTTTTTCTTTCACATCGCCGAAACCCAACTGAAGTGCGCTGTAGCCGTCGCGTTCGACGGTTTTAACCTGCGTAACCACGCATGGACCAACTTCGATAACAGTGCATGGAATGTTTTTTCCCTCGGCACTGAAAACGGATGTCATTCCGATTTTTTTTCCAATTAATCCTGGCATTTCAATTAAATTTTATTATTCTTACTCTTTTCTTTTTAATTTAGTGTGAGCGAGCGGCTACACTTTAATTTCCACTTCGACGCCCGACGGCAATTCGAGTTTCATCAGCGCATCGACGGTCTGCGTGGTCGAACTGTAGATGTCAATCAGGCGTTTGTAGGCCGAGAGTTCGAACTGTTCGCGCGCTTTTTTGTTGACGAATGTCGAGCGATTGACCGTGAAAATGCGTTTGTGCGTGGGCAGCGGAATTGGACCGCTAACGACAGCACCTGTGGCCTTCACTGTTTTGACGATTTTTTCGGCCGATTTATCGACCAAATTGTGATCGTACGATTTGAGTTTGATTCTGATTTTTTGACTCATTGTTTTTTTTTGTTAAAAAATTATTCATTTTTTTGAGGAACCGCGCGTGCGTTAAGAGTCATTCGCTAACGCACGGCGATTCGTCATTTTTCGTTTTACAAGAGATCAACACGGCCTTTGGCTTCTTCGACCACGGCTTTGGCTATGGAGGTAGAAACTTCGGCGTAGTGCGAGAACTCCATCGACGAGGTGGCACGACCCGATGTGATGGTACGCAGGGCGGTTACATAGCCGAACATTTCGGCCAGCGGCACTTTGGCTTTGACAATGCGTGCGCCTGTGCGGCTCGACTCCATGCCTTCGACCTGTCCGCGGCGTTTGTTCAAGTCGCCGATGACATCGCCCATGCTCTCTTCGGGGGTTACAACTTCGAGTTTCATAATCGGTTCGAGCAGCGCAGGTTTGGCTTTTGCGCAAGCGTTTTTGAACGCGATTTGTGCGCAAATTTCGAACGACAACTGGTCGGAATCGACTGGGTGGAACGAGCCATCGACCAAAACGACCTTAAGCGAATCGACTGGATAGCCAGCCAAAACACCGTTTTTCATGGCCATTTGGAAGCCCTTTTGCACCGATGGAATAAACTCTTTCGGAATGTTGCCGCCTTTCACCTCATCGACAAATTGCAGGCCGCCTTCCCAGCCTTCGTCGCACGGACCAACTTTGACGATGATGTCGGCAAATTTACCGCGACCGCCCGACTGTTTCTTGTAAACTTCGCGCAGATCGACGGTTTGCGTGATGCACTCTTTGTACGACACTTGCGGACGACCTTGGTTGCACTCGACTTTGAACTCGCGTTTCAGACGGTCGATAATGATTTCCAAGTGCAGTTCGCCCATACCCGAGATAACGGTTTGTCCCGATTGTTCGTCGGTGTGAACGGTGAAAGTCGGATCCTCTTCGGCCAGTTTTGCCAAACCGATGCCGAGTTTGTCGATGTCGGCTTGCGATTTTGGTTCAACAGCGATACCGATAACAGGATCGGGGAAGTCCATCGATTCGAGTACGATAGGTGCTTCTTCGGCACAGAGCGTGTCGCCCGTGCGAATATCTTTGAAACCTACGCCAGCACCGATGTCGCCAGCACCGATTACATCGACAGGATTCTGTTTGTTGGAGTGCATTTGGAAGATGCGCGAGATGCGCTCTTTTTTGCCCGAGCGTGCGTTGTACACATACGAGCCAGCGTCGAGATGTCCCGAATAGACGCGGAAGAAGCAGAGGCGGCCAACATACGGGTCGGTGGCGATTTTGAACGCCAAGGCGCATAGTGGTTCGTCTTCGCTTGGTTTGCGGGTCAGTTTCTTTTCGGGGTCGCGCGGGTCGGTGCCATCGACATGTGCCGTATCGAGCGGCGATGGCAGATAGGCGCAAACAGCGTCCAACAGCGGTTGAACACCCTTGTTTTTGAACGACGATCCGCAGATAATCGGGTTGATTTCCATCGCCACAGTGCCTTTGCGCAGCGCAGCTTTTATCTCGTCTTCGGTGATTGTCGATGGGTCGTCGAAGTATTTTTCCATCAGTGTATCGTCGATGCCAGCGAGCGTTTCAAGCATTTTGTCGCGCCACTCTTCGGCTTCGGCTTGGAGTTCGGCAGGAATATCATCTACTTCGTACTCTGCGCCCATCGTTTCGTCGTGCCAGTAGAGTGCTTTCATGCGCACAAGGTCGATGATGCCTTTGAAGTGTTCTTCGGCACCAATCGGGATTTGTATCGGGCAAGGGTTTGCGCCGAGTACATCGTGAATCTGTTGCACAACATCGAAAAAGTTGGCACCAGAGCGATCCATCTTGTTCACATAGCCGATGCGCGGCACATTGTACTTATCGGCCTGACGCCACACGGTTTCCGACTGCGGTTCTACGCCACCAACGGCGCAGAAAGTAGCCACGGCACCATCGAGAATACGGAGCGAGCGTTCCACTTCGACAGTGAAATCGACATGCCCCGGGGTGTCAATCAGATTGATTTTGTATTTGTTTGCGTTGTAGTTCCAGTAGGCGGTGGTAGCGGCCGAGGTGATGGTGATACCACGCTCTTGTTCCTGCTCCATCCAGTCCATAGTAGCCGCACCGTCGTGCACCTCACCGATTTTGTGAGTCAAACCAGTGTAGAACAAGATGCGTTCCGATGTGGTAGTTTTACCAGCATCGATGTGTGCCATGATGCCGATATTACGCGTAAAGTGCAAATCTTTTTTTGCCATTTCTATACCCAAGAATTAAATTTAGAAGCGGAAATGCGCAAAAGCGCGGTTTGCTTCGGCCATGCGGTGAATTTCCTCTTTGCGTTTGAATGCGCCACCTTGATTATTGTATGCGTCGATGATTTCGGCAGCCAATTTTTCGGCCATCGAATGTCCAGCGCGTTTGCGTGCAAAAATAATCAGGTTTTTCATCGAGATAGATTGTTTTCTATCGGGACGGATTTCGGTAGGAACTTGGAAAGTGGCGCCACCGATGCGGCGCGATTTTACTTCGACTTGTGGAGTGATGTTGTCGAGAGCGTTTTTCCAAATTTCGAGAGGGGTCTTCTCCTCGTTGGGCAGTTTTGCCTTTACCAAGTCGAGAGAGGTGTAGAAGATGTCGAAAGAGATGCTTTTCTTTCCATCGTACATCAGGTGGTTGACGAATTTCGTCACCATGACTTCGTTAAAAACGGAATCCGGCAGGATCACCCGTTTTTTTGGAGTTGATTTTCTCATTTTTCAAAAAAAAAGTTACGTTTTTGTTTTGGCTGTCGTTTTTGTCTTCAACGCGTTCCACCGAACGCATTTACTCAACCTTGCACTGCTCAAAAAATCAAAAACAATTTTAGACTTGTGTGTTAGTTAAATAGGGTGTATTATTTTTTCGGACGCTTGGCACCGTATTTCGAGCGGCGTTGTGTGCGCGATGTTACGCCAGCCGTGTCGAGTGTGCCACGCACGATGTGATAGCGCACACCTGGCAGGTCTTTTACACGGCCGCCGCGCACCAGCACAATCGAGTGTTCCTGCAGGTTGTGTCCCTCGCCCGGAATGTAGGCGTTCACCTCTTTGGCGTTGGTCAAACGCACACGGGCAACTTTACGCATTGCCGAGTTTGGCTTTTTGGGTGTGGTGGTGTACACACGCACGCAAACGCCGCGGCGTTGGGGGCACGAATCCAAGGCAGGAGCCTTGCTGTTGTCTTCCAAAACTACCCTTCCTTTTCTAACCAATTGTTGAATTGTAGGCATTTCTTCTGATTTTTGATTACATAAAACTGTTAATTCTTCCCACTATTTGGGGCTGCAAAATTACTACTTTTTTTTGAACTGGCAAAAAGTTATGAACATTTTTTTTTGAAAAAGTGGAAAATTTAGGTTGATGAGTTGATTGGTTGATGAGTTGATAAGTTTAACGCATCAATAAGGGTCTGTGCGGCAAAATCAATCTTCAAAATTTCAAATAGAAAACCAGAAACTAGAAACTACTTTACACTTTACAGACTTTATAAACTTTCACACTTTCAACTAAATTTCGTACCTTTGCACAACAAAAATTGAGAAGTGATGACAGAGAGAAAAGTCCGTGTGCGTTTCGCACCATCGCCTACGGGCGCACTGCATATCGGCGGCGTGCGCACCGCATTGTACAACTACCTTTTCGCCAAACAGCACGGCGGCGAACTCGTTTTTCGTATCGAAGATACCGACAGCCACCGTTTTGTGCCGGGGGCCGAGGAGTACATTTTGGAGTCGTTCCGCTGGCTCGGCATTCAGTTCGACGAAGGCGTTTCGTTTGGTGGCAACTATGGTCCATACCGCCAAAGCGAGCGGCGCGACATCTACAAAAAATATGTGCAGCAACTGCTCGTCAGCGACAAAGCCTACATCGCATTCGATACGCCCGAAGAGTTGGAGGCCAAGCGTGCCGAGATTCCCAATTTCCAATACGATGCCTCTACACGCTTGCAGATGCGTAACTCGCTGACAATGAACGCCGAAGAGGTCGAACGCCGCATTGCCGAAGGCGAACAATATGTGGTGCGTTTCAAAATTGAACCGGGCGAAGCGATTACCGTTCACGACCTCATTCGTGGCGATGTGCATGTCAATTCGAGCATTCTCGACGACAAAGTGCTCTACAAATCGGCCGACTGTCTGCCGACCTACCATTTGGCCAACATTGTGGACGACCATCTGATGGAGATTTCGCATGTCATACGTGGCGAAGAGTGGCTGCCGAGCGCACCGCTCCATGTGCTGCTCTACCGCGCTTTCGGCTGGGAAGAGAGCATGCCGCAATTTGCACATCTGTCGCTACTGCTCAAGCCCGATGGCAACGGCAAACTGAGCAAACGCGACGGCGACCGACTCGGTTTTCCTGTCTTTCCGCTCGAATGGCACGACCCCAAAACGGGCGAAGTGTCGAGCGGCTACCGCGAGAGCGGCTATCTGCCCGAAGCCGTCATCAATTTCTTGGCATTGCTTGGCTGGAATCCTGGCAACGACGAAGAGGTGATGTCGATGGACGACCTGATACGCCTATTCGACCTTACGCGGTGCAGCAAGAGCGGTGCCAAATTCGACTACGAAAAAGGCAAACATTTCAACCATATCTATCTGCAAAAGCGGTCGGACAAGGAACTTGCGCCCATCGTTCAGAGCAAACTCGATGCGCTTGGCATTGCCGCCGACAGCGCAAAAGTGGAGATGGCCATCGCTGCGATGAAAGAGCGCGCCACACTCACCTGCGACTTGTGGGATTTGTGCCGATTTTTCTTCGTTGCGCCGACCGAATTCAACGAAAAAGATGTGCAGAAACGCTGGAAAGACGACACGCACACGCTACTTTCGGAATTGCTCTGCGAGATAGAAAAACTGCCCAGTTTCGACGATGCCGAAGCGTGCGAAGAGCAGATAAAAGCGTGGTGCGCCGCCAAAGGCTACGGCCTCGGTAATGTGATGAACCCCTTCCGCCTGACGCTGGTCGGCGAAATGCGCGGTCCACAAATGTTTGTCATCACCCGAATACTCGGCAAAGACGAGGTGCTGAAACGCCTGAAATTTGCGCTGGCAACCATCAAATAGTGGAGGCAGATTCAACTTCTAAATGCAACGGATTTTTTGCAAAGTTCGGAAAAAAA
>CAVBBP010000003.1:0-70803 GCA_963593685.1 Segatella copri
ATTTTTTAGTTAGAAGTGAGAAGTTAGTAGTGAGCAGTGATGCGGCAAGCCGCAAATTCAGAATTTCAGATTTCAGAATTTCAAATTGTAGGGACGCACCGAGTGCGTCCGAGAAAAATGAATAATAAATGCGGCGTTTCGGAACGCAGATAATTCTTAATTCATAATTCAAAATTCTAAATTCTACATTGGCACTAACCCCCTCCGTCGCTGTCGCTCCTCGTCCCCCTATCTTTCCGCTTTGCTCCAAGCAGGGGGACAGAATCGCGTTGAAGTTGGTTTGGTGCGTTTTTGTTACTTTGCTGACTTTCTGTCGTCCTATTCTCTCCCCCTGCTGCGCAGCAGATAGGGGGAGTACCTGCGGAAGCAGGGGAGGGGGTTGTTTTAATTAAGAATTAAGAATGAATAATATCCGCGTTCCCAAATGCCGTAATCTTCAAATTTTCAAATCTTCAAATTTTCAAATAACTAAAAAAACTATCGGCTACAGGTGGCGGTAGAATGGATTTTTATTTGTAATTTTGCAGTTCGTTATGGCTTATACCGTTGCTTATGGAATTGCAAGAACTTGAATCCATTGTGTTTGGCGGCAAACCGCTGCTTTTGAGCGACAAATCGCTCGAAAAAGTGGACGAATGCTACCGCTTTTTGTCCGAATTTGCCAAGGACAAGGTCATCTACGGCATCAACACGGGCTTTGGTCCGATGGCGCAATACCGCGTAACCGACGACCACCTGCTGCAACTGCAGTACAACATCATACGCAGCCACTCCACTGGGGCTGGGCAGCCTTTGCCTGCCGAATGTGTGAAAGCCGCCATGGTGTCGCGGCTCTGCACTTTTCTCAATGGCAAATCGGGCATTCACACCGACACGGTGCGGCTGTTGCAGGAGTTTATCAATCGCGACATCATTCCTGTGATTCCCGAACACGGCAGCGTGGGCGCAAGCGGCGATTTGGTGCAGTTGGCGCATTTGGCACTGGCGCTGATAGGCGAGGGCGATGTTTTCTACAAAGGCGAACGCCGTGTGGCTGCCGATGTGATGCGCGAAAACGGTCTCGAACCGCTGAAAATGTACTTGCGCGAAGGTTTAGCCATAACCAACGGCACCGCCGTGATGACGGGCATTGGGCTGGTCAATCTGGTGCGCGCCAAACAGTTGTATCGCGCCGCGATAGGTGCATCGGTGCTGGTGAACGAGGTGGTGTCGTCGTACGACGACTTTATGGCAGCCGAACTGAACAGTCTGAAAAATCACGATGGGCAGAACGAGGTGGCGGCCGAAATGCGCCGTCTGTCGGCAGGAAGCCAATGCCTCTACAAGCGCGCCGAAAAACTCTACAACCACCACGAAGAGGCCACAT
The DNA here is from genome assembly GCA_963593685.1 of Segatella copri. Lineage (GTDB taxonomy): Bacteria > Bacteroidota > Bacteroidia > Bacteroidales > Paludibacteraceae > W0P28-013. The sequence continues at coordinate 1,367 of CAVBBP010000003.1, forward strand.
TCGACCACAAAGTGCAGCCCTATTATTCGTTGCGTTGCGTGCCGCAGATACTCGGCCCCGTGCTCGATACCATCAAATTCACCGAAAAAATCTTGGTCGAAGAACTCAATTCGGCCGACGACAATCCGATAGTCGATCCCGAAACACGCACGGTCTATCACGGCGGCAATTTCCACGGCGACTATGTGTCGTTCGAGATGGACAAACTGAAGATAGCCGTTACCAAAATGACGATGCTCATGGAGCGGCAGATGAACTACATTTTCCACGACCGCATCAACGGTATTTTGCCGCCGTTTGTCAATTTGGGCGTGCTGGGGCTGAACTACGGTTTGCAAGCGTCGCAGTTTACGGCCACATCTACCACCGCCGAATGTCAAACGCTGTCGATGCCAAACTATGTGCATAGCATTCCAAACAACAATGATAATCAGGACATTGTGAGCATGGGTACCAATTCGGCACTCATTTGCCGCCGCGTGGTCGAAAACGCTTTTCAAGTGATGGCCATTCACTACATGGCTTTGGTGCAAGCCGTCGATTGCCTGAAAATAGCCGACCGCCTATCGCCTGCAACGCGAAAAATATACAACGATGTGCGTAAAATTGTGCCAGTGTTCATCGAAGACACACCCAAATTCAAAGAGATAGAACGAGTGATAGAACACTTGAAAAAGAGTTAGGAGTTAGGAATGAGAAGTGAGGAGTGATGCGGCAAAGCCGCAATGACAAGATTTCAGATTTCAAATTTCAAATTTCAAATTAATGGGTTTATCAATTCACCTAATAACCAAATAACCAAATCCACAAAAAGGATGTGGCATGCTGCGTCCCTACTTTCAACTTTACGAACTTTATAAACTTTACACACTTTCCACTTTATACACTTTACACACTTTATACACTATAAAAATAAAATGACAATTACCGATAAATTGATTGATTGCTTGAGTGGCGAGTTTGAGGTGCCGCACGAGAAATTCAGCGATACTGCGCTGCTGAAGGACGATTTGGGCTTCGATAGCCTCGATATGGTCGATGTGGTGGTGCTGATAAACCAAGAATTCGATGTGAAATTGAAAGCCGAAGATTTTGTCGGTTGCCGAACTTTCGGGCAGTTGGTCGAACTTGTAGCCAAACGCACAAAATAGTATGGCCGACAGGGAGTGGACTGCAAAATCGCGTGGCAACAAACTGGGCTACAGCATCTTTCTTTTCTTCCTGAAACATTTCGGGTTGGGTTTTGCCTACGCCAATCTCACCTATGTGGTGCCGCATTTCATGCTCTTCGCGCCCACACAAACCAAAGCCCTTTGGTTCTACTATCGGACCATTTGGGGCAAAAGTCGGCTGCAAACTATCGGCTGCATCTACAAACACTTTTTTCGCTTCGGGCAGTGCCTCATCGACAAGGCCGCCATTCAGTGCGGATTGAAAGACCGATTCACTTTTCAGTTCGAGAACTACGACAACTTTTTGCAGCTGCTCGACAGTGGTCGCGGCGCAATCATCATCGGTGCGCATGTCGGCGCGTGGCAGATGGGCGGCACTTTTTTTGGCGATTATGCCAAGAAAATGCACATCGTGATGGTCGACGAAGAGTATGAATTTGTGAAACAGTACATGGAGGAGAGCGACAAAACTTACAGCATCATTCCTGTGAACAAAACCGACGAAATAGAGACTGCACTCCGCATCAAACGGGCGTTGAATGCTGGCGAAACCGTCTGTCTGCAAGGCGACCGCTACATGAATCGGGAGCGTGTGCTGACCGCCAAATTTTTGGGCTACGACGCCAATTTTCCCGAAGGGCCGTTTCGCTTGGCCGCCAAACTGCGTGTGCCTGTGGCTTTCTACTTTGCCACGCGCCAAAACCGCGGCTACAAATTTGCTTTCGCCACCGTCGATACGCAGGTCGATGGCGCAAAAATCACCGAAAAACAACTGCTCGCACAATACATCGCCGCCCTCGAAAAAGTAGTCAAAACCGCCCCACAACAGTGGTTCAATCTCTACCAATTCTGGAATGTTTTTAGTGAGAAGTGAGCAGTTAGCAGTGAGAAGTGTTTTTTAATTACCCAATTATCTAATTTCCAATTATTTAATTATTTGAAAATTTGAAGATTTGAAGATTGCGGCGTTTCGGTTACCGAAAACCAGAAACTAGAAACCAGAAACCAGAAATAACTTTTCACTTTATACACTTTATAGACTTTCAACTTTACAAACTTTACAAACTTTACAAACTTTACGAACTGATAACCATGAATCTTTTCCCAAATCTGAAGAAAAAATACACGAAAGATAGCAAATCGGCTCTTGAGGCGCAGCGTTTGGCGCACGAAATTGCCTTTGCCCCGATGGTTTTTCAAGTGTCGCGACTGATGCTGAATTTCGGCATTTTTGCGCTGCTCGACGAGAATAACGACGGTCTTACGCAGCACGAAATCGCTGTGCGGGCGCACCTGTCGGACTATGCGGCGCAAGTGTTGCTCGAAGCCTCGCTGTCTATCGGCACAGTCATTGTCGATGGCGACCGCTACAAACTGACCAAAGCGGGCTGGTTTCTGCAAAACGACAAAGTGGTTCAAGCCAACCTCGATTTCAATCACGATGTGAACTATCTCGGACTTTTCCGCCTTGACGAGGCTTTGAAAACGGGCAAACCTGCTGGTTTGAAAGTCTTTGGCGACTGGCCGACCATCTACGAAGGGCTATCGAGTCTGCCCGAACAGGTGCAGAAAAGTTGGTTCGGGTTCGACCATTTCTACTCCGACAACTCGTTCGATGAGGCTCTGCGTGTGGTTTTTGCCAACAAACCGCGCACGCTGCTCGATGTGGGCGGCAACACGGGTCGCTGGGCGTTGCGCTGCGTCGGCTTCGACAAAAATGTGGAGGTTACCATTATGGATTTGCCGCAACAACTCGGCATGATGCGCCAAAAAACGGCTGGTCTCGAAGGTGCCGACCGCATACACGGTCACGGCGCAAACCTGCTCGATGCCAGCGTGCCGTTCCCCGAAGGATTCGATGCCATTTGGATGAGCCAATTTCTCGATTGCTTCTCCGAAACGGAAGTAACGAGCATTTTGCAGCGTGCCGCCGCCGCCATGAACGACGACACGCGCCTCTACATCATGGAAACTTTTTGGGACAGACAAAAATTTGAAACTGCCGCCTACTGCCTCACGCTCACCAGTCTCTATTTCACCGCATTGGCCAACGGCAACAGCAAAATGTACCACTCCGACGACATGGCGCGCTGCGTTGCCGCCGCTGGCTTGGAGGTGGAGCAGATAATCGACGGCCTTGGACTCGGACACTCTATTATGGTGTGCAAAAAAAGTCGTAAGACTTTTTAATTTCAGATTTCAGATTTCAAATTGTAGGGACGCACCGAGTGCGTCCGAAACGCTTCAACAGTTCAACGATTCAACAAATAACTAGAAACATAGAAACAAAAATTGCGGTAGCAATTTTGAGAAACAATTAGAAACTAGAAACCAGAAACTAGAAACTCAAAAACCAACCAATGTCCCGCCATTCGCAAATACCAGCCGTCTATTGGGTTGCCGATCAGATGATTTCGGCGCTCGGATTTGGTACCGACCAAAACGCTGCGCAGATTTTGGCGTACCAATCGGGCGTGGTGCGGCACAGCGATACGAGCATCAGCGAAACGCCGTTCATGGCAGGGCAGATCGATTGGCAGCAAATCCCCGAAAATGCCGCTCTTACGCGCTTGGAGCGTTTGATGATTTTCGTGGTCGAACGCCTCAAAAAACAGGTGCCAGCGGTCGATTTTGCGCGCGATGATGTCGGTTTTGTGCTTTCGACTACCAAAGGCAACATCGACCTTTTGCAGGAACAGGGTTTGACCGACAAACGCATTTTTCTGCCCAATCTTGCCAAAAAAGTTGCCGATTTTTGCGGCATCACCACAGAGCCAATCGTTATTTCAAATGCTTGTATATCAGGCGTTTCTGCGCTTATTGTGGCGGCGCGACTCATCGAAGAGCGGCGCTACAAGCACATTTTGGTTGTGGGCGGCGACTTGCTCACGCAGTTTGTGGTGTCGGGTTTTCAGTCCTTCAAGTCGGTGAGCGAAAAACTTTGCCGCCCTTACGATGCGGCGCGCGACGGTCTGTCGATGGGCGAGGCGTGTGGCGCGGTTCTGCTCTCGAGCGACGAAAATCTGCGTGGAAATCAGCCAGTTACGATTCTTGGCGGCAGCATTACCAACGATGCCAATCACATTTCGGGGCCATCGCGCACAGGCGATGGGCTGCACTACGCCATACGCAACGCCATGGCCGAGGCGCAAGTGGTTGCGGCAGATTTGGCGTTTGTGAGCGCACACGGCACAGCCACCATTTATAACGACGAAATGGAGAGTAAATCCCTGAATTTGAGCGATTTACTCGATATTCCGACCAGCAGTCTGAAACCCTATTTCGGCCACACACTTGGCGCGTGCGGCGTGATAGAGAGCATTCTTTGCGTGTGGCAACTGCGCCACAAAATGCTCTTTGGTACGCTCGGATTTGAAACGCTCGGCGTGCCTTATCCGATAACGGTTTCGGCTGAACATCAGGCAATTACGCATGGCGACTGCTGTCTGAAAATTGCTTCGGGCTTTGGCGGCTGCAATGCGGCGATGGTGCTGAAATTGGGAGTGGGCGAAAAAGTGGCGAACAAATGGGACGAGTGTGCCATTAGTGTGCAGAAATCGGTGATTTTGGCATCCAATCGCCCCTTTGCCGAGTTTATCCGCGACGAATACCGTGCGTTGAATGCGCCGAACATCAAGTTTTTCAAGATGGACGACCAGTGCAAATTGGGCTATGTGGCTGTCGAAAAACTGCTGCAAGGCGTTGATTTAGAGGACGATAGCACACGCACTGCCATTGTTGTAGCCAACCACGCCGCCTCGCTCGACACCGATTTGCGCCACCAGCAACTGCTCAATGCGCACGAACCTGTGTCGCCAGCCGTGTTCGTTTACACGCTGCCAAACATCGTGAGTGGCGAAATCTGCATTCGGCACCACATTCAGGGCGAAAACACCTTTTTTGTGCAGAACGCCCCCGACGGCTTCACTCGCCAATACGCCGAAAATTTGCTGTGCCGTCGCATCGCCGACCGCGTCATCGTTGGCTGGTGCGAACTGCTCGGCGACCACTATACCGCGAAATTTGATCTTTTAAGTCGCAAGATATGAGTAGCAAGTAGCAAGAAAAATTAGGAGTGAGGAATTAGGAGTGAGGAATCTTTAGTGAGAAGTGAGCAGTGAGCAGTGAGCAGTGATGCGGCAAAGCCGCAATTTCAAATTTTATTTGATTTTTGCTCCGCTCGGCATAGTTCAAACGAGTTTGACTCTGCGCTCGCTTGTCGCACAAATTCAGAATTTCAAATTGTAGGGACGCACCGAGTGCGTCCGAAACAGTTCAACGATTAAACGATTCAACAAATAACCAGAAACATAGAAACTTAGAAACAAAAATTGCGGCAGCAATTTTGAGAAACAATTAGAAACCAGAAATTAGAAATAACTTTTTCACTTTACACACTTTATAGACTTTCAACTTTATAAACTTTCACACTATTATGGAACAACTGATTGAACAACTGAAACAGCAACTTATCGAGGCACTGAATTTGGAAGAGATGACGCCCGCCGACATCGATACCGATGCGCCGCTTTTTGGCGCGGGCTTGGGCTTGGATTCGATTGATGCGCTCGAAATCATCTTGATTCTCGAACGCGAATACGGCATCAAACTGCCCGACCCGAAAGCCGCCAAAGCGCATTTTGCCTCGGTGCGCACACTGGCCGAATTCATCGCTGCCAACCGCACGAAATAGCAGCGAAACTGACTTGCCGCAGTCAATTTTTTGAGGTAGAGTAGAGGCTCTGCCTACTGTTTTTTGGCACAAATCGCCACAAAAACTCTCCAATTCTTTCCAATGTTTGAAAGATTGGAAAGTTTGTAGGTTATAGTTTATAGTTTATAGTTTATAGACAAAAGAATAAAGAGTAAAGACAAAAGACCTAGGCTTTTCCCCCTTCGGGGGAAACGGGAAAGGGGGCTACGACCATCACCAATGCGTTAAACCGATCAACCAATCAACTTTTCAACGACCAAATAACCAAATCCAAAAACTTGTGATAAAAATCTCTGGCATAGGAATTGTATCGGCGTTGGGCGTGGGCGTGCAGCGCAACTGCGAGGCTTTGCGGGCAGGGCAGAGTGGTTTGGGCAGCGTGTCGCTGTTCAAAACGAACCACCGCGTGCCTGTGGGCGAAGTGAAACTGTCGAACGATGCACTGAAAAAGCGGCTTGGATTGCCTGAAAATGCCCCCTTTTCGCGTACGGCACTGCTCGGTATGCTGGCCGCCAAAGAGGCTGTCGATGATGCGCAAATTGCTGTTAATCAGCGCATTGGGTTAGTTTCGGCGACCTCGGTGGGCGGCATGGATCTGACCGAATGTTTCTACCGTGATTTCATGCACGACCCCAACAAAGGCCGCTTGCGCCTTGCTGCCCACCACGACAGTGCCGACAGCACGCTACAAATAGCCAATTACTGCGGCATTCACGACTTTTCAACAACCATTTCTACCGCCTGTTCGTCTGCGGCAAACGCCATCATGCTTGGTGCGCGACTGTTGCAGGCGGGGCTGCTCGATGTGGTGGTGGCTGGTGGCACCGATTCGCTCTGCCAATTCACGCTCAACGGCTTCAAATCGCTGATGATTTTGGACGAAAATCGCTGCCGACCGTTCGACGACACGCGCGCTGGGCTCAATCTTGGCGAGGGTGCAGGTTTCATCGTGCTGCAACGCGCCGAAAGCCCATCAGCAAAGAGTTACGGCTATTTGCTCGGTTTTGCGAATGCCAATGACGCGACTCACCAAACAGCCACTTCGCAGACTGGCGATGGGGCTTTCCTCTCGATGTCGAAGGCGTTGGCGATGGCCAAGTTATCAACAGCCGACATCGACTATATCAATGTGCATGGCACTGGCACAAGCAACAACGACGCTTCGGAAGGTGCGGCGTTGCAGCGGCTTTTTGGCGCAAATGTGCCGACATTCAGTTCGACCAAAGCCTTTACGGGACACACGCTGGCGGCCGCTGGCGGCATCGAGGCGGTGTTTGCGCTGCTATCGCTCCAGCAGGGTGCAGTGTGGCCGAACCTCAACTTTTCAACGCCGATGCACGAACTGCCGCTTGTGCCGCAAACCGATTTCGCCGAAAATCGCAATCTGCGCCATGTGATGAGCAATTCGTTTGGCTTTGGCGGTAATTGCGCCACGCTCATCTTTGGCAAAGATGCTACGAAATCGGACGAAAAATGGCACGAAAAACCTGTTTACATCAACATCGCCACATCAGACAAAACACTGACAGATGACATAAAAACGTTGATTCCCGACGCTGCCTTGCGCCGCCGCATGAGCCGCATAGTGAAAATGGGCGTGAGCGTGGGCATGGCGTGCGTTCAGCGTTGCAGTCAGCCAATCGACGCCATCATCACGGCTACGGGCTTCGGCTGCTTGGACGACAGCGAAAAATTTCTGCGCACGCTTATCGAAAACGACGAATCGCTGCTCAATCCCACGCCATTCATACAATCGACCTTCAACACGGTGGGCGGACAGATTGGGCTGCTCTGCAAAAATCACTGCTACAACATGACTTACACGCACCGTGGGCGCAGTTTCGAGAGCGCGCTGCTCGATGCTATCTTGCTGATACAGAGCGGTGAAGCGCATTGTGTGCTGCTCGGCGGATTCGACAATAACACGCCGTCGCAACTGAAAATTATGGAGCGCATGGGACTTTGGCGGCACGCCACGGCAGGCGAAGGTGCCTACTTTTTTGTGCTTTCCGACAAACCGCAGCCCGAGGCGTTGGCGCAGGTGTTTCTGCCCGAATTTTTGTCCGAATTGCCCGCTGGCGCAACGGTCGATTATGCGGCGTGCGGCACATTCCACACGGCCTCGGCGGCCGCCTTGTTTGCCGCCTTAACCGACTGCAAATCAGACAGATGGATTTATAACAGTTACTTCGATCAAGCACCGACCGCCATACACATCGCGCCCTGCAAATGACGCTTTTTTTGTCTATCATAGGAATTTTGCTTATCTTTACGCTCCTGTTTTTGGCGTCGTACAGTCTGCGTTTGAGCGTTTATGTGCGCGCTGTGTGCCGCCTGAAAACGGACAAAAGGGCAGTGGCTCTCACTTTCGACGATGGCTGCGATGCGGTGCAAACGCCGAAAATTTTGGACATTTTGCGCAAAAATGGCGTTCACGCTACCTTTTTTCTGATTGGCGAAAAGGCGGCGCAATGTCCCGATGTGGTGCGCCGTATGGTGGCCGAGGGGCATCGTGTGGGCATTCACACCATGCGCCACGAAAGCACATTTCCGCTCAAATCGACGCACAAAGTGATGGCCGACTTGCGTGCCACGCGCGAACTTTTGGAGCAGATTTGCGGCGAAAAAATCGACCTGTTTCGACCGCCATTTGGCGTTACAAATCCGCATATTGGTCTGGCAGTGAGGCGATTAGGCTTGAAAACCATCGGTTGGAGCATACGCTCGTACGACACCAACGCGCGCCGCACACGCTGCGAGGTGGTGCAACACATCGAACGGCGGCTACATAGCGGCGCAATCATCTTGCTGCACGACGACCGCCCCGAAAGCGACCTGCTGCTCACGAAACTTTTGGAGATGCTGAAACGCCACGAATATGAAATTGTAACAATTTGATTATGAAACGATTATACATTTCGATACTTTCGGTTTTTGTCAGTTGCAGCGTGCTTTTTGCTGAAACTGAAACCGAAATTTTGACCAAAATCAGCGAAAATGGGGCAGCCATTGCCACCATCGAGAGCCGTTTTTCGCAGCGAAAACACGCCAAAGCATTGAAAAACGATGCCCTGTCGAGCGGCCGTTTTTACTACCAAAAGAGCGACAAAGTCTGCATGGCTTACGACACGCCGCGCGGCGACCTGCTGCTGATGAACGGCGACGATTTTGTGATGGTTGTGGGCGGCAAACGCAGCGCCGCCAATGCGCAAAGCAACCCGATGCTCAAACAGATGCGCACGCTGCTAACTGCCTGTGTGAGTGGCGATTTCGAGCGACTGAAAACTGGACGAAACACCAAAATTTCGGTAACGGAAACCGACCGAAACTACATTTTGACCGCCGTTTTCGATGGCTCGGCCAAGAAATACTTTGCCAATGTGGTGCTGACATTCGACAAAAATAGCCTCGCATTGCTGGTTCTGCGTATGAACGAAGCCAACGGCAATTTCACTGAATATCAGTTCGAAAAGCCAGTGTTCAATCAGCCTATCGACGCTAAAATTTTTAGCAAAAATAATTTGTAATCGTCTGATTCGTAATTTCTTATAAATAAAAGTTGAAGTTTTACTTTAACGACATAAAACAGCGTATCAAGAACCTGAATTGCGTGGTGCTGATACCGACCTACAACAACGCTGGCACGCTGTTGCAGGTTATTGACGCTGTGCGCCGCTACGCTACCGACATAATGGTGGTGAACGACGGCAGCACCGACAACACCGCCGCACTTTTGGCCGCCAAACCCGACCTGCACACCATCGGTTATGCACGCAATCGCGGTAAGGGCTATGCGCTGAAAATGGGTCTGCGCGAGGCAGCACGCTTGGGCTACGCCTACGCCATCACCATCGACAGCGATGGGCAGCACTATGCCGACGACATCGCCGTGTTTGTGGCGGCCGCCGAGCAGCAACCCGACACGCTTTTTGTGGGTGCGCGCAACCTGCAAGCCGAAAATATGCCGCAACGCAACACCTTTGCCAACCGCTTTTCAAATTTTTGGTATTGGGCGGAAACTGGCATCAAACTCACTGATACACAGTCGGGTTTTAGGCTCTATCCGTTGGCGAAATTGGCAAAAATGCGCTTCATCACATCGCGCTACGAATTTGAGGTGGAGGTGCTGGTGCGTGCCGCTTGGAAGGGCATAAAGGTCGCAAATGTGCCGATAAAAGTCTATTATCCGCCCGCCGCCGAGCGTGTGTCGCATTTCCGTCCAGCGCGCGATTTCACGCGAATTTCGCTGCTGAACACCTACTTGGTGCTTGTCGCTCTGCTGATTTATTATCCGTGGCGTTTTCTGCACGCGCTCACATGGACGAATGTGAAGCGTTTTGTGCAGCGCAATATCACGCAGTCGCCCGAGAGCAACCTGCGTATGTCGCTGGCCATCGGGTTGGGCATCTGTTGCGGCATACTGCCTGCGTGGGGTTACCAAATGTGGATTGCGTTGGGCGTGGCGCAGGTGGCGCGGCTCAACAAAGTGCTGGCTGTGGTGGCGAGCAACATCAGTGTGCCGCCCATGATTCCGTTCATTCTGTTTGGCAGTTACGCCATCGGTTGTCGCCTGTTGGGCAATCCTATTGCGCTGCTGTTCAGCGAAGTAACCTTCGACAGCGTGATGGTGAACCTGTGGCAATATCTGCTCGGCGCATGCGTGCTGGCACTACTGGCTGGCCTCGTGGCGTGGTTGATTAGTTGGGCATTGTTGGGAATTTTTAGGAAAGGGAAGCGCAGATGATAGAAAAAACGCACACATTTATAGACCTTTTTTCTGGTTGTGGAGGCATGTCCTTAGGATTTGAAATGGCTGGTTTTGAAAGTATTTTGGCCATAGATAATTGGGCAGACGCTTTGAATACATATAAGTACAACAGACATGGAGCAAAAACTCTCTGTGTGGATTTGGCAAGTATAGAAACGGAAGATGTAGAAAATGCCATAAATGGTAAAAGGGTAGATGTGATTATTGGTGGTCCTCCGTGTCAAGGCTTTTCTGTTGCTGGAAAAAGAATTGTTGACGACGAACGAAATATACTCTATAAGAGTTTTGTTCGCATGGTTCAATATTTTCAGCCCAAAGCCTTTGTAATGGAAAATGTGCCAAACATTTTAAGTATTGGTAATGGGATCGTAAAAAAATCTATTTTAAGTGATTTCGAAAAGTTGGGATATACTGTGAAAGTGCAAGTATTGACGGCTTCTGATTATGGCGTACCACAAAATAGGCGACGCGCCGTGTTTGTTGGTCTACTAAATGGAAAAGAGTTTGAATTTCCTACACCCATTGTAGATGTTGCTAACCGCGTTACTGCTTACGAAGCGTTGGGCGACTTGCCAGAATACTCGCTGCTAGACGGTGCAGATTATCCTGTAGAAGCGAGTTGTGCCTATCAAACATATGTAAGAGCCGATAGCAAAGGCGTGTATAATCATGAAATAACAATTCATAATGAGCAAACAAAATCTATAATAGCGATGGTTCCCGATGGCGGCAATTACAAAGACTTACCTGTAGAATTGCAACAGACGAGAAAGGTGCATATCGCTTGGACAAGACTCAACAGCAAGAAACCGAGTTTTACAATAGATTGTGGACATAGGCATCACTTCCATTATGAATGGAACAGGATTCCGACTGTTAGGGAAAGCGCAAGGCTACAGTCTTTCCCAGATGATATTATCTTTTTGGGTACAAAAACAAGCCAATATAAGCAAGTTGGTAACGCAGTACCTCCTTTAATGGCAAAATCAATAGCAGATCAATTAAATAAAATACTATGAAAAAACAAGGAATAAAGTATTATCAAGTTTCCAATAAGAATTGGTATAGGATACACTTTGTAAGACCACGATTCAAAAGTAATATAGAGAATGTCTTACTTTACATGGCCAACGAATGTTGCCGTATTCCTAAGTGTTCGTGTGCAGAATACAGCAAAAGGTATTTTAATGCTATTAAAATGTTTCCAGGTAATGTTGGTATGAAAAAGAAAACTCTCGATAATTGGAGAACGGAAATACCTGCGCTGTTTGGATTTTATAAGGAGAATAAAGATCGTAACATCACGGAAACATCTCCAATGGCTGTGTTTTTACACGAGAATCAAGATTTAACACAATTTTTAAGGATATTTTTATATTCCTTTCAGTTTCCTGGTGGACATATGAAATCCAACGATGTAAAGGATATCATATCTCATGGCATTAAATTCAAGCCAGCAAAGATAATTATACAAGTATTAATGGCAGGTAACGAAATTCTAAACAACGAGAATAGCTCAAAAGATATGTCTTTATCCGCAGAAGAAGCCACTTACTGTATATTCAATGATGTGCGCGTAACAAGTGGAAAACGCTCGCCTTCCGAAATCGCAAAAATTATATTGGAAAATCGGAAAAATTCTGTTAAATATTACAATTCCAAAGATGTAAAAATATGTTCATTGAGAGGAAATGCAAGAACAAAAGGCGACGTAACAAGATATGCTGGAGATATTCTTGATTACATGGAAATAGCCAATTTATTGATTAAGAGAAATGGTTATTTTTCGTTGAAAGAGAACGAATTGTCAGCCCTAACGACCTTTGCAAATGATACAACATGGTTTTGTGGATATGATAATTTTTATGGCAAAGAGAATGTGGAAACAACGGATATAGCAAAAATTGAACCAGAATGGTTTGAATATGTTAACAAATCTTTAAAGCCAGATCTTTTTAGGACGGATATTCGTTCAATTATGGCGGAAAATGACGAAATAGATGTTATTTTTACAGATAGAATAAAAGATCTCGTGGCATCTGATGATAGAACTACTAGAGATATCGGAAATCTTGGTGAAGCTATTATTTGTAGCCATGAAAAAATGAGGCTAAAAAAAAGTGGCTACGAGAAATTCATTCATGCTATTCAAATAGTCGATAGTCCTTCTTACCATCCTGGATATGATATTGATAGTTACGAGGCCGACGGAACGGAATGCCATAGATATATTGAAGTAAAAACTACTATTAGTAAGCAAAAAATACAAATGTATGGTTTCCATATGTCGCCAAATGAATGGCGAGTAGCGGCAACAATCAAAGAACATTATTGTGTATATCGTTTAATGTTGAATGAACACAGCAAAACGCTTATTATTTTAAGAAATCCAGTGAATTTGTATAAAACAGACAAAATAGAGGCAGAACCGCATGATGGAATGGAAATTTCGTTTTCTACAGAAACATTTGTACCAACAGAATTATTGATATGGAAAGAATAAAAGTAGCCTCATTGTTTTGTGGTTGTGGTGGTATGGATTTGGGAATACTTGGAGGATTCTCATATCTTGAAAAAAAGTATGAAAAAAATGCTTTTGATGTTGTGTATGCTGTAGACAATGACGAATATTGTACAAAAATATATAACGAAAATTTCGAGCATAAGTGTATTGTCGAAGATGTACGACGAATAGAAATCGATAAGATCCCTAGTTTTGATATGCTTATAGGCGGTTTCCCTTGTCAGTCATTTTCCATTTCTGCTCAAAATCCTCCTCGTTTAGGTTGCAAAGATGAGAGGGGTATGTTATTTTTTGAAATGGTAAAAATTCTTAAAATGCGTCAACCTCGCTTTTTTATTGCAGAAAATGTAAAGGGCATACTTTCTGCGAATAAGGGAGGAGCATTTCCAATGATTATAAGTGAATTTAGAAATGCAGGTTATAAGGTAACTTATAAATTACTAAATGCCTATGAATATGGTGTGCCACAAAAGAGAGAGCGCATAATAATCGTTGGTTTTCGTAACGAAAAAGATTACACAAAATTTAGATTTCCACAGAAAGTAGATACATATAATCGTAAAGTATTGGGCGATGTTATATTGGAAGAAGCAAATAATGATGAACAACTTTTTTTTAGTAATAAGGCTGTTGAAGGCATGATGGCCGTACGACAAAAAATGAACAAAGGAAGGACTATGAAACTTGAACAACCATGTAATACAATAAGTGCACACCTTGCAAAAGTTAGCCTTAATAGTACAGATCCTGTTTTAATGGTTGGCGACCGATATAGACGATTTTCACCAAGAGAAGCAGCAAGTATACAGTCGTTTCCAAATACTTTCAAATTAGATGCCGTTTCTCAAATACGCCAATATAAGGCTATCGGTAATGCAGTTCCGCCTGTAATGATGTGGCATATAGCAAAAGCATTGCAAGATGTTATGGAAAATTCTAACTCGACAACGCCATGACCTACGAAACCAAATACGCGTCGCCGTTGGGCGTGCTGGTGCTGCAGAGCGATGGTCGCTATTTGACGCGCCTCTTTTTTGCTGATTCGCACGCTGCCGTGAAGGGCGGGGTGCAGGTCGAAGAGAAACGCCTCCCGATTTTTGAGCAAACAGTCCGCTGGCTCGACATCTATTTTGGTGGCGCAGTGCCCGATTTCACGCCCGAATACCGCATCGAAGGGAGCACGCCTTTTCGGCAGCAGGTGTTGCAGTTGGTGTGCCAAATTCCATACGGCCAAACGGCGACCTACGGCGATTTGGCGCAGCAGATAGCCGCCGCAAACGGCCTCGAAAAGATGTCGGCGCAGGCGGTGGGTGGCGCAGTTGGCTGGAATCCCATCTGTCTTGTAGTGCCGTGCCACCGCGTGGTCGGCGCACACGGCAACCTGACGGGCTACCGCGGCGGCCTCGCACGCAAAAAGCAGTTGCTGGACTTGGAAAGAGTAGAAAGTGTGTAAAGTTTATAAAGTAAAAAGTGTGTAAAGTGTGTAAAGTTATTTCTAATTTCTAGTTTCTAATTTCTAATTGTTTCTCAAAATTGCGGCAGCAATTTTTGTTTCTAGGTTTCTGGTTATTTGTTGAATCGTTTAATCGTTGAACTGTTGAAGCGTTTCGGACGCACTCGGTGCGTCCCTACAATTTGAAATCTGAAATTTGAAATTCTGTCATTGCGGCTCTGCCGCATCACTCCTCACTCCTAATTCCTAACTCCTCACTCAAAAACATGACTCGTTTTTTTCTGAAAATATACGATTTTTTTGAACGGCGGCGCGCGTTGATGTGGCTGCTGATGCTCGTTTCGGTGGTGGTGATGGCGCTGCTGGCGGCGCAACTGCGGTTGCACACCGACATCACCAGTTTTGTGCCTGAAAGTGCAGAGCAGGGCGGCAGCAAGGAGATTTTGGCGAATTTGAAGATAAAAGACCGCATTATCGTGCTGTTTTCGGCTGAAAATGAGGTGATTACGCCCGACGATTTGATTGCCGTAGCCGACGCTTTCGAGGACGAACTTTGGCAGCGCACCGATTCGGCGCACATTCTCAATCTCGACGCGCACATCGATGTGTCGGTGGTTGATAACACCATCAATTTTATCTATCGCAATCTGCCTGTTTTTCTCGATTCGGCCGACTACGCCGCGCTCGACAGCCTTTTGCAGCCGCAGGTTTGCGACGAACGCATGGCCGAAAATTACCGCGATTTGCTCTCGCCGATGAGCGTAGGTGTGCAGGATATTGTGCTACGCGATCCGTTCGGACTGGGCAGTCGCACGCTCGCTAAATTGCAGAATTTCAATCAGTTCGACGGATTCGCCATCTACGACGACCGCCTTTTTTCTGACGATTTCAAAACGCTTTTTCTCTTTATCGATTCGCAGGACGGCAGCAACGCATCGCCGCTGAACGACGCACTGACCACTGCCATCGAGGAGAGTTTGGCGCAAGTGAACTCCGAAAATATCGCGGCTGAGTGCTACGGCGTGCCGATAATCGCCACCTATAATGCGCGGCAAATTCAGCGCGATTTGATGGTTACCGTCAATGTGGCGCTGTTGGTCATTATTGTGCTTATCTTGCTGGCTTTCAGGCGGAAACGAACCATTTTCTTGCTGATTTTGCCTGTGGTTTATGGCACACTGTTCGCTGCGGCGTGCATCTATCTGGCGCAAGGGCAGATTTCTGCCATCGCCATCGGCACAGGAGCGGTGGTTTTGGGCGTGGCGTTGAGTTATTCGGTGCATGTCATTTCGCACGCCGAGCATAGCAGCAACGCACGGCAGGTTATTGCCGAACTGACCTATCCGCTCACCATCGGCAGCATCACCACCATCGGCGCATTTGTAGGTTTGCAGTTCACCAGTTCGCCGCTGTTGCAAGATTTTGGGCTGTTTGCCGCCTTGTGTTTGGTGGGAACAACGCTTTTTTGTCTCATTTTTCTGCCACATTTCTTGACGGCGGGCGGCGGCCAAACCAAACGGCGCGCCATGCGCATTATCGACAAGATAAACTCCTATCCCTACGACCGAAATCGTTGGCTGATAGGCGGTTTGGCGGTGGTTACCATTGTTGCGCTCTTCACCTGCAACGATGTGCGTTTCAACTACGACATGATGCAACTCAGTTACCGACCGCCGCACCTCGAAAACGCTGGGAAACGCCTCCACAACCGCCCCGACGAGGATATGTCGATTTTGCTTGTGTCGCACAGCGGAAACGCCGAAAAAGCCGTTGCCGACTATGCCGCTACCAACGCCATTTTGCATGCGGCGTGCGATTCGCAGACGGTGCAGAAATATATGTCGGCCGCCGATTTTTTGCCGACCATCAGCGTGCAAACCGAGCGCATTGCACATTGGAACGCCTATTTTTCGGCCGAAAAACGGGCGAAAATTGCCGCACAACTGCACCAATCGGCTCAAAAAGTGGGCTTTGCAAGCGACGCTTTCGACCAATTTTCCGAAATTATCGGGCAGAACTATGCGCCGCACAACCTTTTGGCCGAATCTGCGGGGCAGCCGTTGGCATTTTCGAGTTTGGTAGAGCAGAGCGACACAACCACGCTGCTGCTCACGCAAGTTTGGCTGGCCGACGCACACAAGCCCGACCTTTACGCGCAAGTTGCCAAAACTTCGGCCATCATCGACCAAAGTTATTTCATCGGGCAGGTGGCGCGCTCCATCAACGACGATTTCAACCTGATACTCGCCATCTCGTCGCTGCTGATATTTGGCGTGCTACTGATTTCGTACGGCCATTTGGTGCTGGCGTTGCTCGCTTTTCTGCCGATGTTTGTCAGTTGGTTCATCATTCTCGGCTTTATGGCCATTTTCGGCATCGAATTCAACATCGTCAATATCATTCTTTCGACATTCATTTTCGGCATTGGCGACGATTTCAGCATCTTTGTACTCGATGGTTTGCGCAGCGAATACCGCGAAGGGAAACCGCTACTGCCAGCGCACAAAAACGCCATTTTCTTCTCGTCGCTGATGACCGTTATCGGCATGGGCGCACTGCTTTTTGCGCACCACCCAGCGGTGCATTCGTTGGCGTTGGTGTCGCTGTTGGGCATTTTGGTGGTGGTGTTTGTGTCGTACATTTTGCAGCCGCTGCTGTTCCGCTGGTTGGTTACTTGGCCTGCCTCGAAAGGCGGTTGGCCTGTGGCTGTGAGCGACCTGCTGCGCACCGCTTATGTTTTCACTATCTTTCTGATTCTCTGTGTTTTAACGCAAATAGCCATCGTCGTTTTGCTGATTGTTCCATCGACCATGCGCTGGAAACGCCGCACGATGTGTCGCATTGTACGGCTGGTGCTTTACTGCACACACCACTGCGTTCCCGATGTGCGCAATAGCGTGGAGTGCGGCGGCGAAACATTCGAAAAACCAGCCATCATCATCGCCAATCACCAGTCGATTATCGACCTCACAGCCATCATCGGTATGGTGCCGAAATTGGTCGTTATCACCAAAAAATATGTCTGGCACTCGCCATTTTTCGGCTGGTCGGTGCGTATGGCGGGCTACATGCATTCCGAGCAGGGCGTCGAACAGATCGACCGCACAGTGGCGCAACGCATTGCCGAAGGCTATTCGGTGCTGATTTTCCCCGAAGGCACGCGCTCGCCCGACCTGAAAGTGCATCGCTTTCATCAAGGCGCGTTTCTGCTGGCCGAACGACACAAACTCGATATTCTGCCAATCGCTGTTTATGGCAATGGCATGATTTTGTCGAAACGGCAGCCGTTGCTCGTGAAACCGGGGCATTCGGTGCTGAAAGTGCTGCCGCGCGTGGCTTATGACGACCCCACTTTTGGCACGACTTACCAAGAGCGCAGCAAAAATTTCAGAATCTATCTGCAACAACAGTACGACCTGCTTTGCGACCGATACAATACGCCCGAAAACGCCTATTTCAGGGCAGAGTGGCGGCATCGACTGCTCTACAAAGAGACGCAAACCGAGTTGCAACTCTGCCTCAAAGCGCAGCGCGAACACTATTTTACCGCTCTCGATAGGCAGATTCCGCGCACTGCCACGGTGGCGCAACTGGCGTGCGGTTACGCGCCCGAAGCGTTGATGTTGGCACTGCTCGCCGACGGACGCACCATTGTCGGTATCGACAGCGATGCCACGAAAATCGCCGTTTGCAGCCACTACAACCTGCCCAACGCCACATTCGTCTGTGCCGACCCGCTCACCTGCGCATTACCGCAAGCCGATTTCTATCTGGTGCAAAAAAACAATGCTGCGCTCGCCGTTCGCTGCCAACACGCTGGTTTTAAGGTGATTTTGTGCACCTAAAAAGTCGTTGTTAATAACTAAACGGCACAAAAAGGCGACAATTTGGCGTATTTTGACTATCTTTGTCGGTTATTTGATAACCAAAACATTTTGAAAGATATGAAAGCATTTGTTTTCCCCGGTCAAGGTGCGCAATTTGTCGGTATGGGCAAAGACCTTTACGAGTCGTCGCCGCTGGCCAAAAATTTGTTCGAAAAAGCTAACGAAATAGTTGGTTTTCGCATCACCGATTTGATGTTTGCTGGCACCGACGAGGATTTGCGCCAAACTAAAGTTACACAACCCGCCGTTTTTCTGCACTCGGTCATCTCGGCGTTGGTTTTGGGTGATAGTTTTCAGCCCGATATGGTCGCTGGCCACTCGTTGGGCGAATTTTCGGCATTGGTAGCCGCCCGCGCACTCTCGTTCGACGATGGTCTGAAACTAGTGTCGGCGCGCGCACAAGCCATGCAAAAAGCCTGCGAAAAACAGCCTGGCACGATGGCGGCCGTCATCGCCATGCCCGATGAAAAAATCGAGGAGATTTTGACGACAATCGACGGAATAGTCGTTCCCGCCAACTATAATTGCCCCGGACAATTAGTCATTTCTGGCGCAGTAGAAGCCATCGACGAGGCGTGCGAAAAGTTGAAGGCCGCAGGTGCCAAACGCGCCATCAAACTGGCTGTGGGCGGAGCGTTCCACTCGCCGTTGATGGAGCCAGCACGCGCCGAACTCGAAACGGCCATTCGTGCTACCGAATTTCATGCGCCCATCTGCCCCATCTACCAAAATTTCGATGCGCAACCGCACACCTGCCCCGACGAGATAAAAGCCAACCTCATCGCCCAACTGACGGGCGCAGTGCGCTGGTCGCAAAGCGTGCAGAATATGATTGCCGACGGTGCCGACTATTTCAAAGAACTCGGCCCCGGCACCGTGCTGCAAGGCTTGGTACGCAAAATCAATCCCGATGTTACCGCAGAGTAATGAGATTTCAAAATTTCAAATTCCAAATTTCAGAATTTCAAATTGTAGGGACGCACCGCGTGCGTCCGAACGCTTCAACAGTTCAACGATTAAACAAAACATAGAAACAGCGCGAAGCGCGAGAGACTTAGAAACAAAAATTGCGGCAGCAATTTTGAGAAACAATTAGAAACTATAAATCAGAAATCAGAAATAACCAAATCCACAACAAAAAAAATGAGACTTATCATTCAACCAGATTACAACGAGGTGTCGCGCTGGGCGGCACACTATGTCGCACACCGCATACTGGAAGCGCAGCCAACGACCGAAAAACCGTTTGTGCTGGGACTTCCAACGGGTTCGTCGCCGCTGGGCATGTACCGCGAACTCATCAATCTGAACAAACAGGGTATCATCTCGTTCCAAAATGTCATTACATTCAACATGGACGAGTACATCGGGCTGCCCGAAGAACACCCCGAAAGTTACCACGCTTTCATGTGGAACAATTTTTTCAAACACATCGACATCAATCGCGAAAATGTGAACATTCTCAACGGCAACGCTGCCGATTTGGACGCTGAATGTGCCGACTACGAGGCGCGCATCAAAGCGGTGGGCGGAATCGATCTGTTTTTGGGCGGCATTGGTCCCGACGGACATATCGCTTTCAACGAACCGGGTTCGTCGCTGGCATCGCGCACACGCCAAAAAACGCTGACGACCGACACTATCATTGCCAATTCGCGCTTCTTCGACAATGATGTGAACAAAGTGCCGAAAACCGCGCTCACCGTCGGCGTTGGCACCGTTTTGGACGCACGCGAAGTGCTGATTATCGTGAACGGCCACAACAAGGCGCGCGCCCTGAAACACGCGGTGGAAGAGGGCGTTTCGCAAATGTGGACCGTGAGCGCACTGCAACTGCACCCGCGCAGCATCATCGTGTGCGACTACGAGGCGTGCTACGAACTGAAAGTCGGCACTTACCGCTACTTCCTCGACATCGAAAAAGAAAACCTGAACGCCGAAAATCTTTTGTGAAATTAGAATTATTTGAAGATTTGAAAATTTGAAAATTGTGGCTTTCTTGATTCCTACAACCTGAAACTTGAAATCTAAAATAACCCTCACAAACCAACACCAATACATTAAACTTTTCAACTTATCAACTCATCAACTTTTCAACGACCAATCAACTAATCAACTAATCAACCAATCAACTGATCAACTCAAATAGAAATGCTTGACAATCGACAACCGCGTTTCGAGGTGGAGGCTGGCATCAACGGCTGTCTGCTTGTGCGCGACACGCACAACTCCGACCTGACATCGCTCACCAAGCACGCGCTCAGTTTTATGGAACAGCAATCGGCCAACCAAAACCTGAAGCGCACACTCATCGTGAGCGACATCAACGGCGACGACATCGTGTGCGAGATGTTCTACGCAAACATTTGCAAGGTGATAGCATCGCAGTCTGTGAATAGGGTCATTTTTATTGGAAATGAACTATCTTCGCACTCGAAACTGTTTGATATTCAGGAGAAATCGTTTTTCTGCACAACGCGCGAATTTTTGCTTTCCGACGAGTTACAAACACTCCGCAACGAGGTCATTTTGCTGAAAATTGCGCCCGAATTTGAGCCGCAACGCATCTTGTCGCACCTCTGCTTGCTGGCGCACGACACGGTGATGGAGATCAATTTCGATGCCATGTTTCACAACATCGACTACTTCCGCTCGAAGTTGAAACCGACCACCAAACTGATGTGTATGGTGAAAGCATCGGCCTACGGCAGCGGTTCGGTCGAGGTGGCGCAAGCCATGCAACATCACGGGGTCGATTATCTTGGCGTGGCGTTTGTGAACGAGGGCGTGGAACTGCGCCAAGCGGGCATACGCCTGCCCATCATCGTGCTCGACCCGATGAAAACCGCCTTGCACCACTTGATAAAATACCAGTTGGAACCCGAAGTTTGCTCGTTCCAATTTCTCGAAACGATGATCGACGAGGCGCAGCAGCACGGTTTGAAAGAGTATCCGATTCACATCAAACTCGATACGGGAATGCACCGCGCTGGCTTCGAGGCGGCCGATTTGCCAAAACTGTTGCAGATGTTGCGCAGCCAATCGGCGTTGAAAGTGGCTTCGACCTTTTCGCATTTGGCCGCTGCCGACGAGCCATCGCCCGAAATGGACGCTTTCACGCTGCAACAAATCGCACTCTTCCGCCAAAACGCCGAAACATTGGAACGCGGTTTGGGCTACCAAGTCATCAAACACACGCTCAACACGGCTGGCATCGAGCGTTTCAGCGAATACCAGTTCGATATGGCGCGACTCGGCATCGGGCTGTGGGGCATGAACTGCGTGAACGAGGAAAAACTGCGCAATGTCTGCTCGCTCAGCACGCGCATTATGCAACTGAAAACGGTGAAAGCCGGCGACACGGTGGGTTACAACCGTCGCGGAAAAATAACGAAAGACGCTGAAATTGCGCTGCTGCCGCTCGGTTACGCCGATGGCATCGACCGCCGCCTCGGCAATGGCGTTGGCTCGTTTTTCTACAAGGGGCAGCGCGTGCCGATTGTCGGCAATGTCTGCATGGACTTGCTCATGGTCGATGTTACTGGGCTGCACGCCGCCGTTGGCGACGAGATAGTCGTCTTCAACGACGAGCAACGCATTTCAAGCATTGCCAAACTGCTCGGCACCATTCCCTACGAAGTGCTGACCTCCATTTCGCCACGCGTACGACGAGTTTATTTCAGAGAATAGTTTATAATTGTATAATTGCTTAATTTCCAATTACTTAATTATTTGAAAATTTGAAAATTTGAAGATTTGAAAATTGGGTTTGCCGCCCCGACCTTTATTGATGCGTTAAACTTATCAACTGATCAACTTATCAACTCATTTGAAACCGTGCGTAGCACGAAAAACATGGACACCTATACGACCATAGTTGCACCTGCACAGGGCATTTACAAGGAGAAAGGAAGCAAATTTTTGGCTTTTGCCTTTCCTGTTGCTACGCTCGATGCGGTGAAAACGCTGGTCGAAACGAAACGCAAAGAGTACCACGATGCACGCCATGTTTGCTACGCCTATATGCTCGGGGCAGCGCACACCGATTTTCGAGCCAATGACGACGGAGAACCTTCTGGCACAGCGGGCAAACCGATTCTCGGACAGATTAACGCCAATGGCCTCACCAACATTTTGATAGTGGTTGTGCGCTATTTTGGCGGCATTCTGCTCGGCACAGGCGGACTCACTGTCGCCTACAAAATGGCGGCTGCCGAAGCCCTCGCCGCAGCGCAAACGGTCGAACGGCTAGTCGAGGCGCACTATCGGATTACAACGCCATACACGGCGCTCAATCGCGCGATGCGACTTGTTAAAGAATTGCAAATGAGTGTGTTAGAACAAAAACAAAGTGCCGAATGCGAACTTACGGTGGCTGTCCGCCAGTCGCACGAAGAGCAGTTGGCGGCGCGGCTCGAACAGATGGCGTTCGAGGGCGTTTCGTTCAGCAAAATCGATTGACAACATGAACGGCAACATCAAAAAGACCAATGTGGCGCGGCTGCTCGATGCGCACAAAATCGCCTATCGCCTGATTGCATACGACCCTGGCGAGGTGGAGTTGGGTGCGCAGCATGTGGCCGACCAACTGGGCGAACCCATCGAGCGTGTGTTCAAAACGCTGGTGCTGAAAGGCGACCGCAACGGTCATTTTGTCTGCGTCGTTCCCGGCAACAAGGAGGTCGATTTGAAACTGGCCGCCAAACTTTCGGGCAACAAAAGTTGCGACCTCATTCCTGTGAAAGACCTGCTCGGACTCACGGGTTACATTCGTGGCGGCTGCTCGCCCATCGGCATGAAAAAGCATTTTCCCACATTCCTACACGAGAGTTGCACCGATTTTCCAACGATTTTCGTCAGTGCAGGCATGCGTGGTCTTCAAGTCGAAATCGCCCCAGCGGATTTGCAACACATCACCGATGCCACCGTTTGCAGACTTTTTTAATGAGTGAGGAATTAGGAATTAGGAGTGAGGAATTTTTTAGTGAGAAGTGAGCAGTGAGAAGTGAGCAGTGAGGCGGCGAAGCCGCAATGACAGATTTCAGATTTCAGATTTCAAAATTTCAAATTTCAGAATTTCAAATTGTCGGATTAACCAACTCATCAAATAACCAAATAACCAAATAACCAAATCAACGATTCAACGCTTCAACAGTTCAACAATAAAAAAAATGACCATAAAAGTTCTACTTGAAACGGATTGTTCGGGCTGCAAGGCCACGCTCGAAGCCGTGCGTGCAGCGGCGGCCGAAATCGGCGGCATCGAGGTGCTGCCAATAACCGATGTGAAAACCATTCTCGGCTACAAAGTGTGGCGCATGCCCGCCATCGTCATTGACGAAAAAGTGGTGTCCGTCGGCAAAAACCTCAACCTCGAACAAGCAAAAAAGTTGATACTTAAATAGTCGCAAGTCGCAAGAGAGTTTGAAAGTGTATAAAGTCTATAAAGTGGAAAGTAGGGATGCATCGAGTGCGTCCGAACGCTTCAACGATTAAACGCTTCAACGATAACCAAACAACAACGAAACATAGAAACAGCGCGCAGCGCGAGAAACTTAGAAACTATACGAAACAGCGCGTAGCGCAATCTGAAATTCTGAAATCTGAAATTCTGAAATTAAAAAAAAATTACCATGAAAAATCAAAAAACCAACACTTTGGCCATCGCTGTGATGTTTTGCCTGTTCTTTATGATTGCCTTCGTTACGCATTTTGCGGGTTCGATGGGCGTGATTGTAAAAAACCAGTTCCTTGGCGACAGCAGTAGCGCGAAAGCACTTTCGCAACTCGGCTCGCTTGCCAATTTTATCGCTTACGCCTGCATGGGTATTCCGGGCGGCCTCATTCTCAAACGCCGCGGCTACAAATTTACGGCACTTTTGGCCGTTTGCATCGGTTTGGTGGGCGTCGCCATTCAGTGGATTTCGGGTCCAGCCGAGTCGTTTCTTGTCTATGTGATTGGCGCACTCGTTGCTGGATTCTCGATGTGTCTGCTCAATATCGTGGTCAATCCAATGCTCAACACGCTGGGCGGCGGCGGCAACACAGGCAACCGCTTGATGCAGTTTGGCGGTTCGTGTAACTCTATTGGCGGCACTCTTGCCCCCGTTTTGCTGGGCTATCTGATTGGTAGCAATTTCGAAAACGCTTCGGTAGGCGATGTGGCACCAGCCATGATTATCGCTATGGTGATTTTTGCGCTTGCAGCGGTCATTATCGGCTTTACAAAAATTCCAGAACCACACATGGAAACGCCCGAAGAGCGTGCCGCTCGCAAGGCTGGGCGCATTGTCAAAGACGAACACAGCCCACTTTCGTTCCGCCATTTTGTGTTGGGAGCAGTGGCCATTTTCCTCTACATGGGCTTGGAAATCGGCATTCCAAACACGGCAAATGTCTATTTTTCTGAAATAAAATGGATTGGTCCAGCACTCACAGGTGCTATGATTAGCGGCTATTTTCTCTGCATGATGATAGGCCGACTGTGTGGCGGATTGCTTGGCGGCAAAGTGTCGTCGCGGGCGATGTTGGCGGCCACCGCCTTGCTTGGCATTGTTTTTTGCCTCTGCATTATGTTCTTGCCCGAGTCGATTACGGTTTCGCTGTTTGGCAAAACAATTCCGCTGGCACTCGTCTTTGTGATGCTTTGCGGCCTTTGTACCTCCATCATGTGGGGCGCAATTTTCAACCTCGCCACCGAAGGTTTGGGACGCTACACAGCCACGGCATCGGGCATTTTCATGACTCTCGTTTGCGGCGGCGGCATCATTCCATTTTTGCAAAATTTGCTGGCCGACCACATCGGTTCGTTGCAGAGTTACGGACTGCTGGTCGTTTGTATGCTTTACCTTGTCTATTACGCATTTTTTGGCTCAAAAAATGTGAACACCGACATCAAAACTGAATAATTTTCTCACAAAAAAATAGCGAAATATCATGGAAAAACCTTATGTAGTGGGCATCGACATCGGTGCTACAACCGCCAAAATTGGGCTCGTCGATATGCGCGGCAATGTGCTGGCGCAAACCGCCATTCGCAGCAACGATACCACTGACGCTCAACAGTTTATCGACAATTTGTGCGACGCTGTGCGCAAAGTTGTGGAGCAAAATTACAGCCTATCGCAAATTCGCGGCATCGGCATTGGCGCACCCAACGCCAATTTCTACAAAGGCACCATCGAAAACACGGTGAATCTCACTTGGGGCGGTGCAAAAATCATTCCGTTTTCGGAGATGATGACGGCGTGTATCGGTCTGCCCGTGCGCATTACCAACGATGCCAACGCCGCCGCAGTGGGCGAAATGACCTACGGCGTGGCACGCGGCATGAAAAATTTTATCATGATAACGCTCGGCACTGGCGTTGGCTCGGGCATTGTGGTGAACGGCGAAGTGCTGCTCGGCCACGACGGTTTTGCGGGCGAACTCGGCCATGTTACCATGATTCGCAACAACGGTCGCCTCTGCGGCTGTGGCAAAACGGGCTGCCTCGAAGCCTATGCGTCGGCCACAGGTGTGGCGCGTACCGCACGCGAACTGCTCGAAACAACCGATCGTCAGAGCCTTTTGCGCAACATTCCGCCCGAGGACATCACCTCGAAAGATGTGTTCGACGCAGCAAAGCAGGACGATGAACTGGCTTGCGAAATTTTCTCTTTCACAGGCAAAATGCTCGGCGAGGCGTTGGCCGATTTTGTGGCGTTCAGTTCGCCCGAAGCCATCGTGCTGTTTGGCGGCCTCACCAAGGCTGGCGACCTCATCATGAAACCCGTAGTCGAAAGCATGAACGCTAATGTGATGCCACTTTGGAAAAACAAAATCAAAGTGCTACTCTCGCAACTAAAAGAATCGGATGCTGCCATACTCGGTGCAAGCGCACTGGCGTGGGAGTTGTAAAGCGGCAAAGCCGCGATTTCAGATTGTTAGTAGCAAGATATGAGTAGCAAGAAGAGATTTTAAGAAGATAGAACATAGAACATAGACTATGACAACTTGAAACTTGAAGTCCTGAAACTCTGAATTTCTGAAACTTGAAACACAGAAACAGCGCGCAGCGACGACCAACTGCAGAAAGTTGTGGCGTGCGAAACTTTATGAACTTTATAACTTTATAAACTTGATGAACTTCTGATCAACCAATCAACTAATCAACTGATCAACTAATCAACTAATCAACCCAATCTGTAACTCTAAAACTTGAAACAATAAGAAAAACAAACAAAATATGTACAGAACAGTAACTTGCGGCGAACTGCGCGCCGCCAACGCAGGACAAACGGTAACCCTTGCCGGCTGGGTGCAACGCATCCGCAAAATGGGCGGTATGACTTTCATCGACTTGCGCGACCGCTACGGCATTACGCAACTGGCTTTCAATCAGGAGGTTGATGCCGATTTGTGCGACCGTGCCAATCGCCTCGGACGCGAATTTGTGATACAAGCCACTGGCACGGTGGCCGAGCGTTACAGCAAAAACGCCCACATGCCGACGGGCGACATCGAAATAATTGTCTCGGCACTGAATGTGCTGAACGAGTCTGCCACGCCGCCATTCACCATCGAGGACGAAACCGACGGCGGCGACGATCTGCGCATGAAATACCGCTACCTCGACCTGCGCCGCTCGTGCGTGCGCCAAAACCTCGAATTGCGCCACAAAATGGCGTTCGAAGTGCGCCGTTATCTTGATGAACAGGGATTTTTGGAGGTGGAAACGCCCGTGTTGGTAAATTCTACGCCCGAAGGTGCCCGCGATTTTGTGGTGCCGAGCCGCATGAATCCAGGACAATTCTACGCCCTGCCACAAAGTCCGCAAACACTCAAACAACTGCTGATGGTCAGCGGGTTCGACCGCTACTTCCAGATTGTGAAGTGCTTCCGCGACGAAGATCTGCGTGCCGACCGCCAGCCCGAATTTACGCAAATCGACTGCGAAATGTCGTTCGTCGAGCAGGAAGATATTTTGAATATGTTCGAGGGCATGAGCCGCCATCTGTTCAAGGCCATCAAAGGCATCGACCTGCCAAAATTGCCGCGCATGACATGGGCTGACGCTATGAAATTCTACGGCAGCGACAAGCCCGACACGCGTTTCGATATGCGTTTTGTGGAACTGATGGAGGTGCTGCAAGGCCACGGATTCGGCGTGTTCGACAGCGCAACCTACATCGGCGGCATCTGTGCCAAAGGGGCGGCCGCCTACACACGCAAGCAAATCGACCAACTGACCGACTATGTGCGCCGTCCGCAAATTGGCGCGAAAGGCTTGGTTTATGCCCGCATCGAAGCCGATGGCACGGTGAAATCGAGCGTCGATAAATTCTACACGCAAGAGGTGCTGCAACAACTCAAAGCCGCCATGAACGCCGAGGTAGGCGACTTGATTCTGATTTTGAGCGGCGACGACGCGATGAAAACGCGCAAACAACTCTGCGAATTGCGCCTCGAAATGGGACGCCAACTCGGACTGCGCGACCCGAACAAATACAGTTGCCTCTGGGTGGTCGATTTCCCGATGTACGAGTGGAGCGACGAGGAGAACCGCCTGATGGCGATGCACCACCCATTCACTGCGCCCAAACCCGAAGACATTCCGCTGCTCGATACCGATCCAGCCAGCGTGCGCGCCAACGCCTACGATATGGTGATAAACGGTGTCGAAGTGGGTGGCGGCAGCATCCGCATACACGATGCGAAACTGCAAGAAAAGGTATTCGAAATTCTCGGATTCACGCCCGAACAGGCACAAACCAAGTTCGGATTCCTGATGAACGCCTTCAAATTTGGTGCGCCTCCTCACGGCGGTTTGGCCTACGGCCTCGACCGTTTTGTGTCGCTTTTCGCTGGTCTCGACAGCATTCGCGACTGCATCGCCTTCCCCAAAAACAACCAAGGCCGCGATGTGATGCTCGGTGCCCCCAGCCTCATCGACCAAATCCAACTCGACGAACTGAAACTGAAAGTAGATCTGAAAGAGTAGCCATGAAATTTTTGAAAGGTTATAGGTTAGAGGTTATCGTTTATAGAACATAGATTGTAGGGACGCACCGAGTGCGTCCGAAACGATTCAACGATTCAACAAATAACCAAATTCACAAATCAACAGAAACATAGAAACCAAAATTGCGTTAGCAATTTTGAAAACCAACGACTAAAATGCCAAAAATCGTAGTTCTCACTGGCGCTGGCATTTCGGCGGAGAGCGGTCTGGGCACTTTTCGCGACAACGACGGCCTTTGGGCGCGCTACCGCATCGAAGATGTCTGCACGCCCGAAGCGCTGGCACGCAACCGCGCCTTGGTCATCGATTTCTACAACCAACGCCGCCGCGAGACGCTGGCTGCACAACCCAATGCGGCGCACCTTGCGCTGAAACGCCTCGAGGAGCAGTTCGAGGTGCATATCGTTACGCAAAACATCGACAATCTGCACGAACGCGCTGGAAGTCAGCATATTACGCACTTGCACGGTGAGATTACCAAACTGCGCAGCAGCCGCAACGAACTGGCTACCGTGCCGCTCGAAGGGTGGGAGCAACCGCTCGACGCGCGCCACCTCGACGGGTCGCTGCTGCGGCCGTTTATCGTCTTTTTTGGCGAGTCGGTGCCGCTGTTGCCGCGCGCCATCGAGGAGGTGGAGCAGGCCGACATTTTCATCGTTGTCGGCACTTCGCTGGCGGTCTATCCTGCGGCCTCGCTGGTCTATTATGTGCGCCCGAGCGTGCCGATTTACTTGGTCGATCCGGGCAATCCCGACACGCACGCCATCACCAATCCGTTCACGCACATTCGGGCGGCGGCTTCGGTGGGCGTGCCGCAGTTAGTCGATGAACTTTTGCAAAAATACAAGTCTTAATTTGCTGAAAATCAGGCAATTCGACAGTAATTCAATATCGCTTCGGCAATGAGTTGATGCCCCGCTTCGTTGGGGTGCATGCCATCGGGGCAGTAGTAGTTGCTCAGGTCGCGCTGCTCGAGAAACACGCTACTGATGTCGATGACTGGCACGCGTTGCTCCACCGCAATTTTGAACACTTCGAGGTTGTACTGCTCGTGCCAATTCTGAATGTAATTGACATTTTGCCCGATGAACTGCATGATTTTGGCACGGTCGAGTCCTTGACACACATGGTCGAAAAACAGTTGCCCATCGATGGGCGGCAGCGAGAGCAGCACAGGCCGACCGCCCAGCGCACGCACCTTGCGCACCACCTCGATATAGGTCTGCCGAAACGCCTCGAGCGTTGTGAATGGCTGGTGTTTGCCCTCGGGGTTGGCGGCCACAGCGCGCCAATCGAAGTTGCAGTCGTTGCCGCCGAACTCCAGTACCACATAGTCGCCTTGCGCTATTTTTGTGCTGTTCATGCTCAGACTTTTCATACCGTTTATAATGGTGCTGCCGAAGCGCGCCAAGTTGTTGATTGGGAAACCGAATTTGCGCTCGCAGCGCGCTACAAACGAATTGTCGCTCAATTTGTATTTCACCACACCATTGCCAAGCAGTTGTGGGTCGGCCACCACACCTTTCATGATTGAGTCGCCGAATGTTAGAATTTTTGCCATAGTTAGAAAAATTTCAGATTGATTTTTGCTGCAAAAATAGAGATTTTGCCTACCGCTTCCAAAGAAAAGTGATGTATGGCGAAAAATGACGCAGAAACCTTGTTTTGGTATCGAAAAAGCCATTTTTAGGGACGAAAATCGAAAAATTTTACTTTCATCACACTTTTTTGGTGACAAAAGTGATAAAATTCGACACTTTTTTCGTACCTTTGCAGGGTCAAAATCGAGCAAAAACGACACGCACCATGACTAAAATTGCCAACGCCTTCTATTCGTGGAAATTTATTTTCGCTTGGGTGCTCTGCATCACGCTTTGGACGGTGCTTTTCCCAGTTATCTATATGCCCACATTCGGTTGGCCTTACGAAATTATTTGGGACTCGCACGCCACATTTCGCATCTCGATACTCACCGCCATCGTCTTTGGTGTAACGCTGGTGAGCCGCCTATTGCTCTATTTCTGCACGCGCCACAACCACCTGACCATCTTCGAACACATCGTTTGGCTGCTGTGCGAACTCATTGTGCTGTGCCTTTTTTGCGACCTGTTTCTCGCATTGCACGCGCATTGCGGTTATTTCGACCTGCTGCCAAAAATACTGATGTGTGCCTCGCTGTCGCTGGTCATTCCCTACGGCATTTTGTGGCTGGCGGGCGAAAAAAGCCAAAGTGATACCACGGTAACCGAAAATGCCGCGCTCATTGCCGACCTGAAAGCGGGCGCGGAACATGCAGCCGAAAATGCCGTGCGCTTCAGCGACAGCAAAGGCAATGTGAAACTCGCCGTCGATACAAACAGCCTGTTTTATATTGCATCGGCGGGAAATTATGTCGATATTTGCTACGAAAATCGTGGGAAAATGGCGCGTTACAGTCTGCGCAACTCGATGAAAGGCATCGAAGCGGCCTGCGAGGCGAACCAGATAGTGCGCTGCCACCGCTCGTACTACATCAATCTGCAAAAAGTGAAACTGATAAAGCACCTCAGCAGCGGTCTTTTCGCCGAACTGAACGCCGACGGCATCGACGATATTCCCATCTCGCCCATCTATTCGGGCAGGGTAGTGGAACTATTTTCGGCCTTGGCACCGCAGTGACAGAATTTCAAATTTCAGAATTTTTAGTCGCAAGATGTGAGTAGCAAGTCGCAAGACAAGTGAGGAATGAGGAATTAGGAGTGAGGAATTTTTTAGTTAGAAGTGAGAAGTGGAAAACTAAGACGAAAACTTTTGATTAAGACCAAAGGCCTTTCCCCCTCTCGGGGGAAACGGGAAAGGGGGCTACAACTAGAAATAAACCTCACAGACTTTCCACAATGCGTTAAACTTATCAACCAATCAACCAATCAACCAATCAACCAGAAATAAAAAACATGTCCAAAATCAATCTGAATTACGCAAAATTGGAGGAGAATTATCTCTTTGTGGAGGTGGCGCAGCGTACCGCCAATTTCCAAAAAGCGCACCCCGAGGCGCATGTGATAAAACTTGGCATTGGCGATGTTACGCGCCCCATCGCTGCGGTGGCGGCCGACGCTATGATGCGTGCCAACGAGGAGTTGAAACACGCCGAAACATTCCGTGGATACGGCCCCGAACTCGGTTACAAATTTGCCAAAGCCGCCGTGCAACGCTACTACGCACGCCGTGGCGTGGCGGTCGATTTCGACGAACTGACCATCGGCGACGGCATCGGCTCCGATTTGGCTAACATCACCGACCTGTTTGCGTCGGACAACGCTGTGCTGATTCCCGACCCCGTCTATCCGCTCTACAAAGCCACTTCGATAATGGACGGACAGCGTTTGACCTACCTCGAATGTTCGGCCGAAAACAATTTTTTGCCCACACCGCCCGATTTCCCGTCGGATATGATTTACCTCTGCTCGCCCAACAACCCCACAGGTGCCACATTCGACCATCAGCAACTGAAAGCGTGGGTCGATTATGCCAATGCGTGCGGCGCAATCATCTTGTACGACGCCGCCTACGAGCGTTTCATCACCGAGGCCGACAAACCGCATTCCATCTTCGAACTCGACGGAGCGCGAACCTGCGCCATCGAGTTTTGCAGTATGTCGAAAACAGCGGGATTCACCAGCGTGCGCAGCGGTTGGACTTTTGTGCCGAAAGAACTTGTGCGCGACGGCATGAGCCTGAATCGCATGTGGCAACAACGCCAATCGACCAAATACAACGGTTCGCCTTACGCCACGCAGCGCGGTTTGGAAGCCGCCCTGTCGGACGACGGTCTGCGTCAATCCGACGAAAATATCGCCTACTACAAGCAAAATGTGAAGACCATAACCGATGTACTCGACCGAAAAGGCATTTTTTACAGTGGCGGCATCAATTCGCCCTACATTTGGTTGCGCTGCCCGAACGGTATGTGCTCGTGGGACTTTTTCGATTGGTTGCTGAACACCGCGCAAGTAGTCGGTACGCCGGGCGTTGGGTTTGGTCAGCACGGCGAAGGTTTTTTCCGCCTTTCGACCTTCAACACGCACGAAGCCACCCAAGAGGCCATGGCGCGAATAGAGCGACTGATAGATTGAGAATTAGTCGCAAGAATTTTGGAATAAAGAGTAAGGACAAAAGAATAAAGACTTTTTTAATTATCCAATTATCTAATTTCCAATTATTTAATTAGAAAAAAATGGCGGCTTTGTTGAGCGCACCTAATTCTTAATTCTTAATTCAAAATTCTTAATTAGACGCATGGCTTTTCCCCCTTCGGGGGAAACGGGAAAGGGGGCTACAACCAGAAACTTGAAACTAGAAATAGAAAACGCTTCAACAAAACTCTGAAATTCTGAAACGCTGAAACACTGAAACCGTGCGAAGCGCGAGAAATAACCAAATCCCCAACTCCCCAAATCCCCCACACAAAAAAAAGCAGCCGCACTCCGCATTGTGCCACCGCTTTTTATTAGAAAAAATCGAATCTCGGTTCGTTATCGGCGTGCGCCTTTGTGTTTGCGTGGTGCTGAGTTTGCCGTTTGGGTCGAGTCTTGCCGATTGTACTCCTCGAGTGCGAATTTTCCTCGGTAGGAGAAATGAATCTCGGAGCCGTAGTGCGTTTTCACCTCGCCCGCAAGGTCGATAATTGCCGAATCGGGATACGACACCGTGATTTGGCCGCTATCGTAGTAGTAGGTGTCTTTCCACTCCTCGCTACCCTCGATATAAACGCCCATGTACGAGGTCAAATCCTGATTATAACTCACAATATAACCTTCCGATGCAGCCACAGTGCCAGATTTGTAGGTGTCGCTTATCGGATAAACGCCCGCCAAAAGTGCCGAATCGACAAAAAATGTGATGTTCATAAAGGTCTTTTTGTTGTCGAGAAAAACCTGCACCTCTTTGAAATCTTTGATGTCGTCGTAACCGAGAAATTCGGTATACACCTCGTTAAACACCGTTTTTTCGGTGGGTTCGTAGCCCCAACGCTGGTCGAAACCGGCAATGGCGGTGGCGGTCATCACATAGACCACGCCATCGTAGGTGAGCCGCCCATCGAGGTCGTACTTGTCGCCGTTCATGCCCACGGTGATGCACATGATGTCGGGCACCAAAAAGTCTTTCGACTGCGACGATGGCGTGTAGTTGGGCAGAAAATTGCAATACCGCTGGCGCATTGTGCCTTCGGATAGCGAAAAATGCCCCACAAACGAAGCCTCTGTCGGAATCACGCAAAATGTGGCGTAATACTCCACGCCGTCTTTGTCTTTGCCCACCAACACAAGGTTGTAGTCGCCGTTTGGCTTGTAGTAGTCCACGAAACCGAAAGTGCGAACGGCAATCATCACCGTGTCGCCCTTGGTATGCACATGCGTGCTGTCCCTTTGGGTGCTGTCTTTTGCGATACTGTCCGTTGGAGTGGGCTTTTCGGGGTTCGGTTCTTGTGTTTTTTTGGGGTTGCAACCTGCCCAAAAGAGTGTTGCGGCTACTGTTGCCACAACAAAAAGAGTTCTCTTCATAATAAGTTAATAAATGTTAAATTTTAGTTAAAATTTGGCTTTGCAGTTGCACTCCGAAAATGCGGAAAGAGTGTAATGCGCCGCAAAATTAGCGCAGCGCCACGACATAAACAAGCAGATTAACAAAATTTTAGTCGTTTGGCACGCTTTTTGACGATATTTATGAAATTTCATTTCTGATTGTGTTAAACTATCTTAAATCGCCATTTTCACTTGTTGCAAACTTGCTTTTATCGAAAACTTTTTTCTACCTTTGCAGCCCAAAAAAAGTTTATAGGTTATATGTTAGCGTTTATCGTTTATAGAACATAGAAGATAGAACATAGAGCATAGACAAAATAGTGTGAAAGTGAGAAGGTATGAAAGTACGAAAGTAGGAACGCACCGAGTGTGTCCGAGTAAAATTAACGATAAAAAAATGAACAATGAATAATAGTTGTGGCTTTTGGGATACCGAAAATTTGAAATTCTGAATTTTTGCGATAAGCGAGCGCAGTGCCAAACTTGTTTGAGCAATGCCGAACGGAGCAAAAATCAAATAAAATTTGAAATTCTGAAATTACATTTCTTGCGACTTGCTACTCATATCTTGCGACTATTTAGAAACTGCGCACAGCGCAAACACAGTATTAACAGTATTATTTTTAGGTAAAAAAAACTATGAAAAAGATTTGGACTATTGTGGCAGCAATGGCGGCGACGCTTTGCGCCACGGCACAAAACAGTGAAAATGGCCACGAGTGGGTCGATCTCGGTCTGCCGAGCGGCCTGAAATGGGCAACAATGAATGTGGGCGCAACCACGCCCGAAGGTTATGGAAATGCCTACGCTTGGGGCGAAACCGAACCGAAAACAAGGTACGATTTCACAACCTACAAATACGGCGACGGCACAACTTTTAGCAAGTACAACAGTACCGACGGCAAAGAGGTGCTCGACCTCGAGGACGACGCTGCACGAGTGAATTGGGGTGGCTCGTGGCGCATGCCTACCGCTGCCGATTTTGAAGAACTTTTGAACAACTGCACATGGATTTACAACGAATCCAATGGCGGTTACACGGTGCAGGGGAGCAATGGTAACACCATTTTTTTGCCGAAAACGAACTTCTACTATGGCACGAATCCGTCTGATTGGGCAGGTTTCTACCGCACAAGTAATTTGAGCGACACTCAATGGAAAGCGTCCAAGTATTTTGCCCATTGGGATCCTGAATGGGGACAGAACGGTATTGCTGCTATTGATATTGAGCGTGGACACGGCATGGCGGTGCGTCCAGTCTGCATTCCCACCAAGTGGTACGCTGTAGAGGTTAAAACCGATTTGGAAGGTGGCTCTGTTACTGCCGATTTTCTAAAAGCCAAAGAGGACGACCTCGTTACGCTGACCATCGCACCTGCCAGTGGCTACGAACTCGCCAAAATCGAGGTAAAAGACGCTGACAACCAAGCAGTTGAACTCAACGGCAACAAATTTACCATGCCAGCAAGCGCAGTTACGGTGCGTGCCGAGTTTGTGAAAACGAATTACACCATTACCGTTGCTGAAATCGAAAATGGCACTGTGGAAGCCAACCACCAAACGGCGCAACTCGGCGACGAAATTACGCTGACCATCAAAGCCGCTACTGGCTACGAACTTGCCAAAATCGAGGTAAAAGACGCTGACAATCAAGCGGTTGAACTTGACGGCGACAAATTTACCATGCCAGCCAGCGCAGTTAAGGTGAGTGCGGTATTCAAACGCCAAACGCCCACTTCGCTCCAAAGTGCGGAAACGGTCGCTATCTACACCGAAAACGGCCGCATTGTCTGTGAGCAGGAGTTCCGCATCTACGACCTATTCGGTCACGATGTTACACGCATGAATGGTTCGCTGAACGGTGTTTATATCGTGAAATTTGGAGAGAAGGCGCAGAAAGTGATTGTTAGTCGCAAGTAGCAAGAAGCAAGTAGCAAGAAAAGATTTTTAGAACATAGAAGATAGAACATAGATTGTAGAGCCGTCACAATGTGGCGGCTCTGCTGTTTTTTGTTATGCAGAAGGCGCTGGGAACCGCCTAATTCGCTACGCGCCCAACAACATCACACAATTCAAAATTCTTAATTGGATGCAATTCTGTCCCCCTGCTTGAAGCGAAGCGGAAAGATAGGGGGACGAGCGAAGCGGAGGGGGTTGAAAAATCAAATCTCCAAATAACCAAATCCACAAATCACCAAAAAAGGACGTGGCATGCCGCGTCCCTACTTTCAACTTTATGAACTTTACAAACTTTCCACTTTATAGACTTTATACACTTTCAAACTTTCAAACTTTCCACACTTTACAAACTTTTTCCGAAAAACATTTGGTGGTTACGAAAGAAAAGCGTACCTTTGCAGTCCCAAAATGGGGCAAAAAAAATTATTTAATCATTAGTTTTTATTTTCTATGTATTTAGACGCAGAAAAAAAACAGGAGATCTTCGGCAAATACGGAAAGTCTAACACTGACACGGGTTCCCCCGAATCGCAGATTGCTTTGTTTTCCTACCGTATCAGCCATTTGACTGAACACTTGAAGTCAAATCACAAAGATCATAGCACGCAACGCTCTTTGCGTATGTTGGTGGGCAAACGCCGTCGCCAACTCGACTACCTGAAACAGGTGGATATCGAGCGTTACCGCGCTATCATCAAGGAACTCGGTTTGAGACGATAACCGCTTCCTGCGCGAAACAAAAGGCACTCCGAAACTCTTGGAGTGCTTTTTTTTGTGCCGCCATCGCCGCTTGTGTTAATTTTTTTTGTAACTTTGTGCTTTTATTAGTCGCAAGATGTGAGTAGCAAGATAAATTAGGAGTTAGGAATGAGGAATGAGGAGTTTTTTTAGTGAGAAGTTAGAAGTGAATTTAATTACCCAATTATCTAATTTCCAATTATTTAATTAATTTTTGGAAGCGTTTTGGAATGCGAAAACTCATAATTCAAAATTCATAATTCATAATTTCCCAAAAGGCTTTTCCCCTTTTGGGAAAACGGGAAAAGAGGCCGTAACCAGAAACTAGAAATTAGAATTTTTTCGATAAGCGAGCGCAGTGCCAAACTCGTTTGAGCAATGCCGAGCGGAGAAAAAATCTATAAATTAGAAATAAACCTCACAGACCCTTATTGATGCGTTAAACTAATCAACTCATCAACCAATCAACTCATCAACCAAAAATTAAACCAACCACTTATGCATATATTCTACAACTTTGCAATGCGCCTGATGCAGGCTTTTGTGGCTGTGGCAGCCCCGTTCGATGCAAAACTGTATGCGCGCCATCGTGGTGGGCGCGAGGCTTTCGAGGTTCTCCGCCGTGCTGGCACTACGGGCTATGTGTGGTTTCACGCGGCCTCGCTCGGCGAGTTCGAACAGGCACGCCCGATGATTGAACGCCTACGCCGCAACGACCCCAACCGAAAAATTCTGCTGACCTTTTTTTCGCCGTCTGGCTACGAGGTGCGCAAAAACTACGATCAAGTGGATTTGGTCTGCTATTTGCCGTTCGATACGCCCGAAAATGTGCGCCGTTTTCTCGACTTGGTGCAGCCCGAAAAGGCAATTTTTGTGAAATACGAATTTTGGGCGAACTACCTTTTGGAACTCAAACGCCGCGCCATACCAACCTATATTATTTCATCGATTTTCCGCCCGAAACAGATATTTTTCAAATCGTATGGCGCATTTTTTCGGAGTTTATTACACTGTTACACAACGCTTTATGTGCAGAACGAAGCCTCGAAACAGTTGCTCGAAAAACATGGCATCACCAATGTGGTTGTGGGCGACGACACCCGTTTCGACCGTGTGGCCGACATTGCCGCTGCCGCCAAAGATCTGCCCATCGCTGCCGCTTTTGCTGCCGATAACAAAGTGCTTGTAGCAGGCAGCACTTGGGAACCCGACGAAGATCTGCTCACGCGCTACATCAACGCCAACAAAGACATTTGCCGCATGGTGATTGCGCCGCATGTGGTTTCGCCGCTGCATATCGAACGGCTTTGCGCCAAACTGCGCTGCAATTTTGTGCTTTATTCGCACACCACGCCCGAGGAGGCTGCCAAAGCCAACTGCCTTGTGGTCGATACGATTGGCGTGCTGTCGTCGCTCTACCGCTATGGGCGCGTGGCGTATGTGGGCGGCGGTTTTGGCGTGGGCATACACAATACGCTCGAAGCCGCTGTGTGGCAGATTCCCGTTGTTTTCGGGCCTAACTACGCTAAATTCCGCGAAGCAAACGACCTGATTGCTTGCGGAGGCGGCTTTTGCGTGCGCTCGTACCGCCATCTCGAAGATTGCATCACGGCACTGCTCATCGACCACGACGCAGGCCAACGCGCTGGCGAATATGTCAGAAAACATGTAGGCGCAACTGAAAAAATTTCGAAAGAAATTTTTTCTTAAAAAAAAGGTTGATCAGTTGATTAGTTGATCGGTTGATCAGTTAAATGATTCTACAATTTTTCCTGCAATTTTTGTCAAATAGAAAGGAATATGAATTTTCTCGGTTATAGAAAATTGGTTGCATATCAACAAGCGTTGGAGGTTGTGAAACTTGTTTATACACTTGTGAAAAAATTTCCGAAAGAAGAACAATTCGCATTGTGCAGCCAACTTCGTCGTGCTGCGGTATCGGTTACATCGAACATTGCCGAAGGCGTTTCGCGATATTCGTATAAGGATAAAATTCATTTTTTAGAAATCGCATTTGGTTCGTTAATGGAAGTTATGAGCCAAATAGAAATTGCCACAGAAATGGGCTATATTTCTGTAGATGATATGGGAAATATTGAAAATCATATAAATAAAGCAGCGCAACTTATTACAAGTTTGCAGTTTAGTTTCATGAAAAAAGATGAAAATGGGAATATAGTTAAACCACATTCAAAAGAAAATTAAACACTAAATAAATGCTCATAATTAACCCAATAACCAACTTAATCTAATTGCTTAAGACTTCCACTAAACCGTTAAACTAATCAACTAATCAACTAATCAACTCAAAAAACATGAAAAAATACGACTGGAAATTTTCGCAAGTGGGCGGTGTGCCGCGTGTTAGAATAGAAACGGGCAGCGATATTGCCCATTTGGGCGAACTCGACCAAAAAATGTGGACGGTTTTGAGTTGCCCTGTGAAAGGACTCGAAATCGACGAACGCACGCTCGAACTGATGGACAGCGACCACGACGGCAAAATTCGTGTACACGAGGTTGTTGCTGCTTCCAAATGGCTTACTTCGGTGCTTGTCAATCCCGATTTGTTGCTGAAACAGAGCAGCACGCTGCGCCTAATCGACATCAGCCAAAAGAGCGACGACGGCAAAAAAATCTACCATTCGGCCAAAGAGATTTTGAAAAATCTTGGATTGGAGAAGGAGGAGATTAGCCTTGCCGACATCGCCGACCGCACCGCCATTTTTGCCAAAACGCAATTCAATGGCGATGGCGTTATCACCGCACAATCGACCGACGACGAAGCCGCCCAAAACGCCATTGCCGCCTGCATTCAGACCATTGGCGCGACGCCAGACCGCAGCGGAATTGACGGCGTAACGGCCGAACAAATCGCGGCGTTTTATACCGCACTTGCCGACTATGCCGCATGGAATGCTAGTCGTTGCGACTTGCCCTACGGCGACAATACCGAAGTCGCCTTGTCGGCCTACAATGCCTTGAAAGAGAAGATTGACGACTACTTTGTGCGCTGCAAATTGGCGGCGTTCAATGCGTCGGCATTGGCCACGCTCGATGTGTCGCTGGAGCGAATCGAAAACGCCAATGAAAAAAATCTGACCGCCTGCATGGACGAGATTGCCGCA
This sequence comes from Segatella copri, assembly GCA_963593685.1. Classification (GTDB taxonomy): domain Bacteria; phylum Bacteroidota; class Bacteroidia; order Bacteroidales; family Paludibacteraceae; genus W0P28-013. The sequence goes on from CAVBBP010000003.1 coordinate 41,277, forward strand.
CTGCCGTTGGCACGCATCGCTGCGGCTGGACTGCCGTGCGAAGGCGGTATCAATCCTGCGTGGGAGAGCGCATTCGCAGCACTGAAACAGTTGGTTTTCGATGTCGATTTTCCGCACGCAAAAGTCATCAGCGAGGCCGAATGGCAGCAGGTGGCCGACAAATTTGCGCCTTACATCGCTTGGAAAGCCGCCAAAAAAGGCGATGCCGTGGAGCCGCTCGGACTTGATGCTGTGACGAAACTGCTAAAACAGGACAAAAAAGCCGATTTGCTCGCTCTCGTCGAGAACGACAAGGCGTTCGAAGGCGATGCCGATGCCATCGAACTGGTGGACAAACTGCTGCACTTGTGCCGCGATTTCTACACGCTGTTGCGGAATTTTGTAACCTTCGCCGATTTTTATGTGCGCGACACAAACAAAAAAGCCATTTTTCAGGCAGGTACGCTCTATATCGACCAACGCAGTTGCGATTTGTGCCTAAAAGTGGCAGATATGGGGCGGCACAACACAATGGCGGCCGCCAGCGGTATGTTCCTGATCTATTGCGACTGCTATTCGAAGCAAAAAGACCAAACAATGAGCATTGTGGCGGTGATGACCAGCGGCGATGTGAACAACCTGACCGTGGGCAAAAACGCCGTTTTCTACGACCGCGATGGCCTCGACTGGGACGCCACTGTAACCAAAATTGTCGATAACCCGATAAGCATCGGGCAGGCGTTTTGGTCGCCCTACCGCAAATTTGGCAAATTCATCGAAGAGCAAATCAACAAATTTGCCGCCGAGAAAGATAACAAACTCACGGGCGAAGTTACGGGTAAAATCTCCGAATCGACCGAAAAAATGGCCACTGCCGATGTGGCCGCCACGCCGCCCGCCGACAAAAAAACGCAGGCGTTCGACATCGCCAAATTCTGTGGTATCTTTGCTGCCATCGGCATGGCGTTGGGCTATATTGGCGGATTTTTGGTGTCGTGCGTTACAGGCTTCCTCGCCCTCGCTTGGTGGCAGATGCCGCTCGCACTGATTGCTATCATGCTGCTCATTTCGGGGCCGTCGATGATTATGGCGTGGCTCAAACTGCGCCGCCGCAATCTGTCACCGCTGCTCAACGCCAACGGCTGGGCGGTGAACTCGAATGTGCCTGTGAACATACTCTTTGGTGCAACGCTCACCAAAACGGCCGCCTTCCCCAAACTCAATCTGAAAGACCCATTTGTCAAACGCGGTATGCCGACATGGCGCAAAGTGCTCTACATTGTGCTGGCTGCCATCGTAGTGCTGCTGACCGTGCTGTACTTCACCGACATGCTCGCATGCGTTGGGCTGCCATTCCACCACGCCGCCGCCGATGTTGTAGAGCAAGCGGCAATGGACAGTATTAGTAGCAAGTAGCAAGACGAGTGAGGAGTTAGGAGTGAGGAGTGATGCGGCGGAGTTGCAATTTCAGATTTCAAATTTTATTTGATTTTTGCTCCGCTCGGCATTGCTCAAACGAGTTTGGCACTGCGCTCGCTTATCGCAAAAATTCAGAATTTCAGATTCCAAATTGTAGGGACGCACCGAGTGCGTCCGAACGCTTCAACAGTTCAACAATTCAACGATTAACCAAATAACCGAATAACCAAATCAACAAATAACCAGAAACTAGAAACCAGAAATTAGAAAAAAATAAGGACGCACTCGGTGCGTCCTTATTTTCTACTTTACAAACTTTATAAACTTTCTACTTTCAACTTTTCACTGGAATGGCTTCGAGGGTGGCGACGATGAAGCGCCAGAAGCGTTCGACGCTGGCGATGTTCACCTTTTCGTCGGGCGTGTGAGGGTGGCGCATCGTGGGACCGACCGACACCATATCCAAACGCGGCTCGGTGGCACCGATGATACCGCACTCCAAACCAGCGTGTACCACGCGCACTACGGCTGGCTTGCCAAACTCTTTTTGATAGACATCGGCCATCGTTTTCAGTATGGGCGAGTCCATGTTTGGATTCCAGCCCGAATAGCCGCCCGAAAATTCCACTTTGGCACCAGCCAACGCAAACACGCTCTCGATCATCGAGGCGAGTTCCTCTTTTTTGCTATCGACCGAACTGCGCAGCAAGCATCTCACGCTGATGTCGGTGCTGTTGGCCACAACGATGGAGAGGTTCGTCGAGGTTTCGACCGTGTCGGGAATCTCTGGAATCATGCGGAAAACGCCATTGGGACACGCCGTTACAGCGTTCACAAAGTCGTCTTGTATCTCTTCGGGAATGAGCGCGTTGGGCAGTTCCACTTGGCGCACTTCGACAAAAATGCCGTTTTCGATGGCTTTGTATTCGTCGTTGAATGTTTCGGCGTACTCTTCGGCCAGTTTTTCAATCTCTTTTTTATTGTCGGCAGGGATTGTAATCACGGCTTTGGCTTCGCGCGGAATGGCGTTGCGCATATTGCCGCCTTCGACCGACGCCAAACGCGCTTCGTACTGCATAATCGCCTCTTTCAGAAAACGGAAGAGCAGTTTGTTGGCATTGGCGCGACCACAGTCGATTTCGAGTCCCGAATGGCCGCCTTTGAGCCCTTTTACAAGAATTTCGAGCGCAATGTCGTCGTCGGGAACGGGTGCACTGTTGAATTTCCAAGTCATATCGGCATCGAGTCCGCCAGCGCAACCGACATAGAGTTCGCCTTCGTCCTCCGAGTCCATATTCAGCAGAATATCGCCTTGCAGCAGCCCCGCTTCCATGCCGAATGCACCCACCATGCCAGTCTCTTCGTCGATGGTGAAAAACGCTTCGATTGGACCGTGTTTCAACTCTTTGCTTTCGAGCACGGCCATGGCTGCTGCCACACCGATGCCGTCGTCAGCGCCGAGTGTAGTGCCATCGGCTGTAACCCAATCGCCGTCGATGTAGGCTGTGATGGGGTCTTTGACAAAATCGTGCTGTTTGTCGCTATTTTTTTGCGGCACCATGTCGAGGTGTGCTTGCAGCACCACTGGCGTGCGGTTTTCCATGCCGGGCGTGGCAGGTTTGCGTATCAGCACGCTGCCCGTCTTATCGACAATGGTTTCCAAACCAAGCGCATGGCCAAAATCGACCATAAATTTCGTTACTGCCTCCATGTGGTGCGACGGACGCGGCACTTGCGTCAGTTTGTAGAAGTTGCTCCACAGGGCTTTCGGTGCCAATTCTCGAATTTCCATAGTTTGTTCTCTTTTTTTTGACTGATTACAGCGCAAAGGTAGTAAAAAAAGAGAAATCGGCGCGCATTTTATCGATATTTTTTGCAAAAAAATGCTAATTCACCGCAATTTTGTGCGTGTGGTTGCCGATTTTTACCAGATAAATGCCCGCATTTGGTAGTGTAAATATCTGATTATCAACTTGTATTTCGCTGCTGACGATTGCGCCGTTGGCGTTGTAGATGGTCAGTGGTGCGCCGTTGGCTTGCGCTATGCTGATTTGGCGACCGTGAACGGCAATTTGTGGCGATGCAGTGCTGGCTTCGAGCGCAGTGGGCGTGCGTCCATCGATGATTTGAGTGGCGTAGTAACCCACCATGCCGTGTGTAGTGGCACCAGCCACAATGTTGAGCGCACTGCGGTTGAGTATGGTTGCCAAACGGGTGCAGCCACGAAACGCATAATCGTCAATCGATTGCAGCGTTGTTGGCAGTTCGAGCGCATAGAGAGCCGTATTTTCGAATGCGCTGCGCCCGATGGTTTTCAAACATTTGCCCAGATAGAGCAACGACAAATCGCTACAGCCGTCGAATGCGTTTGCGCCAATTGATTCGAGTTGCGTGTTTTGAAAATTGACGATTTGCAGATAGACACACTCGGTGAATGCGTTGCGTTCGATGGTTTTCAAACCTGTGCCAAAATTGACTTCGGCCAGTGCTGAACATTTCTGAAATGCGCCATCTTTTATGGTAACAACACTATTTGGCAGCGTTACGCTCGAAATAAGTGTGTTGTATTGGAATGCTGTACTCGAAATTTCTGTCAATCCATCGGGCAGTGTAATGTTGCCTTCGAGTGAACGCGGTACGAAAAAAATCGCCAGCGGCGAACGCTCGTACATAATGCCGTCTTGTGAAACAAATTTTGGATTGGCTGCATCGACAACAATGCTGCTCAACGCATTGCATAGCGTGAAAGTGCCATCACCAAAAGTTACAAGCGTTGCAGGAATGGTGAGCGAAGTCATCAGTTCGCTGCCATAAAACACATTGTTGCTAGCAGCGGTAACGGTATAGGTTGTGCCGTCGTAGTCGAAAGTTGCAGGAATTACAACATCGCCCACATAAAGATCCGACGGACCATTGGTGCCGTACATATCTTGGTACACTTGGTAGTAGTAGTAACTCCAACCGTTGTCTGGGCTGGTTTGGCTGGCGTGTTGGCGGCAGACGACGGTGGCAGTTTTGGCCGTTTCGTCGATGCGGTAGTGAATGTCGTTTACCGTGATGTACTGCGTGGCACTGGCATGCAACAGCAGCAGAGTGAGCAGGGTAGTGGCAAATGTTCTCATAGCGGTCGGTGTTTTTGATTTTGGACAAAAGTAGGCATAATTTCTTGCCCGACCAAGCCGCACCGTAATTTTTAACTAACAAAAAGGAATTTTAACTTTAGTTGTGTGATTATTTGAAAATTTGAAGATTGCGGCGTTTCAACAGAAAGGACGTGGCATGCCGCGTCCCTACAACCTGAAACTTGAAACAGTGCGCAGTGCGAGAATTTTTGCGATAAGCGAGTGCAGTGCCAAACTCGTTTGAGCAATGCCGAGCGGAGCAAAAATCTTGCGAAGCAAAAACATAGAAACAAAAATTGCGTCAGCAATTTTGAGAAACCAAAAATAAACCTCACAGACCCTTATTGATGCGTTAAACTTATCAACTTATCAACTCATCAACTGATCAACCAACTTTTCAACACTTTTTTACTTTCAACAAAAATTCGTATCTTTGCAAGTTGTTATATGGGTTAGTATCTGATTTTGCTTGATTGAGAGATGAAACGCTTTGTGCATTTGTTGCTTTTTTGTGCTGCTGCGCTTGTGGCTGTGGCCAAGCCGTTCACTGTGGTGATCGATGCGGGGCATGGCGGCAAAGACCCTGGCGCACTAGGCGCACGCGGGCGCGAAAAGGACATCAATCTGAGTGTGGCACTCAAATTTGGCCGCTTGGTGAACGAAAATATGCCCACAGTGAAAGTGGTTTACACGCGCGACAAAGATGTGTTTGTGCCGCTGCAAGACCGCTGCACGATAGCCAACAAAGCCAACGGCGACCTCTTTGTTTCGATCCATGTGAACGCCTCGAAATCGAGTGCAGCCTACGGAGTCGAAACCTACACCATCGGTCTGTCGAAATCGGATGCCAACTTCGAGGTGGCGAAGCGCGAAAACTCGGTGATTCTGCTCGAAGATGGCTACAAAGAGCGTTACCAAGGCTTCGACCCACGCTCGCCCGAATCGTACATCATGTTCGAGTTTATGCAGTCGAAATTTAGCGACCAAAGCATCGAAATGGCGGCCTACACGCAGGACGAATTCATCGAAATGAAACGCTACAACCGCGGCGTGCGGCAGGAGAATTTTTGGGTGTTGCACCAGACCAAAATGCCGAGCGTGCTGATTGAGTTGGGCTTCATCTCGAACCGCGAAGAGGAGAAATATCTGCTCTCCGACAAGGGTCAGCAAGAGTTGGCACTCTCCATTTTTCGCGCTTTCGAACGCTACAAACACGAGTACGACCGCAAAAATACCGTGTCGGTGGTGGAGCGCCCTGCCGACGATGCGCCTGTGAAACCAACCACGCCCGCCAAGCCCGAAAAGACGACAAAGCCCGAAAAATCAGAAAAAACAGAAAAAACAACGCCCAAAACCAAAACTGAATCGGCATCAGCACTGTCGGTGGAGTACGAAAAAGGCGTTAAAGCCATCTACAAACTGCAAATTTTCACCACAAGCCAAAAAATCGACGACTCGTCGGACGCGCGCTTCAAAGGGCTGGCGTGCGACTACTACGAAGAGGACGGCATGTTCAAATACACGCACGGCGCCAACGCAAATTTGGGCTTGATGTTGAAATTGAAAGCCGAAATCAAAGGCAAATTTCCGCAAGCCTTTTTGGTGGCATTCTACAAAGGCAAAAAAATAACGCTGCAAGAGGCAAAAGAGATAAATTCGCGGCGATAACCGCACAAAAATTGGCATACACCCTATAAAAAAGGTTTTCTCTATGAAAAAGATATTTACGCGCGAAGTGAAAATCGGATTGTCGTTCATCGTGACAATCGTCTGCATTGTGGTGGGCATCAACTACTTGAAAGGCATCAATGTGTTTGCGCCGAGCAACCACTACTACGCCAAATTCGACCGATTGGACGGTCTTGTGGTGTCGAACAATGTGATGGTGCGCGGCTACAAAGTGGGGCAGGTGAGCCATATCGCCTACGATTTTACCTGCGAACACCCGTTCACAATTACCATTCTTGTCGATGACGAAGTGCGCCTGCCGCTCGGGTCGAAACTCGTTTTGTGCGACGATGGTCTGCTGGGCGGCAAGGTGATAGATGTGCGCTACGGCACCGACACGCAGTTTTACGCTTCGGGCGACACCGTTTCGTCCGACATCGATGCGGGGCTGATGGCGACCGTTGCCACGCTGGTGCCGAAACTCGAAGGCACTATCGAGCGCGTCGATTCGGTGCTCGAATCGGTACACCGCATCACCTCGTCGAAAGAGTTGAAAAACAGCCTCCGCTCGATAGAAACGGCCGCCGCCGACCTGAAAACCTCGTCGGCACAACTCAAACGCCTGATGAACACGCAAGTGCCAAAAATTGTGGACGATGTGAATGTCATCACTGGCGACCTGAAAAAGGTCTCAGGCGACCTGAAACAGGTGGAATTTGCCGCCCTCTTTGCGCGCATCGACCACACGGTGAACAATCTGCAACTCTTCTCCGACAAACTCAACTCGAGCGAAGGTACCATCGGCAAACTGATGAACGACAACGGCCTTTACGACAATATCAACACCACCGTTACAAGTGTGAACGATTTGGTCATCGATCTGAAGGCCAATCCGAAGCGTTATGTGCATTTTTCGCTCTTCGGTGCCAAGGAAAAGAAGAAAAAATAGCGACGATTTTAGCGCATTCTTATTTAGACTGAATCTAAATAAGCAAAAAAATGAAATAAATTTCGACTATAAAATCGTAACTCTCGAACCGCCCAAATTTCAAGCAGTTCGGGAGTTTTTTGTTCGCCGCGCGATGAATCGAAACGAAAAAATAAGTTGCTGTTAATCAGACAGTTGCGCCTAAAACGCTGAAAGTCAGAAGCCCGTCCGACCGTTTGAAAATCAAAGTGTTATAAATGTGAATTTTTCCCAAAAAATCTGACCATTTTTTTGTTTGAAAAAAGAGTGCGACCTTTGCAGCAGAAAAATTGTTGATAAAATTTCAAAAAAGATATAAACAACCAAACACTACATTTTTTTAGGACGATGATGACACCCCAAGAGTTGTGGAACAGATGTTTGAAGGTAATCAAGGACAACATACCCGATGCCGCCTATGCGACATGGTTTGAACCGATTGTCCCGCTGAAGTACGAAAACGGCGAGTTTGTGCTGCAAGTGCCGAGCATGTTTTTCTACGAATATATCGAAGAGAAATTTGCCGAACTGCTGCGCGTAACGCTCTACCGCGAGGTGGGGCAGGGCACAAAACTGCTCTACCAAATCCGTGTGGACAAAGCCTCGACCACAACGCTTCCGTCGGCCAGCCAAAATGCTGTAGAAACCGTGCCAGAACAGGTGCGCTCCATCATCAACGACCCGTTCCAGCGCGTGGTGCAAAAGGAGATTGACCCACAGTTGAACGCCGCCTACAGTTTCAACACCTACATCGAGGGGGCGAGCAACAAACTGGCGCGCGCCGCTGGCGTGAGCATCGCCAACGAACCGGGCAAAACCATCTTCAACCCGTTGTTTCTTTACGGAAAATCGGGCGTGGGCAAAACGCACTTGGTAAACGCCATCGGCATCATGGCCAAGCAACTCTATCCCGAAAAACGCGTGCTGTATGTCTCGGCAAATCTGTTCCAAATTCAATACACCGACGCTGTGCGCCGCAACGAGCAGAACGATTTTCTGAACTTTTACAGCAATATCGATGTGCTGATTTTGGACGATATTCACGAGTTTATGGACAAGGTGGGCACGCAGAAGACATTCTTCAACATATTCAACCACCTGCACCAAAACGGCAAGCAGATAATCATGACTTGCGACCGTGCGCCGGGCTCGCTCGAAGGCATGGAAGAACGGCTGCTCACACGCTTCAAATGGGGCTTGAGTGCCGAAATAGAGATGCCCGATTTCGAACTGCGCAAAGCCATTCTGAAGAGCAAAATATACAAAGACGGACTCGAAGTGCCCGAAGAGGTGATCGACTATATCGCCGAAAATGTAACCGACAGCGTGCGCAACCTCGAAGGCGTGCTGGTGTCGCTGCTGGCGCACGCCACGCTCACCGACGAAGATATCGACCTTGCTTTGGCCGAAAAAGTTGTGGGCAAAGTGGTGGCTCCCGCCAACAATGTCATTTCGGTGGAGAAAATCAGAGATATGGTGTGCGACTATTTTGCGCTGCCGCTCGAAGCGTTCATGTCGAAAACACGCAAACGCGAAATCGCTACGGCGCGGCAGGTGGCGATGTACCTGTCGAAACAGTACACCAAAAGTTCGCTCTCGGCCATCGGCAAACTGATTGGCGGCCGCGACCACGCCACCGTGCTCCACGCTTGCGGCGTAGTGAACGACCTGATGGACACCGACAAAAGTTTCCGCATGAGCGTAAAAGAACTCGAACAACAACTGCTGAAGAATTAGGAGTGAGGAATTAGGAGTGAGGAGTGAGGCGGCAGAGCCGCAGAATTTCAGATTTCAGATTTCAGATTTCAAATTTCAGAATTTCATTTGATTTTTGCTCCGCTCGGCATTGCTCAAACAAGTTTGGCACTGCGCTCGCTTATCGCAAAAATTCAGATTTCAAATTGTAGGGACGCACCGAGTGCGTCCGAGAAGGTTAGCGGTTATAGGTTAGAGTTTATAGGGAACAGACAAAGAATAAGACCAAAGGCTTTTCCCCTTCGGGGAAAACGGGAAAAGAGGCCACTGCCAAGAAAACTAACAATGAACAATGAATAATAATTGCGGCGTTTCTGCTACCGAAACTCTGAAACACTGAAACTCTGAAACACTGAAACCCGCACGAAGTGCGAAAAACCTAGAAACTTTGAAAAAAATGGTTAGGAGAGGCATCCAAGAGCGTTAGCGTTTTTGGATGTTCTTTTTCGCTGGAAACGCATGGCAAACGCTTACGACATACTCACTATTCTTGGACCGACGGCTTCGGGCAAAACCGCTTTGGCTGTGGCTTTGGCGGCGCGGCTCGATGGCGAAATTCTCAGCGCCGACTCGCGGCAGGTCTATCGCGGTATGGACATTGGCACGGGCAAAGATTTGGCGGAATATACCATCGCCGAGCGTGCCATTCCGTACCACCTTATCGACATTGCCGACGCTGGCTACAAGTACAATCTGTTCGAGTATCAGCGCGATTTTGCAGCGGCGTACAAGACGGTTGTTGCGCGCCACAAAACACCGATTTTGTGCGGTGGCACAGGACTTTACATCGAGGCGGTGTTGGGCGGTTACCAACTGGTGGCTGTGCCAGAAAATGCGGAACTGCGCGCCGCTTTGGCGGACAAAACGCTGCCCGAACTTGCCGACATTCTGCGCGGCTACAAAACACTGCACAACACCACCGACATCGACACGACAAAACGCGCCATTCGCGCCATCGAAATAGCCGATTACAGCCGCCAACACCCCGAATTGCAGTCCACTGGCGAGCGGTTGCGCCCACTCATTGTTGGCGTGAACATCGACCGCGAATTGCGCCGCCAAAAAATTACCGAACGCCTGCACCAACGGTTAGAATCGGGCATGATCGAAGAGGTGGAGCGTCTGTTGCAGGCTGGCATTCCACCCGAAAATTTGACCTACTATGGGTTGGAATACAAATTCGTAACTCTCTATCTGACAGGCGTTTTGACTTACGAAACGATGGTGGCGCAACTCGAAATAGCGATACACCAGTTTGCCAAACGCCAAATGACATGGTTTCGTGGCATGGAGCGGCGCGGTTTTGTCATCAACTGGCTCGATGCCACTTGGCCGATGACCGAGAAGGTTGATTTTGTCGAAAAACTGTGGCTCAAAAAACGGTAAATCGTCGCTTTTCGCAAAAATAATTGCCGCAGAGCGCGTTTATTATGATTTTTTTTACTACCTTTGCAAACTGGTAGCGCAATGGCACGCAATGCGCGGCAAATTGCACGAAAAAGTTTGGTAAAAGTTTAATAATCAGGCAATTATGGCTAAAAGTAAAAAACAAGAAGAAGATGTAAAAATGGAGAGTGTGCAGGAAGCGTTGAGCCGTTCCGAGGCATTTCTCGAAAAATATCGCAGACAAATACTCATTGTCGGTGGCGTTGTGGTTGCTGTGGTGGTGGCTATTTTGCTCATTCACACCTACTACATGGTGCCGAAAAACGAGGAGGCGCAAGAGGCGATGTTGCCTGCTGTGGCTGCGTTCGAAAACGACCAGTACGAGTTGGCACTGCGTGGCGACGAAGAGAACGACGGTTTTGCCGCCATCGTCGATGAATATGGCATGACCGATGCCGCCGAACTGGCTGCCTACTACGCTGGCGTGTGCGCCTACAACTTGGGCGAATACCAAGAGGCCGCCGACTATCTGAAAGGCGTTGATAACCGCTCGGTGAACCTTGCTCCAGCCGCCAAAATGTTGCTCGGCGACTGCTATGTGCAACTCGACGAGTACGGAAAAGCGGTGAAATGCTTTGAAAAGGCAGCGAAACACGAAAATCTGTTGATTGCCCCGAAAGCCCTGAAAAAAGCAGGTTTGGCTTACGAAAAAATGGGCGAATACGCCAAGGCCGCCAAAGCCTACACCAAAATCAAAGAGACCTATTTTCAGTCGCAAGAGGCCGTTGATATCGAAAAATATATCGACCGCGCCAACGCACTGGCCAAGTAAAAAAGCCTGAAAAATAGACTTGAAAACCGTTTTGGGCTTGCGTCCGAAACGGATTTTTTTTAATTTAGAATTAAGAATTTAGAATTAAGAATTAGGCGGCAGACCCGCATCATTTCTCACTTCTCACTGCTAACTACTCACTAAAAAATTATGGCAACAAAATATCACAATTTGAGCGATTACGATGCGCAGGCCATGCCAGATAGGCAAGAGGTTCAGAATCAGCACTATGCCATTGTTGTGGCCGACTGGAACGACAATGTAACCTTTCGGCTGCTTGATGGTGCGATTGATGCGCTGATAGAGAACGGTGTGCGGCGCGAAAACATCACGGTGAAGCATGTTCCAGGCACTTTCGAACTGACTTTTGCTGCAAAAATGATACTGCGCGAGCAGTCGTCGGTGAATGCGGTTATCGTCATCGGGTGCGTTGTGCAGGGCGACACGCCGCATTTCGACTTTGTATGCCGTGGTGTAACGCAGGGCATTGCCGCGCTCAATGCCGACGAAAAATACCGTGTGCCGATTATCTTCAGTGTGCTGACTACCAACACGATGCAGCAAGCCCTCGACCGTGCGGGCGGTTCACTCGGCAACAAAGGCGTGGAGGGTGCTGTTACCGCCATTAAAATGGCAAATCTGTTTTAGCGCAAACAAATTTTTGGAACGAAAAATATGTAAAATAAGGCGTTCTGATTCGTCAAAATATGTAAAATAAGGCGTTGTGATTTGCTGAAATATGTAAAATAAGGCGTTGTAGTTTGCTAAAAAGTGTAAAATAAGGCGTTGTGTTCGATTTTTTTTGTAATTTTGCGGCATAATTCAAAAATGCGGAACAAATGAATGAGCCAATAGACAAAAGGACGCTGGAGGTTGTATTACGCGACCAAAAGGTTGAAATAGAGAATCGTGCGCGCCGGCATTTGTGCGCTCGTAACGAAGAAAAACTTGTGGACTTGGACAGTCCGCAGGCGCAGGTGGTTATAGGCGTGCGGCGTAGTGGAAAATCAACATTGTGTTTGCAGACGCTGGTAAGAGCAAAAGTTCGGTTTGCTTATATCGATTTCGACGATGAGCGATTGGCTTATTTGGGCGTTAATCAGTTGAACGATGTTTTGGAGGTGCTTTACAAAATTTACGAAAAATTTGAGCATATCTTTCTCGACGAGATTCAGAATGTCGATGGTTGGCCGCTCTTTGTCAATCGACTTTTGCGTACTGGAATGCATGTGATTTTGACGGGTAGTAATGCAAAATTGTTAAGCAACGATTTGGCAACACATCTCACTGGTCGGAGCAGCGAAATAGCGCTTTATCCGTTTTCGTTTGGCGAATACTGCAATATGAAAGGCGTAGATTGTAGTCGGCGAACCACTCAAGGCATTGCTATGCAGCGCAAGGCGTTCGACGATTATTTGCAGCAAGGCGGTTTCCCAGAATTGTTGCAAATTAAAAACAGCAAGATATACATCAAAAATCTTCTCAACAACATTTTGACACGCGATATTGAGCAGCGTTACAAAATATCGTATCGCGCACAATTCGAGAATTTGGCGCAGCACATTCTCAATATATCGCCTTGCGTGGTGGCGACTTCCGACTGGGCAAACTTGTTTGGTTTCCGATCGGCTCACACGGTTCACAACTATTTGAAATATCTCAAAGAAGCGTATCTACTTGTTGGCGTAAAAAAATACTCTCGAAAAAGTAGAGTGCGTACGGTTGGCGAAAAAATTTATGCTATTGATGTCTCTTTGATGAACCAGCGCGACAACGCTTTTTCGGGCGAAAATCTTGGCTGGCGGCTCGAAACGGTGGTGCTTATTCACATTCTTCGAAAATGTAAAAACGAAGGTTGGAACATATACTATCTGAAAGAGCGTTCGGGCGAATGTGATTTTGTGGTGTGCGATGGCAATAGAGTGCTTCAGTGCATACAAGTTTCGTATGATATTTCGTCGGAAAAGACACGCAAACGCGAAATTGATGGGCTGCTTCTTGCCAACAAAAAGACCAAATGCGAAAATTTGTTGCTGCTTACCGACCACACATACGAAGAGTTTGAAAAAGATGGTCATCGCGTTCTGATAAGACCAGTGTATGAATGGGCGGCAGAGATTTTTGGCGAGGCGTTTGTAAATGTTTAGTTGGACGATAGCGAAAAACCCGCCCATAAGTCTGTAGAGATGCGCTCTCTATGGGCTTTTTTGTGCTTTTGGGCGGCGTTTTTTTTATAGCATTTGCAAGTGTGAACGAAAAGCCGTACCTTTGTAAGTTAGTTGAATTGCTCTGTTGCAAGTTGCTGTGCAGAGCGTTTTGTGCGAATAAAAGAGCTTTTTGTTGTAGTATGAAAACGGTACTATTGGTTTTTGGTACGCGCCCCGAGGCCATCAAAATGGCTCCATTGGTGAAGATGTTGCAGGCAATGCCCGACAAATTTCGCACTGTGGTGTGCGTTACTGGGCAGCACCGCGAAATGCTCGACCAAGTGCTGTCGTTGTTCGAAATAGTGCCGGACTATGACTTGAACATTATGCGTCCGAACCAAGATTTGTACGACATTACATCGAAAATAATTCTTGGCATGCGCGATGTGTTAAAAACAACAATGCCCGATGTTGTTCTTGTACACGGCGACACCACCACATCTACGGCAGCCGCTCTTGCCGCATTCTATCAGCAAATTCCAGTTGGGCATGTCGAGGCGGGTTTGCGCACAGGAAATATCTACAGTCCGTGGCCCGAAGAGATGAACCGTCGGCTGACGGGGCGCATAGCCACACACCATTTTGCCCCGACGGCTTTGGCACGCCAAAATCTATTGCACGAATCGGTCGATGATGCAAAAATTTGCGTTACGGGCAATACGGTTATCGATGCCTTGCATTGGGTGGTAGGGCAGTTGGCTGTTAATCCTGATTTGTGCCGAAAGACCGAACAAGAGATACTTTGCGATGGCTACGACACGCACCGTTTGTCCGATGCTCGGAGAATGGTTCTTATTACGGGTCATCGCCGCGAAAATTTCGGAGAAGGATTTCGGCAGATTTGTCGTGCTATTCGCAGTTTGGCTGAGCGTTATCCGCAGGTCGATTTTGTTTATCCCATGCACCTGAATCCGAATGTACGAAAACCCATATTCGAAATACTGGGCGACGGTGTCGAACAAAACATATTTTTGATAGAGCCGTTGCAGTATTTGCCGTTTGTCTATATGATGCAGCATGCTCATTTGTTGTTAACCGATTCGGGTGGTGTGCAAGAAGAGGCACCTGCGTTGGGAAAGCCTGTGCTTGTGATGCGCGACACCACCGAACGCCCCGAGGCTGTAGAGGCTGGCACGGTACTGCTTGTTGGCACCGACCAAAACGAGATAGAGCAGGGCGTTTCTCGCTTGCTCGACGACGCTCAACAATACAAAACGATGAGCGCAGCCATCAATCCCTACGGCGATGGGAAAGCGTGTGAACGGATAGTGGAATATCTGTTAAAAAACTGATAGTTATGAAAAATATTGGCATACTTACGCTGCATAGAGCGTTGAATTACGGCGCAGTGTGGCAGTGTTGGGCGCTGAAACGAGCGTGCGAGAAGTTGGGCTATCATGTCGATGTTATCGACTACAATCCTTGGGGGCATTACACCTATCGTGGGGCGTTGTGCCATAAGCCTATGCGTGCCTATCACTATACAAAAATGCTCTATCTTTTCAATCAGTTTGTGACGAACCGACTAAATCCGACTACGCACGCCGAATCGCACGACTATATGGTACAGAACCCGCCTCGGGTCGATGCTTGCATAGTTGGTTCCGATACTGTGTGGAACAACGATCTTGTAGGAGATTTTGTCTATTCATATTTGTTTGATTTTACGCCCCCAAACACGCCTAGAATTGCCTATGCGGCATCGACGGGGGGGGGTATATTCTTGATAATCAGAAAGTTAGAGGGCTTTTACAGCGCTTTACAGCCATATCGTTGCGCGAGCAACAATCGGTGGCGCAGTTGATAGAAATGACTGGCAAACCTGTAGTCGATGTGTGCGACCCGTCGTTGTTGATTGACAAGGCGGAGTATGCGCAAGAAGCAAAATATACCTGTTTTTTGCCTAAACATTACATCGCTTTTATGGATATGACCAACGACCCATTCGCCAAAGAGGTGGTTATCGCCTTGCGGAAGAGGTTGAAAATGCCTATCGTGAGCATTACGGGCAACTATTATCGCGGAATCGATAGGCATAAATTAGGTTTGAGTCCCGAAAAATGGCTCTATGTGATGGCGCATGCCGACTGTGTGTGTACGAATAGTTTTCACGGAACGGCTTTTTCTGTTGTTTTCGAGCGGCCATTTGTGTGCTGTCAAGTAAAAGTGGGCGGCAGAGCAAAAACCAACGGTCGTGTCGAAAATCTGTTGGCACAATGCGACCTGAGCCGCCAATATGTGTCGGACTTCGGCCAAATAGATACCGCGTTGGACATTGACTATGCGTTGACTAGAAACGCCATCGACGCATACAGAACACGGTCGTTCGAGTGGCTAAAGAAATCGTTATCAGATGCAACAGACAAAAAATGATATCGGAATACAGTGGCGGCGAAAGATAAAATCGCTGTTATTCGGAGCGTGTAACTTTTTTCGGCACTATTGTCGTGCGGTGCGTAACATAAATGCCAATTACTACGCTTCGGAAGAGAATTTTCTGCCGATACTTACAGCCAATTACCACGCCATAGAGAAGAGTTTGGCTATGCCAAAGTTTGAACCCGGACACGCCAAAGAGCGTGTAGCGGTAGTTTGCGGCGACATTTTGCAGTACAAGTCGCTTGGCTTCGACACGACCAATGTGCAGTTTGTTGGGGCTTTGCAGGCCGTAGATGCTTACAGGCGCATACATCAGAAAATTGGTTACGACTTGGGTACTATGTTGAATGCGACCATCGAGGCGGCGTTGGGTGCGGCCTCGTTCGAACCGTGCGATCAGCCGTATGTAACTTCTGAGCAATTTTTCGCCGATGTGGTGGATTATGGAGCGTTTGCTAAATCGCGGCACAGCGTGAGGGCTTTTTCCGATAGGGAAATTCCTCGCGAAATCATCGAAAACTGTATCGACATTGCACGCACTACGCCAACGGCTTGCAATAGGCAGCCCAATACCACTTATGTCGTAACCGATGCTGCCGCCATTGGTCACATAGCGTCCCTACAGGGTGGCGGACGCGGTTTTGTCGAAAAGGCGAAAGCTATTTTGGTCGTTACGAGCCGTGTTTCGTGTTTCAGTTACAACGAAATAATGGAGGCTTTCAAATCGGGAGGCATGTACACGATGAATCTGCTGCTTGCCCTGCATAGTTTTCGCATTGGCGCATGCACTTTGGAGTGGAACGAGCGTCGGCGCGAGGACAACAAACTGCGGAGAATGCTTTTGATTCCCGATAACGAAGAGATTGTTATGCTTGTGGCCGCTGGCTATCCGCCCGACGAATTTTCGTATGTGGCCTCGATGCGTAATCCGCTTGAAAAATCGTGCAAATTCGTTTAAGGGGACTTCTATAAATTCCCCGTTTTGTAAAAAAGTTCAACAAATAATAAATTTCAGAACACTTTTGTGTGCTTTCGTTCAAGCCAAACATCTGCTAGTTCAAAATTCAAAAATCACTACAAAGGAATTTATAGAAATCCCCTTGAAAAAATATATCGGTTTTGTTGAAATTTTGCAGCCTTAATCGGTGCTAATCCAAAAAAATATGCTGATTTTTTGGATTATAATCCGAAAAATTGTACTGATATTTTGGATTATTGGAAATTGTTTGTACCTTTGCTGTGCCGAATAGATAGCGTATGGAATTTATCTACCGAAAATTACAGTCCGTCATTCAAAGCCAACTTTTTCGTGGTAAGGCTATTTTGTTGATTGGAGCGAGGCAAGTGGGTAAATCTACTTTGTTTCGGCAGGTGCTCGATAGTGCCGATTTGCCGTGCGCAAAGGAGCAGATTCTGATGCTCGATTGCGATGATCCAGAAACACGGTTACTGCTGACCAATCTCAATTTGGAACAGATTGCGCAGTTGGTTGCCAACAAGCGCATTGTGTTGATAGACGAAGCGCAGCGTGTGTTGGGCATTGGGCTGACACTCAAGATGATAACCGACCATTTTCCCGCTGTTCAATTGTTGGTAACTGGTTCTTCGTCCCTGTTTTTGCAAGGGCAACTCAACGAGCCGCTCACGGGGCGCAAGTTCGAGTATCGCCTCTATCCCATATCGACGCAGGAACTTTATGATGATGGCGGTTTGCTTCGTGTCAATCGTACATTGGAGTCGCGCCTTGTGTTTGGCTCGTATCCCGATGTGGTGCGCAATGCAGGCAATCAGAAAGAACTTTTGATGAACCTTTCGGGCAGTTATCTGTATCAAGATTTGCTTTCGGTGGAGGGTATTCGCAAACCAGCACTGTTAGAAAAACTATTGGTGGCGTTGGCGTTGCAGGTAGGCAGCGAGGTGTCGTACAACGAGTTGGCGCAAACCATTGGCACCGATAGCAAAACCGTGGAAAAGTACATTGATTTATTGGAAAAGTGCTGCATAGTATTTCGTTTGTTGGCGTTGAGCCGCAATGTTCGCACCGAACTCAAAAAGAGTCGCAAAATCTATTTCTACGACAATGGTATTCGTAATGCGCTGATTCACAACTTGAATCCGATGTCGATTCGCCAAGATACAGGTGCGCTGTGGGAGAATTTTTTCGTCAGTGAGCGTTTGAAATACAATCACTACAATGGGCGTTATGTCAATGCCTATTTTTGGCGCACAACGCAGCAACAAGAGATTGACTATATAGAGGAAGCAGACGGTGTGATGACGGCTTTCGAGATGAAATGGAATCCAAAGAAGGCAAATGCCGTGATACCAAGCGCATTTTGTAAGGCATATCCCGTCAAAGAGAGTGTGGTAGTTACGCCCGAAAATTACTTGTCGTATCTGTTATAATTATCGTTTTGTCGTATGATACCGAAAATTATACACTATTGTTGGTTTGGTGGGAAGCCGTTGCCCGAATTGGCGCAAAAATGCATAGCCAGTTGGCGGATTTATCTGCCCGATTTCGAGTTGCGCTTGTGGAACGAGGAGAATTTCGATGTGAATGCAGTACCGTATGTGAAAGAGGCTTACGAAAGTAGAAAATATGCGTTTGTAACGGACTATGTGCGTCTTTGGGCACTCGAAAAGTTTGGCGGCGTGTATATGGATACCGATGTCGAAATGTTGCGGCCGCTGGACGATTTGCTGGCTTTGCCTGCATTTACGGGTTACGAGGCGAGTTCTGCCATGGCGCCCGTTACAGGAATAATGGCGAGCGAGCCGCACGGTGTTTGGGTGCGCGAGCAGTTGGCCTATTATGCGCCCGACAGGCATTTTTGCTTGCCCAATGGCACATGCGACACCACAACAAACACTACCACTATTTCGCGCATTATGCAAGAAAATGGTTTTGTAATTGACGGCAAATATGCTGTTTATAAGAACGATATGCACATTTTCCCAGTCGATTATTTTTGCCCATTGACCAGCACGCGTGTGTTGAAACTGACCAAAAACACCTATTGCATTCACCACTTTGCAGGCAGTTGGCAAGAATTGACCGTGGGGCAGCGGTGCAAATTATTCATTACCAGAAAAATACTTGGTGTGCGGCTCACCGACAGATTGGTGCAACTGAAACGCCGTTTGAAAGGTCGCTAAAAAGATGTTGAACTACTATTTTCCAAAATACATTTCGTCGAGAGCCATCTATTTGTACATTGTTTTGTTGGTGGCTACTCCCATCATTTTTGGATACCCGATGGAGTGGTATTTTTGGCTATTCGGACTGGTCGAAGTTGTCGGATTTTTCTATTTTTCGCATCAATTGTCCATTCAGTGGGGAGGCTATTCGTCGAAATTTTTTGCCAAAAAACTAGTTACTACGGCACTTGTCGTGCGCATCGTTTATGTGCTTTTTAGTTATTTGTTTTTCGAAATAATGACTGGCACGCCATACGAATTCCACGCTGCCGATGTGGGCTTTTATCACGCCATGGGAAAATATGGCGCATCGCTTATTTGGAATGGTGATTTTAACTTGTTAGCGCATTTCGATGAGGCTGCTCAAATTAACATTTCTGATGCTGGCTACCCAATTTATTTGAGCGTTGTGTATGCTCTGACGGGCGATTCGATTTTGATAACCCGTCTGCTGAAAGCCGTTTGGAGTGCGTGGACGGTACTGCTTGTTTACAAAATTGCTTCGCGCAATTTCGACGAAAGCACGGCGCGTATGGCGGCGATTTTTTGCCTGCTCATGCCCAACCTAATTTACTATTGTGGCATGCACTTGAAAGAGACCGAAATGCTCTTTCTCACAGTGCTTTTTATTGAGCAGGCCGACCTGCTTTTACACTCGAAAAAGTTTATTCTTGCCCCCACTATTATCATGGTTTTGATGGGGTTGTACGCCTTTATGTTTCGCACAGTATTGGGGGCGGTATTGTTTATTTCGTTCTTCATGGCGCTGGCTTTTACAAGTACGCATATTGTGAATTGGGGTAAGCGTATCATCGTTGGGTTGTTGACGGTAGCCATCGTTGGTATGGCATTGAGCGACCGTATCGCAAGCGAATTGGAAGAGGTTTGGGACACCAAAAACACGACTCAAGAATCGAACATGGCTTGGCGTGCCGAGCGCGAAAATGGTAATGTTTTTGCTAAGTATGCGAGTTCCGCTGTATTTGCTCCTCTGATTTTCACTATTCCATTTCCAACAATGGTCAATACTATAGGGCAGGAGAATCAGCGCATGATTCACGGCGGCAATTTTGTAAAAAATGTTACTTCGTTTTTTACCCTTTTGGCACTTATAATGCTCCTATTTTCGGGCGATTGGCGCAAATATGTCTTGCCGCTGTCGTTTTTGTGCGGCTATTTGGTGGTGCTGGTATTTAGCAATTTTGCGCAATCGGAGCGTTTCCACTTGCCAACAATTCCGTTTGCGTTGATGTTTGCTGCGTATGGCGTTTCACATTTGTCGAACAAAGGTAAAAAAATCTACAACTACTGGTTGATTATTATATTTGTAGCGAATATCGCTTGGAGTTGGTTCAAACTGAGAGGAAGGGGAATGTAACATGCGCATTTTGTTCGTGGCATCGTATAACAAGGGTCGTTTTGCGCCGTTCGTTACCGAGCAGGCCGAAGCCTTGCGCCGTGCTGGTTGCGAGGTCGATTGCTTTGGCGTTGTAGGCAAAGGCGCAACGGGTTATCTGAAAGCGTTTGCTGCCTTGCGACGGAAACTGAAAGCCTTCGCACCCGATGTGGTGCATGCACACTATGGGCTTTGCGGCGTGCTGGCCAACTTGCAGCGGCGAGTACCTGTGGTTACCACTTACCACGGTTCCGACATCAACGAGCCGCGCGTTTTGCGACTGTCGCGTGTGGCGATGCAATTGTCGGCGTGGAATGTGTTTGTGTCGCCACAGAGCCAAGCCATTGCCAACCTCAAGTGCAACTACAGTTTAATACCCTGTGGCGTGGATTTGTACGACAAAAATGATGCCGATGTGGCCGCCGTTCGGGCGAGGGTAGGGTGGAAGGCTGATAAAAAATATGTGGTTTTTGCTGGCGCTTTCGACAATCGCGTGAAAAATGCGCCTTTGGCACAAGCGGCTGTTGCTTTGCTGAACGATGTTGTTTTGCTCGAACTCAAAGGTTACAGCCGTGCGCAGGTGGTGGCGTTGCTTTATGCCGCAAATGCACTTCTGATGACCTCATACACAGAGGGTTCGCCACAAATCATAAAAGAAGCCATGGCGTGCGGTTGCCCCATAGTGAGCGTCGATGTGGGCGATGTGGCGGAACGCATTGCTGGGTTGGACGGCTGCGCGTTGGCGGAACGCACGCCCCAAAGCATCGCCGATAAACTGGAACAAGTCATCGCCTTCGACCGCCCCACGCAAGGCCGCGAACGGATAATCGCTTCGAATTTGACCAACGATTCAGTCGCTAAACAGTTGATAGAAATTTACGAAAAGGTGTTATAAAAACTCCCTTAAATCGCTGAAAAAGTTGTATATTTGCTTGTTCAATTGAGATGATCGACATCATTTCCGACATAGCGCATATCGATGTAGGGCAGTGGCGCACGCTTGTGACCGAATCGCCAACAGCCACTTGGTTTCAGATGCGCGAAGCGTACGATTTTTATGCCTCGCTGTCCAACGAAATGAGGGCGTTTGTCTATGCCGTTGCCGAGAATGGAAAACTTATGGGCGTGGTGGTCGGTTACATCACGCACGAACAGAGCAAAGTCAAGCAGTTTTTTACGCGCCGCGCTATCATCATCGGTGGGGCGATGCTCGACGAAACTATCACAGACGAGGCACTCTCTGCGCTGCTTACTGCTGTACGCCATGGACTGCAACAGAAGGCAATTTATATCGAATTGCGCAATTTCCACGACTACAGCCGCTGGCGAAGTGTTTTTGAAAAGTGTGGTTTCGCCTATCAGCCTCATTTGAATTTCCACATCAATACAAGTTCGCTGGCGGTGGTCGAACAGAATCTTGGCAAGAGCCGCAAGCGCGACATCAAAACCACTATCCGCGATGGGGTAGAGTCCGTACTAAATCCAACCATAGAGCAAGTGCGGGAGTACTACACGCTGCTCCAAACGCTCTATCGCACCAAAGTGAAAACGCCACTTTTCTCGTGGAATTTTTTCGCGCAACTCTACAAAACCGATGGCAGGCGGTTCTTGCTCTGCGCCTATAATGGGCGAATTATCGGCGGCACAGTTTGCGTTTGTTTGCCTGCGAAAGGCGTGTACGAGTGGTTTGTTTGCGGCGAAGACGGCAAGTACAACCATATTTTCCCCTCGTCGTATGCCACCTATCTCGGCATTTGCTACGCAGCCGAGGGCGACTATCCGCTGTTTGATATGATGGGTGCTGGCAAACCCAACGACGCATACGGCGTGCGTGCTTTCAAAGCACATTTTGGTGGCAAAGAGGTGGAACATGGACGCTATTTGCACATCTGTCGCCCGATTTTGTATCAAATGGGTAAATTGGGTGTAAAACTACTGAAAAAGAGATAACCGCACAATTTCGGGCGATACAAATCAAGATGCGCGCGCATCCCTACTTTCTACTTTATAAACTTTCAACTTTACGAACTTTTTCCACTTTCAAACTATTTTCGTATCTTTGCAAGATGGTGTGCGCGGGTGCGCTATCGCCGTAAAGTAACGAAAAAACAGAACTTTTCACAAAAATGAACATAGGAATACCCAAGGGAACACGCGATTTTTCGCCTGCCGAGATGGCAAAACGCAACTACATTTTCGATACGATTCGTGGCGTTTTTGCGCGCTACGGATTTCAGCAAATCGAGACGCCTGCGCTCGAAAACCTATCGACGCTGATGGGAAAATATGGCGACGAGGGCGACAAATTGCTGTTCAAAGTGCTGAATTCGGGCGATTTTGCCGCCAAACTTACCGACGAGGAACTGCTGGCGCACAACAGCCGCCAACTGACCAACCGAATCGCCGAAAAAGGGCTGCGCTACGACCTCACGGTGCCGTTTGCGCGCTATGTGGTGATGCACCGCGACGAGTTGCAATTCCCTTTCAAACGCTTTCAGATACAGCCCGTTTGGCGCGCCGACCGCCCACAAAAAGGGCGTTATCGTGAGTTCTACCAGTGCGATGCCGATGTGGTGGGCTGCAATTCGCTGCTCTGCGAAGCCGAACTCATCGAGATGATCGACGAGGCGTTCAAAGCGTTCAAAATTCCTGTGGCAATTAAACTGAATAACCGCAAAATTTTGGCAGGAATCGCCGAACTTATTGGTGCTGCCGACCAGATAACCGACATCACGGTGGCTATCGACAAGATGGACAAAATCGGACTCGACAATGTGAATGCCGAACTGCTTTCCAAAGGAATTTCGGCCGATGCAGTGGCGAAATTGCAGCCGATTTTGTTGCTCGAAGGCGACAACACGGCCAAACTTGCGCAACTGAAAACGATTTTGGCCGCCTCGGAAGTAGGGCAGAGGGGCATCGCCGAACTGGAAGAGGTGCTGGGCTATGTGCGCGCGGCCGAACTGACCAATCGCGTGGAACTCGACTTGACGCTGGCGCGTGGTCTGAACTACTACACGGGTGCTATCGTCGAGGTGAAGGCCATTGGCGTGGAGATGGGCAGCATTTCGGGCGGCGGACGTTACGACAATCTGACGGGCGTTTTTGGCTTGCCGAATGTGTCGGGCGTGGGCTTTTCGTTCGGCGCCGACCGCATCTACGATGTGCTGAACCAACTCGACCTGTTCCCAAAAGCGACCGCCAGCGGCGTGCAGTTGCTCTTTGCCGCTTTCGACGACAAAGGGTTGAACTACTGTCTGCCGCTGTTGCGCCAAGTGCGCCGCGCTGGCATTGCGGCCGAACTCTATCCCGAACCCGCCAAAATGAAAAAGCAGATGGCCTACGCCAACGCCAAACAGATTCCGTTCGTTGCCATCGTCGGCGACAACGAAATGGCCGCCAACAGCCTGATGCTCAAAGATATGAACACCGGCGAACAACAACTCACAACCATCGAGGAAGCGATTGAAAAAGTAATTCAAATTGGGTTGATGAGTTGATTGGTTGATGAGTTGATAAGTTTAACGCATTAGTGTTGGTCGTAGCCCCCTTTCCCGTTTCCCCCGATAGGGGGAAAGCCTTTAGTTAATTAAGAATTTAGAATTATGAATCGTTCGCATTCAATAATGCCTTAATCTTCAAATCTTCAAATTTTCAAATCTTCAAATCTTCAAATAAAAAACTTTACACTTTATAGACTTTATACACTTTCTACTTTACGAACTTTACAAACTTTTTCACTTTCACACTTTCATACTTTCACACTAAATAAAGAAATATGTATCGCAAACTAACTTCTGACGAGATTGCGCAGTTGCAGGCCAACCGCTGCACTGCCGACGATTGGAACAATATCGAGGTGGCAGAGGGCTTTTCGCCCGAACATATTGCCGAAATCGAGTTTTCGGGACAAATCCGTTTGGGGCGTTTCGAAAAGACATTTCTACTAGCGGGCGGACTTGCGGCGCACGTGGGTCTGCGCAAGGCGCGGCTGCACAATGTGATTATCGACAACGATGTGTGCGTGCGCGAAATCCACAACTACATCGCCAACTACCACATCGGCGAAGGCACTTACATCGAAAATACCAATGTCATTGTGGTCGATGGCGAAACCTCGTTTGGCAACGGCGTGCGCGTGCCTGTGATGAACGAAGGCGGCGGCCGCGAAATACCGATTTTCGACGGATTGTCGGCACATTTGGCCTACATTCTCACGCTCTATCGCTACAATCACGCCGTGATCGACAATCTGCAAAAACGCATCGATGCTTATGCCGAAACACAAAAATCGACCATGGGCGAAATCGGTCGCAATGTGCGCATTGTGAATTGCGGAATGCTAAAAAATGTGCGTATCGGCGATTATGCCCAAATTGGCGGCGCATCGAAACTGAAAAACGGCAGCATCAACAGCAATATCGAAGCCCCTGTGAAAATCGGTTCGAGCGTGAAATGCAAAGATTTTATCATCTCGTCGGGCGCGTCGATTATGGATTCTACGCTGGTTTCGCGCTGTTTTGTGGGGCAGGGCTGCATCATGGACAAGCACTATTCGGCGCTCGATTCGCTCTTTTTTGCGAATTGCCAAGGTATGCACGGCGAGGCGACCGCTATTTTTGCTGGCCCTTACACCGTGTCGCACCACAAATCGAGCCTGCTCATTGCTGGTATGTTCTCGTTCCTGAACGCAGGCAGCGGTTCGAACCAGAGCAACCACATGTACAAACTTGGACCCATACATCAAGGCGTGGCCGAGCGCGGCTCCAAAACCACCAGCGACTCGTATCTGCTTTGGCCAGCACGCATTGGCGCATTCACGCTGGTGATGGGACGCCACACCAAACACTGCGACACATCAGATTTGCCGTTCTCGTATCTGATAGAAAATGCCACGGAAAGTTACCTTGTGCCAGCCGTAAATTTGCGCAGTGTCGGCACCGTGCGCGATGCGCAAAAGTGGCCCAAACGCGACGAACGCAAGGACAGCCGCAAGATTGACCAAATCAATTTCAACCTGCTGAGCCCCTACACGATACAAAAAATGATAGCGGGCGTAGAGGTGCTCGAGCGGCTGCAACGCATTTCGGGCGAAAATACCGAAGAATACGCCTATCAGAATTGCAAAATTCGCAATTCATCGCTGCGCAACGGCCTCAAACTCTACAAAATTGCCATTACCAAATTTTTGGGCAACTCGCTCATCAGCCGTTTGGGCGACACCAACTACCGCACGATGGCGCAAGTACGCGAGCGGTTGCGCCCAACAGCACCGTCGGGCTTGTGCGATTGGAGCGACCTGTCGGGATTGATTGTGCCGCACGACGAAGTGGCGCGCCTTTTGGACGATATTGCCGCCGACCGCCTGTCGCTCGACGACATTCAGCAGCGGTTCGAGCAACTGCACGCCAATTACTACGACTACGAATGGACTTGGGCTTACGACAAACTGCTGAAATACTGGAAAAAACCGATAGAAAAAGTTACCGTCGGCGACCTTATTGCGCTAATCGAAGCGTGGAAAGAGGCGGTCGTTTCGCTCGACAAAATGTTGTATAACGATGCCAAAAAAGAGTTCAACCTCAATGCCAAAACAGGCTTCGGCATCGATGGCGACGAGCAGCAAAAAACTGCCGATTTCGAGTCGGTGCGCGGTCGCTTCGAGAGCAACCCATTTGTGTGCGAAGTGCTGAATCACATCGAACGAAAATCGAAATTGGGCGACGAAATGATAAGCCGCCTGCAAAAAATTGCATAATTTTGTAAATTACTGATAATCAGTTGCGAATAGATTATATAAAAATGTTTTAATATGCCATTCGCAAAATAAAAACCGACACTTTGTATCTCAAACGGATTTCCATATTGAACTACCGCAACATCGCCGAGTGCGAGTTGGAATTTTCTCCAAAAATCAACTGTTTTTTGGGGCGAAATGGTATGGGCAAAACCAACCTTTTAGACGCAGTTTACTACCTTTCGTTTTGCAAAAGTCATCTCAATCCGATTGATTCTCAAGTGATTAAACACGATGCCGACTTTTTTATGCTTCAGGGTACATTCGAGCGGTGCGGTGCCGACGAGGTGGTGTCGTGTGCGGTAAAACGCCGCGCCAAAAAGCGTTTCAAACGCAACCAAAAGGAGTACGAGCGGCTGTCGGACCACATCGGTTTTGTGCCTGTGGTGCTGGTTGCACCGTCGGATGCCGACTTGGTGAGCGAGGGGAGCGACTATCGCCGCCGCTTTCTGGATACGGTCATCGCGCAGTACGACAAGCCCTACCTCGATGCGCTGATACGCTACAACGCCGCCCTGCAAAACCGCAATGCGCTACTCAAAAACGACTCCGCCGACGACGAAACCATGTTCGACATTTACGAGTCGCAAATGGCCACCGAAGCCGCCTACATTTACGAAAAACGCGCCGCCTTTGTGGCTAATTTTGTGCCGATTTTTCAACAATTTTACGGCAAAATAGCCGCCGATGGCGAGCAGGTTGGCATCGCTTTCGAGGCACACGCACAACAGGGCGACCTGCAACCGCAACTGCGTGCCGTGCGCGACCGCGACCGACTTTTGGGCTACTCATCGCGCGGCGCACACAGGGACGATTTGACGCTCACGCTCGGCGACTACCCGATGAAACGCACAGGCTCGCAAGGGCAAGTCAAAACCTTTACCGTGGCACTCAAACTGGCACAATATCTTTTTTTGAAACGGATTTGCGGCGTGAAACCGCTGTTGCTGCTCGACGATATTTTCGACAAACTCGACTCCGACCGAGTAACGCGCATTGTGCAAATCGTTGGCAGCGACGACTTCGGGCAGATTTTCATCACCGACACCAACAGCAGCCATTTAGACGAGATATTGGCACAAATCGGCGGCGAACAACGCCTGTTCAATGTTGTTGATGGAGCAGTCGCAAAAAAGTGAGGAATTAGGAATTAGGAGTGAGGAATTTTTTAGTGTGAAAGTGTGAAAGTAGGGACGCACTGCGTGCGTCCGAACGATTCAACAGTTCAACGATTCAACAATTCAACAATAACCAGAAACTATAAACTATAAACCAGAACAAAGAGACCAACACTAACGCATTAAACCAATCAACCAATCAACCAATCAACTCATCAACATTTCTATGGAACTTTCATTACGGTTGAAAAATATGGCGGAGTCCGAAACGCTGGCAATGTCGCAGCGAAGTCGTGAATTGCAGGCGCAGGGCATCGATGTAATCAATTTGAGCGTCGGCGAGCCCGATTTTTTCACGCCCGACCACATCAAAGCGGCGGCCAAGACGGCCATCGACGACAATTTTTCGTTCTATTCGCCTGTTCCTGGCTATCTGTCGCTGCGCCAAGCCATCTGCGCCAAACTGAAACGCGAAAACAATCTCGATTTCGACCCTGCGCAAATTGTCTGCTCCAACGGCGCAAAACAGGCCGTGTGCAATGTGCTGATGTCGATTATCGGCCCCGACGACGAGGTGATTGTGCCCGCACCCTATTGGGTGAGTTATGTCGAGATGGTGAAGTTGGCCGAAGGCACGCCCATGGTGGTGCATACAACTATGGAAAATGGTTTCAAACTTACGCCAGAGCAACTCGAAAGTGCCATCACACCGCGCACCAAAGCACTGATTCTCTGTTCGCCATCGAACCCCACGGGCAGCGTTTACACGCACGACGAACTCGCTGCTTTGGCGGCCGTGCTTGCCAACTGTCCGAACATCATCACCATATCCGACGAGATTTACGAACACATCAACTACATCGGTCGGCACGAATCTATTGCGCAATTCGAGGCGGTACGCGACCGTGTGGCGGTGGTCAATGGCGTGTCGAAAGCCTACGCTATGACGGGCTGGCGACTTGGTTGGGTGGCTGCGCCGCTCTGGTTGGCCAAAGCCTGCACCAAACTGCAAGGACAATACACCTCGGGCGCGAGCAGCATAGCGCAAAAAGCCGCCGAAGCCGCCTACAACGGCAGTCAGCAATGCGTGGCCGATATGCGCGACGCTTTCCGCCGTCGCCGCGATTTGGTGCTGTCGCTCGTCGCCGAAATTCCCGAATTCCGCCTCAACAAACCGATGGGAGCGTTCTATGTTTTCCCCGAATGCAAAGCATTTTTCGGAAAAACGACCGCCGATGGCCGCAAAATCGAAACCGCCACCGACTTGGCCATGTATCTGCTCGACGAGGCGCATGTAGCGTGCGTGAGCGGAGCAGCGTTTGGCGCGCCCGATTTTCTGCGCTTCTCCTACGCCACCAGCGATACCAAACTGTTCGAAGCCTTCGCCCGCATCAAACAAGCACTGGCAAAATTAGGGTGAAAGTAGGGGCGCGGCACGCCACATCCGACGAAATGAATAATGAACAATGAATAATAATTGCGGCGTTTCGGCAACGACCTACGAAGTTTTGTACCAGTTATCAAACCATTGAAAATTGCTGGAACAAGTCAAATTGCCTGCCAGTGCTCCAAACCGATTCAGATAACAAACGCAAAACGCCCCCGAAAATTCGGAGGCGTTTGTTTTTCTCCCTATGGAAAAGGGTAGTGGAGAATATCGGACTCGAACCGACGAGTGCCTTGGCAGAAAAGGGCGTTTTTTTATTGTTGATTTACAGGTGGTTGATAATTCGGGTTAGGTTACTTTTGTGGCGTATCTGTGCCGACAAAACGCTGACACAAACACGCTGATTTTCTATTTTTTACACAAAAAAAGTGTAGCAATTAAACCAAGGTTTTTTTGCTACACTTTTTCATTATTGAAATGTGCTGCAAAAATACAGCGATTATTTCATTTGAAAAAATTTTCTCACAATTATTTTTCGTTTTGAAATAAATTTAGACTGAGTCTAAATAAGGAGCATTATAAATCACTGATAATCAATAAAATATATAAATAAGAAATACAAAAATAAAAAATATCGCTATGGAAAAATCTGTGAATCAAAGAATTAAGGAGTTAATTTTTGAGAAAAAGATGTCAGTTTCTGCTTTTGCTCGAAAAATTGGCGTGCCACAGGTTACGCTTTGGCAACAATTAAATGGCGCGCGAGCGGTCAGTTTAATTACGATTGAGAAAATTTTACTGACTTTTGACGATGTATGCGCCGATTGGTTGC
The DNA here is from genome assembly GCA_963593685.1 of Segatella copri. GTDB lineage: Bacteria > Bacteroidota > Bacteroidia > Bacteroidales > Paludibacteraceae > W0P28-013. Next base: position 70,722 of record CAVBBP010000003.1, read on the forward strand.
TGACTGGTCGTGGCGAGATGTTGCGTAGTGGCAGTGTCAGTCAGCGTGCTGTGTGTGGTCGTGGCGATGTGCATCAGGTGGC
>CAVBBP010000004.1:0-61890 GCA_963593685.1 Segatella copri
CCCTGCTCCTGACCTCCGTGCCTATCTATATTCTCTACGAAATCAGCATTCTCCTTGTCCCCGGTTCTCATGGAATAACTTTCCCTCTTCGGTAGTCAGTCCTATCCTGTTCTATAACACCCCGTTCGTTCCCATTTACTATTTGGCACAAGATTTGCAAAGAGGCAAACAGTATGAAAAAGTTCTCTCTTCTGGGGATTTCTATAAATTCCTTTGTAGCGATTTTTGAATTTTGGGCTAGCAGATGTTTGGCTTGAGCGAAAGCGCAATGCGGTGGCATTGTAATTGAGTGAAAGTCAAAGAGATGCAGCCCAAAAACAAAAAGCGCACAAAAGTATTCAAAAATCCATATTTGTTGTTTTTTTTACAAAACGGGGAATTTATAAAAGTCCCCTTATATCAATCGCATTTTACCACAGGCGCACACGCGCAGATGAATGTAGTGCTATAAGCAGCCCGAATAAGGCAGACCCTTTATATAATCCTCCATCCACTGCCAATCGGGTTCGTATTCGCCAGTAGCGGTTTTGACAGCAGGGAGTTTGATTAACGAACTCGGCATTCGTACAGGTCGCCATTTGCGACCATAAGCCCAACGAAAACGCTCTTGTTCTATTAGTGTATTCAAGAACATTGCAATATAAACATTCAATGCTACTTTTCGTTTCTTATTCAAATACAACGGATTTACGTCATGCGTACAAGTAAATTCATTGCGTTGATAGAACGCATAACCGACAGAACCATTGTTTGAAACAGTTATGCAATTTGTTTGAAACAGTTTTTCTTCCAAAGGTGCATTAGGCAAATCACCAGTTTTTGAAGACTTCTCTATAGTTTCCAAATCATGAAATGATGTTATTCCATTATTCGAATCAGTTGCACCTATGAATGGAATATCCCCTTTTGAGTTTTCTTCTGGCTTCTTATTGTAAAACCCCTTGCAGATTTCAAATATCTCATCATATCTAAACCACCGCCAACTTTCCGTATTCAGTTGCAGTTTTTTATTTGAAAGCGGAGTCTTGTCAAATTCTTTTTGCCAGACGGATTTTACTTTTTGTGGCAATTTGGAAACAAGTGTTTGTTTTACATAGTTTTCTATCCATTGCCAGTCAGGATTTCCGTTAAAATCTACGGGGAGTTTGATTTTTGTTGCATAAATCAGTTCCTTTTTGAATGCTCGCCCGTAATTGTATCTATATCTTTCCCTATTCAGCAACGATGCAATAAATATTCCTCTAATTTCATTCAAAAATTTTGAGCGAAGTATCACAATATGGTCGCCACATATGAAATCTGATGTTTGATAGTAAACAGTTGAAGTGGTATCGCCTATTGTTATCGCATTGCCTTTTTCATATTCAACAAAGCCTTCATTTATAACAAAACTTTTCAATCCATTATTTGTATCTGTTCTTGTTACATAACGAATCGCATTGGGATTTTTAGAATCGCACGGCGTTAAGTCTTGAGCATTATATGCTAAACCTTTATATGGTTCATCGAACAAATTGCTAATACTAAACCATTTCCATTTTTTCGTATCCATAATCAAATCTCCTCGTTTTGAACTAAAAACGCCGCATAATCGCGCATTTTGCGGATAAAGTCCTCGTCGCAAAGCGTGCTGTAGTCGGTTTCCATGTAAGCCTCAGCGCACCATTCGTCTTCCGCCGTTACCTCGTGGCGCACCGACAAACCGGGAATCTCATCAAGGTTGCGGTAAGCCGAAAGCCAACGGTCTTTTATCGCCGCATAGCGGCCGCGAGCGTCGATTCTCCCGAAATTCTTGCGTTTTTCGAAACCGTCGTCCTTAAAATACCCGAACCATGTTTTGCGTCCCTTATTGGGTTTGTTGGCCTCAAACACCATGATACAGGCTACAGCCCCGACCGGATAAAACAAGTCGTCGGGCATGCTCAAAACGGCTTTCAAATGATGTTTGGCGAGCAAACGTCTTTTCACCGCGATAAGCTCTTTTTCGTTTTTAATGCCACAACTCATTTGCACGATTGCCACCACACGTCCTTCGGCTTGCGGATTGATGGTGTTGAGTGCATGCTCGACGAACTCCATCTGCCGTGCGCAACTCACCGTTTTGCCGTATGGCGGGTTAAGGAAAGCGACAGTTGGCTGGTGGTTGTCACGAATGGTTACCTCGTTGTTGAAGCAATCGCCGTTGTAAAGATTCGACTTGCCGTCACCACGGAAACGCATGTTTGAACAAGCGTAAGTGTACATGTCAAGGCGAAGTTCGCAACCGCATATCTGCTTGCGTTTGATGTGCTTGCGTTTCTCCTCGTCGCCTTCGGCCAATTTGAACAACCTTTGAATGGCGGCGACAATAAAACCACCCGTTCCACAGCAAGGGTCATACACAATGTCGTCTTTGCGCAGTTCCGCTAAATCGCAAAAAAGTTCCGTAATGTGCTGTGGAGTAAGCACAAGCCCAAGGCTCTGCTCGCTTCCGGCGTATCGAATAAATTCCGTGTAGAACAAACCGATGACATCGTAACCTACCGAGTCATGTTTTACCAATGGATAAACATTTTTCTTCAAATAAATGATTAGTTCTTTGACAATGGCAAGCGTGGAATCCTTCTTTTTGCCTTTGTCGTAAGATAGTTCCTGCTGGCTAAACAACGGCTCTTTCAGAATGCTTTCAAACTCCTTGTGCAAAAGCGAAGCGTTGCGCACAATGTCGCGATTGTCATCTTTTCCCTCGGCCAAAAACGAAGCGTCAATGGCACTAATAATGGAAGTTCCAAGTTCTCTAACAGTCGATATGTTTTCGTATCTACCTGCAAAATCGTCGTCGGTCAAAGCCAACAGAATGGCACTGATGATGGTGCATCGCGACAGTTCCTTTATGGAGTACTGATACAATTCCTCGTTCAATTCTCGGGCTTTGTTGGCTATATCGCGGAAAATGAAATCGGAAAGGAAAAAATGGTCTTCAAATAGTTTCAGATAACTTGCAATATCGTTCAATTTGGATATTGGGAGTTCCGTATAGTCGCGCGCATTCTTTTCGAAATAGAAATGGCTGACCAACAACTCCGTTTCGTTTTCGCCGCTTACGGCAACCGCTATAATATTAAATTCGGCAGACAAGGCGCGGGCATAATGCAAAACACCATCGACGGCATAGTCCTTGGCATTTTCAAGGTTTTCGCTGCGGTGTCTGTTGGTTTTCGCCTTGCATTCAACAACAATAAGATAATTGCTGTTTGTCGGGAAAGAGATGATAAATTCGGGATAACCGTTGCCCTTGCCACCGCCCTTGCTTTCTCCTTTCAAAAGTTCGGCAATGCGTTTGTTGTTCGATTTTTGCTCTTCCCATTTGATGGATTTGAATAGGGCGTCATTTTTGAAATGGTTCCTAACAATCTCTTCGGTCAGTCGTTCGTTTGCCATGATTGATAATCTGTTCGCATCAAACTATCAATCTCATTATCGGGCAAAAGAAAAGCGTGAACTTGTCTTTCACGTTCTGGCAAAGCCTCGGAGCGAAACCATCTGCACTAAAAGAGCCGCCCACACTTAAAAAAGTGCGAGCATCAGTACTTATTAGTGCAAACAGTTGGGCAAGACCCAGCCAAAACGGTTTATTCCGACTTCAAAATCAAGTTTCCGAGGCTTATTTTGAACGTGAATAATAGCTAATGCTTTGTTTGTAAATATGTTACGCGCCGCACGCTTGCAGCATTATATCTGAATCGGCACAAAAAAATCTTTGCTCATCGTTTTTTGCTCGAGTTCACCGCAAAGATAGCGTTTTCTTTCGATAAAAACAAACACGAGCAAACGGCTGCAAAAATCTAACCTACAAATCCATTCTTTTTGCTGCGTTTGGCAATTTGTTCCCTACAAATACAGTGCGTGGGCAGTCTTGCCTAACACTGCGGTCGTAGGAAACCGATTACACAGACAAAACGCCCACGCTGTGGGTGTTTACAGGGGATTTCTATAAATTCCTTTGTTGTGATTTTTGAATTTTGGGATAACAGATGTTTGGCTTGAGCGAAAGAGCAATGCGGTGGCATTGTAATTGAGTGAAAGTCAAAAGAGATGCAGCCCAAAAACAAAAAGCGCACAAAAGTATTCAGAAATCCATATTTGTTGTTTTTTTTTACAAAACGGGGAATTTATAGAAGTTCCCTGTAATCTGTTCTCGGTGTAATTTTTTTGAAATTTCCTACATTTCAGTGTTACCGAACAAATAGCAAACGCTATGATGATATGTTATTTTATCGCCTCTCTTTGATGAATGTTTTTGTCGTTTTTATCGTATTTTTTCATCTCTCCTTTTTCATTCTTTCTTCTTCCCGAAACGTGGTTTGCGGGCAAAACGGTGCGCAAATATACGGCATTTTGCCCACACGGCAAAAGCGCGCGGAAAGGCGGCAAGGCGGCGAATTAACAAACGATGAAATCGCTTAATGGACTGATTTTGGCGGTATAAGTATTCAGTTTCTGACAGACATCCACCATTTTATCAAATGCAATGGGGGCGGAATTGTCAAACTGAATTACAATATAATAGGGAGCGTGTTCTGGCGAAAAACCATATTTTTCCAAAGTTTCTTTCGCCCAAATTTGAAATGTGCCTTCTTTCTTCAGTCTGAAAATTTGGCAATTCGCACCATTTGTATGTAACAGAACATACTTCATGCGTTCAAAACCATATGTTATTTGCAACGAACCTTTTGAATTGCCGGCACGCAAATAACAAATGCCCTTTTCTATCATCAACCTACGTTTTTCCTCACTTGCGTGGTTCACAAGCACCATGGCCTCGTTGGCAAGTTCAGACATTTTTCGGCGCAACTTTGCAGCAATAACTGGATTTTCCAGTTCCGTGCGACGACGGAGGCTTAAATCAACAAATTCCTTTTCTTGCTCTATCCCGATAAAATTTCTGCCAAGCAAATTGGCCGCAATTCCCGTTGTGGAACTACCTGCAAACGGATCTAAAACAGTATCGCCTTTGTCCGTAGATGCCAATATAATGCGATAAAGCAGTTTGAGCGTTTTTTGTGTCGGATGCTTGCCGCAAGTTTTCTCCCACAGGCCTACAGCAGGTATTCTCCACACATCGGTCATTTGCTTTTCGCCATTGATGCGCTTCATCGCTTCATAGTTGAACTTATGAGGCTTCTTTTCCGATTTTCGCGCCCAAATAATCAATTCCGTCGAAAATGTAAAATAGCGGCAACTGATGTTCGGGGCAGGGTCTGACTTTTGCCAAGTGATGTAATTCAAAATCTTGTACCCCAACTCTTTCAAGCAACGCTGAACAATAAAGATATTGTGGTAAGTGCCAGAAACCCAAATCGTGCCATTATCTTTCAATTTTGGTCGGCAGAGTTCAAGCCAGCGGCGATTAAATTCGTACATGTATTCGGGCGTGCCGCCTTTATCCCAATCGCCCTTATCAACACAAACCATTCTGCCGTTTTTGCAACTTATGCCGCCATTGCTCAAAAAATAAGGTGGATCGGCAAATATGGCATCAATGGAATCGTCGGGCAACATTGCGATATGTTGCATACAATCGCCCAGCAGGATGGTGAAATCGGGAAACACTTAATTATTATACTTAATTATTATAATAGTGATTTATTCCATCAAGATAACCTTGAGCGAATGCCGCATGTGGACTTTTGTGATGTTGTGCAGCAGCCTGGCTTTCTGGGAGAGAGTCTATTATTTGAGCAATATTAAAATACTCTTCCATCTTATTACCTAGTTCAAATCCTTTTTCGTAAGCACAAGCCGCACATTTGTGCCGTCCTCTACCACCTTGATCTGTTGGAATATTAGCCATAACACTTTGAATGTCATCATGATTTTTTGAGCAAGCCATAATCAATCTTTTTATCTTATAATTCAACAAATATATAAATTTGAAATAAAGTCTTGAATGGTTGTCAGATTGTAAATGCTTGGGATAACGGCAAAAGCCTCTTGGAGTTTGTTCTTCGCCGATTTCCAACCTATTCCATCGGTTATCCACACAAATTCAAAACCTTGTACGGAGTTGATTTTAGGCGCAATTTCCGAATAGGAGCGTGCAACTTCGTTTAATTTTGAACCACCGCCACTATAGAAATTCACCTCAATCAAGTAAGTTTTTGACGGCGACTCAACCACAAAATCAAACCGTTTTTCATCGTCGCCAAGCACTTGCATAATCTTTGGCCATTCGCTTGAACACACTTCTTGCCTAAAGGATATGCCGTGTTGAGTCAGAATGCCAGCGACCATATTTTCCATAACATGTCCACTGCGATTCTTCCGAGCGTTCGTATCTAAACCTGTTTCTATGCCAAAAACATAATCGACCAAATCATGGATCTTTCTATCCCTAAACAAGCCGCCTAAACCCGTGCTTTCAATAAATTCAACCACAGCCTCTACCGAATGGAACATGCTATTCAGTTTCACACATTGTTTTCGTACATTCAAAATCATTTTATTGCCGTCGTCCCTCACGGCGATTAAAATTGGCATTGCCAAAAAAGCGGATTTATCCCTGTTCCAAATAGTTTGCACGGATTTTTTCAGGTCAGTCGTCCCTATTAAACTATTCAAGACACAAAGACTGAGTTTTATCTCATCGACATTGTGTCCTATTTTTGCAAAATCACAAAAGAAATCCAAAGTTTGGTTCGTTTCCTGCAACTGCGAAATAAAAGTGTCAAATTCCTCTTTTGTATGTGCCGCCATAGTTTTTAATTATTTACCAGTATTTCGGTTAATTGTCCTCGTTTTGAGGCATCCGCGTTTACCATGCGTGAGGCGTAAACCCGATTGATGTGGTATTCGACGAATAAATCGTCGAAAAATCTGTCATGCTCATTTTTTGCCGAGCAATCGGAATTGCTCAGCATAAAATGAAAACCTGCATTATGCACCTTGTCGCAAAACCTTTTCAACCGAATTTGCGCAGCGTCATTAAAGGCCTCTTTGGCGTAACCGTTAAAATTCGAAGTCGTACTCAATGGACGATAAGGCGGATCAAAATAAAATAACGATACGCCTTTGGCTTTGGCGAATGTCTGTTCAAAATCGCCTGTCATAATTTCCACATTTTGCAGCAATTCGCTATCCGCATAAATGGTTTCCGCATCACAAAATGTAGGTGCGGCGTATTTTCCGAAAGGAACATTGAAGCGACCGGATTTATTTACTCTATAAAGGCCATTGAAACATGTGCGGTTCAAAAAAAAGAACAAAGTTGTGTTCCTTATGTCATCAAGTGTTTTTGCATTGAACTCTTCACGCATTTTCAAAAAGAAATCCTTGCGCGACTCTTCCGCCTTTAATCCATAATACTCTTTCTGAATTTGCCTTAAGGATACAATAAGATCGTCAGGTTTTGACCGCACAACTTTATAGCATGTCGTCAAATCTGGATTGATGTCGTTGATAACCGCCGATGTGATGTTGGAATATGTTTGCAGCATGTGGAAAAGCATAGCTCCTCCGCCAACAAACGGTTCTATGTAAGTAACATTTTCAAATTTATCAAAGTCAGTTGGAAGCAAGGCTTCTAGTTGCTGAATAAGTTGGCCTTTGCCGCCTACCCATTTGACGAATGGTTTTGCTTTCATTTTTCACTCCTTTTTATTTTCAAACCTCGGTTTGCGGGCAAAACGGTGTGCAAAAAGCCGACTCTTGGCAAGCAGACGGAATATGCACGGCTGCAAGGTGTAGGTGAACAAAATGGTGGCTACCATTCCTATCAATGTGCTGATTCCCACCGATTTAAGCGCAGGGTGCGTGGCAAACAACAGCGATACCACAACCACTATCAGCACAAATGCCGAAAAGAAAATGGCGGTTTTGTGGTAAGTGAGCAGGTGCGGATCGTTGCGGCGCGTGTCGGCCAAAAGCCCGTCCATCACAAAAATGCTGTAATCGACACCCACGCCAAAAATGAACGACGAGATGATGATGTTTATCAGGTTGAACTGCAACCCGAAAATGCCCATAATGCCCTGCACCACATACCAACTCAAAAACATCGGCAAAAACGCCAGCAGCGCACGCGACAAACTTTTGAACGAAAGCAGCAGCACCACAAACACAAAGAGCGACGAGACGAGCAACACAATGTTGAAGTCGTCGTTCACAATGCGCACCATGTCATCGGTGTAGTAAAACGGGTCGATAACGATGGCGTGCGGCTCGGCAGCCACAGCGTCGCTCACCGTTTTGCGGTCGGTTTCGGGCATCAATACCGAAGTGAAAACCAAGTAATTTTCATCAGTTTTTTCGACAAAATTCGATAGCAAACTCTCGGGCAACACGCTGGCATCGTACAACGACGCTGGCGCATAGTCGGCTTCGACCAAAGCAAAAAATGGCTCGAAAAACTCCGCACGCAGACCGTTTTGCTGCGCCGCTGCGGCCACATCGGCACGCACTTGCGCTACACGCTCGGCCGACCAATAATGTTTCCACGCATCGATACGCGCTTGCTGCTCGTCGGTGGTCAAAAAGAGCGACGACACCGCCGAATAGCGATCCACTACCCCAGCCTGCTGCAACGAGTCGCACACACGCACAATGGCACGGCTGTAGGTCAAAGCCGAATCTAAATCGGCTGCCGATGCCGCATAATACATCGACGAAAGTCCGTGATTGTTCTTCGTTTCGTACAACTGTTTCGACTGCATTACGCGCGGTTCGTTGTAGCCGATATGTTTCAAATCGCTGTCGAAAGTAACAAAACGCGATGTGTAGAAACAGAGCGCGCACAGCACTACAATGGCTGCAATCAGCCATTTTTGCCTATCGAGTGGGAAGGAATTTATCTTGTCGAGCAACGCAAACGCCCGCTCGGAACGCTCGCTCTGTCGCGTGCCAAAAAAGTGCGGCAGAAAAATCAGTGCGCACAAAGTGGTGCCAATCAGCGCAAACGAGGCAAAAAGTCCAAAATCTTTCAGCAGTTCGCTCTGCGTGAGAAGCAGCCCAGCAAATGCGCCAATCGTGGTGATGCAACTCAAACAAACGGGCGTGGATTGGTCTTTGAGCAACTGAATCGGGTCGGAAACATATTTGGAGTGAATCAGCACATGCAGACAATAACTCAACGCCACGCCCAGCACAATGGCACCGATGCCGATGGCCAGCAGCGACATGCCGCCTTTGAGCCAATACATGCACGCCAACGCAAACAATGCGCCATAAACCACAGGAGCGAGCATCATCAGCAGGTTCGACGGCCGTTTCAGGCAGATGCCCACCACCACGCAAATCAGCAGCAGCGACACGCCGAGCGTCATCGCCAAATCTTTTTTTATCTGCCGCGAATTGAACACGCTCTGCACGGGCGAACCGTGAAAAAACACCTCATAATCAGCGTTTTGAGCGTTAAATTCGTCCATTTCGGCCTCGATCATCTCTACCAAATGCGTGCCACTTTTCGAGTCGAACGATTTGAAATTTGGCGACAAAAACGCCAACACTACCGATGTGTCGGGCGCAAAAAAGTGCCTATCGACAAAGGCAAAACCGCCCAAACCGCCCACCAACGAGCGACCTTCGGGCAACAATGCCTTGCGCAGCGCACAAGGGTCTTGCGACACCATATCGGCTTTTGTGCCCTCTTCATCGTCTTGCAGAATGCGCTGATTTTCAGCCATTTGCACCGCAATAGCCTGCCGCGTGAGCCGTTCGTCGAAGCGCTCGTAGCACGCTGTATCGACAAATGTGGGCAGTTGCGCCAGCGCATAGTCGAGCCCCATCACCGCCAAATCGTCGTCGATGCGGTAAAGCACATTGGCGATGTAGTCCGTGGCAGTGTCTTTGGCCAGCAAACCGTCGATAAATTCGTCGCATGCAGCGGCCAATTCTTCGGGCGTTTTTTCGCCCACTTTTGGCGTTATCTGAATGAAAATTTTGTCTTTCACACGCAGATTTCCAAACGCCAATCCGCTCTCGGCGGCCTTTTCGGTCTGTGGCAAAAGTTTCGAAATGTCCTCCTCGTACTCAACTTGCAGCCCAAAGTAGGCAAAAATCACGGTTGTAACCGCCAAAGTGGTGTACATCAACCACTTACGCTTCGCAAAAAAACGGTATGTCGCAACAAAAAATTTATCCATAGGTGGTATTTTTAAGAGAATGTGGCCTCGCCCTTCAATTCCAAATAAACAAGTTCGCCCTTGCCTATCGTGGCACGAATTTTCACGCCGCCATCAATCGGAGCGACCAGCCACACGCGCACTTCCACCGTTGGGTGCTGCTGCGGCGTTACGAGCGTCGTCAGGCGGCATTGTTGTATGTAGTTCAGTATCAGCGGTTTACCAACAACTTCTTCGACGCACTCTTTCACCATCTGAATGTTGCAGACGCCGGGCGAAACAGGCGTTTCTGGAAAATGGCCTTTGTAAACTTCGCACGCAGCGTTCAACGCAATCTCGAAAACGGTCGCATCGCCCTCACTGCGACGATTTAATATGGTGTAATAATCGGGAAGTAACATGTTATTTCAAATTGGGTTGATTGGTTGATCAGTTGATTGGTTGATTGGTCGTTGATGAGTTGACAAGTTGATAAGTTTAATGCATTGGTGTTGATTTCAGATTTCTAGTTTCTAATTTCTAGTTTCTAGTTGTCGATTTGAAAATTTGAAGATTGCGGTTCGATAGGCTCACCGCCCAAGTCTTCGTCTTAGTCAAAGTCTTGTTTGCGGCTTCGCCGTATCACTCCTCACTCCTAATTCCTAACTCCTCACTAAAAAACACTGCTAACTTCTAACTTCTCACTAAAAGAACTATTCTGGCAAATTATATTTCTGTTTCCACGCGGCATAAAAAGGCGGATTTGCGGGGTAAAATTCGCCGTCGCGCGTGGTGAAAAGTTGCGTGGTCGAGGCCGTAACTATCTGTGCCTCATCGCTTTCGCGACGAATATCGTAATCGAACACCAGTTTTCCGCCGATAGCCGCACGGTAGGTGATGGTTACAAGCAACACATCGTCGATGCTCGCCATCTGGTGGTAGCGCAACTGCATATCGTAAACGGGTGCAAAAAATCCATTGTTGAAAATTTGCATATATTGCAAACCGTATTTCCGTCCAAAGGCCTCGCGGGCATCTTCCATGTATTTCACATAGTTGCCGTGCCAAACTGCGCGAATGGCATCTACTTCCGAAAAACGAACTACTATTCGCACAGTAGTCGATAGTGTCGATTTTAGTTCTAAATTACTGTATTTCAATGGTTTATATTATTTTCTGAAAGGTGGTTTTACGACCATGGCTTTCAACTCTTTGCCGCGAACAAGAACTGCAATTTCTGTACCAATTTTTGCGAACGGCGTTTCGACATAGCCCATGCCAATGCCGATTTTGCGCGTGGGCGACATTGTGCCAGAGGTTACATGGCCGATAATGCGTTCGTGGCCGTCGGTCAGTTCGTAGTGAGCGCGCGGAATGCCACGCTCCTGCAACTCGAATCCGACCAGTTTGCGCGCAACTCCTTCGGCGCGTTGGCGTGCAAAGAGTTCGCCGTCGATCAGATTTTTGCCTTCGGCGGGCTTGGTTATCCAGCCAAGCCCCGCTTCGATGGGCGATGTGGTGTCGTCGATTTCGTGTCCGTAGAGCGCAAATCCCATCTCGAGCCGCAGCGTGTCGCGTGCGCCCAAGCCAATCGGTTTCACGCCAAAAGGTTTCCCCACTTCGAAAATGGCGTTCCAAATCTGCTCGCCAAATTGCGGATAGAAATAGAGTTCGAAACCGCCTGCGCCTGTGTAGCCCGTGTTCGAAATTATCACATTATCGATGCCAGCCAGCATGCCGACAGTGAAGGCGTAATAAGGAATTTCGTTCAATTTCACATCGGTGAGCATCTGCAACAGGTCGATGGCTTTCGGTCCCTGCACAGCCAGTTGCGCCATGCGGTCGGAGGCGTTTTCAATCTCGGCGGCTTCGGCGTTGTTGGCGTTCACCCACTCCCAATCTTTTTCGATATTGGCAGCGTTCACCACCAGCAGATATTTTTCGGGTTCGTAGTGATAGACGATTAAATCGTCCACAATGCCGCCTTTGCCGTTGGGAAAGCAGTTGTACTGCGCCTTGCCAACTGGCACGGCTTCGATGTTGTTGCTGCAAATTTTCTGCAACAGTCGGAGCGCATTGGGACCTTTCACCCAAAATTCGCCCATGTGCGACACATCGAACACGCCCACGCCATTCACCACGGTCATGTGTTCGTCGATAATGCCTGTGCCATACTCTATCGGCATGTTGTAGCCAGCAAACTCGCTCATTTTTGCGCCCAGCGCAATGTGAATCTCTGTGAACGGTGTCGTTTTCATAGCATCTGTAATTTTTTTAGTGGATTTTTAGAAATTTCTAATTTCTAGTTTCTAATTTCTGGTTTTTGTTTTCTAGTTTTCAGTAGCCGAAACGCCGCAATCTTCAAATTTTCAAATCTTCAAATCTTCAAATAATTTTTGGTTGCGTTTGGTTTTTAACAAGCAAAGATAGGGGTTATTTTTGAAATAACAAAACGCCAGCGCAAAACAAGAGGGACAGGTTGCCCCGTCCCTCTTTATTGTTGGTCAAAATTCCTTAAAACATTTTGTAGCGCTGGTCTTCGATGTCGGCGGCTTTTTTCAGTGCCTCGAACGAGAGGTACGGAATGGCGCTGCGCAGGCGTTCGGTTACAATCACATTTTCGGCTTTTTCGTCGTAATCGGCAGCCGATTCGGTCTTGTCGAGCACCGAGAATACAAACACGCCCATGTTGCCCTGCAACGGTTGCGAGAGTTCGCCCACTTCGGCCAGCGGTGCCAAAGCAAAGAGTTTCGGCTCGTTGCCGATGGTGCTAGCGTACGGTGTGTTGAAGTTGATGCCGCGCACCGTGTCGATCGACAAGCCAGCGGCTTCGAGTTCGGCCAATGTTTTGCCAGCCATCTCTTTTTCGATGAGTGCGGCTTTTTTGTCGTTGCGGAGTTCGGCTACAAGACGCGGTTTCACGGTTTCAAAATCGGTGTAACCCTTTTCGTTCAAGTGGCTTACAGCGGCCACAATGTGCTGACCGTCGCACTCTTTCACATCAGACACATCGCCCTCTTTGGCTTCGAATGCCCAACGCACCACAGCGCGCGAATTTTTGATATTCTGCAATTTCGGAGCGTTGATATTCAGGCGATTAGCCGAATGTACTTCGAGATTCTGCTCGGCTGCATTGGCTTCAAAATCTTCAATCGAAGAGCAAGCAGCGGCAAAGCGTTTGGCTTCGTTGAAAATCTGCGCTTGCGTGGTTTGGCTCGGCACAACTTTGCGTTCCAGCACTGCCAGTTTCACTTTCGGCACATTGACACCGCGCTCCACCACTTGGAACAGGCGAATGTTGCCCATATTTTTCAGTTGGAATGTGCCATTGATTGGCGTGGTAAAGGCTTTGTCGACCAAGTCGCGATCAATTTGCACTTCGCGCGCCCACACCTCGCCGCCACGATAATGGCGCGAAAGGCTCTCGTAGCCGCCATTTTTCAAAATCTGTTCGATGCTGTCGGCCACAATTTGTGTGCGTGCTACAGAGGCTTCCGCCACATCGACAATGCGCAGTTTCACCGAGTCGGGGCGACTGATGCCCGTTTCCACAATACGCGCCATTTTGTAGGTGTCGTCGGCAAAGAGCGGCCCAACGACATCGCCTTTTTTGCCGCTGAATGCAAAGTCGCGCAGGTCGGCATCGACATCTTCTTTGGTCAAATTGATGGCTTTGTAAGGCACATCGCTGTTCGAGTTGGTAACGCCAACAATGTCGTCGGTGTGCGTGAAATCGCCTTTCAACTCGTTAATCCAAGTTTCGACGGCAGCATAGTCGTCGGCGCTCGGTTTCACGGCAAACGACACATATTTCAAGTCGCAACTTGCCTCTTGTGCAAACTGTTCTTTGCGTTCTTTGTAGAGTTTTTTCGCCTCCTTGTCCGACACACTTACCAACGAATCGGCCACAGCGAAGTAGGGTTTCATCACGCACGCCACATCGACTGCCGTTTTGCTGCCGTCGTGGGCATTTTCGGCTTCGAGTTTGTTGGCCACAATCGAGCGCGTGAGCAGTGCCATGTATTTATCTTCCAAACGGGCGTTTTTCACTGTCGATTCCCAGAATTTCCAGTATTGCTTGTAGGTGCGCAACTGGTCGGCTGGCATTTGTGCAGCATTTTCGGAGTCGAGCATCTCGATGAATTGCGCCAGCAGTTGCGGGTCGAATGCGCCAGTTTCGGGGTTGAAAAATGCGCGACGGCCAGCGATGAGCGGGTGGATATTGTTGCCCAAAATCAGGTCGAACAACTCTTTTTTGCACACGGTCAAGCCTGCTTTTTCGGCTTCGCTGTTCAGCAAACGGTCGCGTACCATGTTTTGCCACACCGATTCGCGGATTTGGTCGTTCAGTTCGTCGTCGAGGTTGGCTGTGCCATACTCAATTTTGTACACTTCGGTCAGTTGCTCCACTGCCTCGATAAACTCCATGTACTTCACCGATTCTCCGTCGATTTTTCCAAGATTCGACTGACGCTCGTTCACTATCGATGCGCTCGAATTCAGAAAATCACCAACGATGAAAGCCAGCAAGGCCACACCTACTACCACCAGCAAAAAAACGCCGTGGTGTCTCATTTTCTCTAAAGTTGCCATTGTTTTTTAGTTTCTTATTCTAAATTTTCAGTTTCTAAGTTTCTCGCGCTGCGCGCTGTTTCAGGTTTCAGAGTTTCAGAGTTTCAGAATTTCAAATTGCGGTAGCCAAAACGCCGCAATCTTCAAATAATTAAATAATTGGAAATTGGGTAATTAAATTCACTTCTCACTTCTAACTGCTCACTTCTAACTTTTAACTCTTTTTCTACCAGTTTGCAAAGATAGTAAAAATGTGTGAAACTGGTATCAAGGTTTATAATTTGTCTAAATATCTGTTTTGCAGCGTATTACATCAATTTTCGATGGTCAGTTTCACCATATCGATGCGGTTGTTGTGCGCCTGAAGCACCTTAAAAGTCCATTTTTCGATGCGAATTGTTTCGTTCAGTTTGGGGAATGTTTCGTAGTGGTGCAAGATGAATCCCGCCACGGTTACATAGTCGTCCGACTCGGGAATATCGAGCCCAAAGGTGTCGTTCAGATTGTCGATTTCGAGCCTGCCAGAGAGTATGAACTCATTGTCCGACAGGCGTTTAGCGGTAAGTTCGCGGTTGTCGTGTTCGTCCTCTATCTCGCCGAAAATCTCCTCCATAATGTCTTCGAGCGTTACAATGCCAGCCGTGCCGCCAAACTCATCGACCACCACAGCGATGGAGCGTTTGCTGTGCATAAAAATGTCCATCAGTTTGTTGGCGGCCATCGTTTCGGGCACAATGGATATGGGGCGAATGCACTCGTGCCAATCGTGTGGGTGGCGAAAGAGGTCGGACGAGTGAAAATAGCCGATGATATTGTCGATAGACTCTTTGTAAATCGGGATTTTCGAGAAGCCTGTTTCGACCAGCGTGGCCTTCAGTTCGTCGAGCGTGGCGGTGTAGTCGAGCGCAACCACTTCGGTGCGTGGCACAATGCAGTCGCGCAGTTTGACCGACGAAAAATCGAGCGCATTTTGAAATATGGTAACCTCGTTTTTTACCTCTTCTTGGTTGTCGGCGTGTTCGTAAGCATCGTTTATCCAGTAGTCCAAATCGACGATGCCGAGCGTGTTTTTCTTCTCTTTGGGGCGAATTTTCACGCGCAAAAGACGCAAAATGCCAATCGACAGAAATGTGGCGAAACGCGCTATCGGGAAGAGCAACACATAGCACAACCAGAGCAGCGGCGCAAACACCTGCAGCCACAAATTTGGATTGACACGAAAGATGGTTTTGGGCAGAAATTCGCCTGTGAATAGCACAATGATAGTGGCGGCGATGGTCTGCAACAGATTGATTATCAGCGCATTTTCGACCCACAGACCGAAAATCGGCGACAGAATCTCGGCCATCGCAATGCCGTAGATGACCAACACGATGTTGTTGCCCACCAACAGCGTCGAAATGTACTGCTCGGGGTCGTTGTAGAAAATGCTGAGAATGCGCGAGGTGAGGCTGCTGCGCTTTTTGTCCAACTCGAAACGCAACTTGTTCGACGACAAAAACGCTATTTCCATGCCCGAAAAGAAGGCGGAAAAGAGCAACGAAACCACTATTACGATGTATGTTGTCATCTGTTTTGGCGTTTTATTCTTCCGAATCGATGGGGAAAATGCCCCGCGTGTTGCGAATGGTGTAGCGCGTCATCGTCTGGTTCGATTCAAAGCCCTCGCCCACTATCTGTTTGTCGGTTTGGTCTATCACAATGAGCGAATCAGAGTAGATGCGCTCGGCATTCTGATCCCAAAAAAGTTGCTGCGTGGCAAAACGGTTGCCTTCGTAGTTCATGGCGCGCACGCTGTCGTCGAGTTGCCACAACTTGCGCCGTTCGTAGTAAATGGCACGGCGACAACTGATTTCGGCGGCAGTGTTGAATTTAGAATCGAACGATTCGAGATGAAGGCCGTTGGGAAAATCCCAATAAGGCTCGTCCACTTTGTCGAACACTTTCCATGTCTTGGCCGTGATGCGGTAGCGCGTTACGCCCGAGTCGGAGATGAGCGTGGTTATCGAGTCGGCACGCAGACGCGGCGTTTCGGTCGGGTTCACCACCTCGTTCGACACTTTCGGCTTGTTGCTGCACGCCACCGACAAAGACAGCAGAACAACCGCTCCCAGAGCGATTGTTGTCTGCGATGTTATGCGCTTATGTGCCAAAGCGTTTCGGGATTACCTGCAAATAGTGGTTTCGCCTATCCAGCCGCCCACGGTAAACGGTTTGCCGTCCTCCAAATCGGGTTCGAAGAAGACCTCTTCGGTGCTTGGGAAATAGTGCGAATAGGTGCGTATCAGTTCGTTGGCCTTGTCGGTCAAACTGGCATCCACCTGCTTGGCTTTGATAAATTTATCGACTGCCACCCAGTAAACGGTCTTGTTGAGCGACGCCGTGTCGTACAGTCCGCGCGTGTTGGCATAGAGCAGACCGATGAACAGATACGGCGTGCCGTCGGTGGGATTAACCTCGATGGCTTTGCGCGCATATTCGCGAGCCTGCACCATGTTGTTCAAATTCGACGAATAGATGTGTGCGGCTTTCAGGTAACTGTTGGCAGCACCAGCCGAATCGCTAGCAGCAACGCTCAACTGCGCCGCCTCGTTGTAGTAGGCGATGGCGCGGCTGTATTCGCCTTTTTTGTACGACATCACAGCGCAGCCAGCCGCCGATTCGGGCGTTGGTTTGATGTCGTGCGCATATTTGGCGGCGGCAAAATAGACCTCCGATTCGCTGCAATTCACTTGGTTGTAGAGGTTCGTCGCCATCTCGAGAAAATCGTAGTCGAGTTTGCGCTCTTCGACCTGTTGCGCATAAATCTGATCCATCTTTTCGCAGTCGGCTACGCCCGAACGCACAAACAGTTGATCCATAGCGGCATCGACTTGCGCGTGCACCTCGGCATTTTTCAACGCCTTGTTGGCAGCGTTCGTCTCCAAAATGTTGTTTGCAAACAGATAATCGGCAATGAACTGCTCGCCCAGCGTGTTATCGCCCTTGTAGAGGTCGAACGAAGTAGTTACAAACTGTTGCAAAAATGCAGGTTGCGCGCTGTTGTTCATCGTATGCACGCACTCGCTGAGCCATTCGTAGGCCGTTTTTTTCTCGGCAGGGCGATATTTCAGCAGGTTGAGTGCCTTCATGCCCAGCAAGTAGGCGCGCGGCTGCTTCGGGTCGTTGCCGAAATAGAGTATCTGCTCGTCGTACACCGACATCAGTTTATCGATGAGTTGCTCGCGTTTGGCGGCATCTTTTTCCTGACCAATCTGCCAATCGACTATACGCACACCGTATGTGTAGATGGCGCGGTGCGAGCCTTTACATTCGGCAAAGGCTTTCTCCCACGGAGCGAGTGCATCGGCGTAGTTTTTCTGCTTGGCCGATTCGCCAAACAGGCTGATATTCATCTGACAATCTTCGGTTATTGCGGCTTGCGCAAAAGCACCTACCGAGGCCACTGCGGCCAAAACTAAACAAGCAATTTTCGTTTTCATAAGGCTATCCTTTATTTTTTTGGAGATTTCTATAAATTTATAGTTTCGCAAGTAAATTTGTTTCGTCGTGCGAGGAAAATAATTTCAGTGTTTAAGTGTTTAAGAGTTGTAGCCCCCTTCCCGTTTCCCCCGAAGGGGGAAAAGCCTTTGGTCTTAGTTTTAGTCTTCGTCTGAGTTCTCTTTCACTCCTCACTCCTCATTCCTCATTCCTAACTCCTAATTCAAATTCACTTCTCACTCTTCTCGTAAGAAGTCCTCTTTTTACTATTGTATGCGCTGTTTGAAGAACCACATCTCGTTCAGCGTTAGATTTATCCCGATTTTGAAATAATTTTCTTGCAACGCCGTGTGCGAAGCCACACCTATATTTCCGTATTCAAAATTGATGTTCAACATCGTTTTGGTGGTGCGCAGCGGAAATCCGATGCCGCAAGTTACGGCTATGTCGCGCGTACCAACCATTGCTTGTGCCGTTGCGTCGTAGAACTTGAAGTAGGAGTTGGCATAACTTGCTCCCAAACGCCAGCGCATACGATCGACATAACGGTTGCCCGCAGGCTTGTAAATATACTCCACACCGAACGCAAATTTCTGCCGATTGACCAGCGAGTCGCGTTTGCCGAAATAGCGCGCCTTGGCAAATTCCTGCAGCGTGTAGTCGAAAGCGAGCGTCAGTTTTTGGTCGTAGGTGTACGACACGCCTGCGCCATAGAGCGATGGCAGATCGAACAGTTCGCTGCTGCTGACATTCACGGTGTCAGCCCCGATGGTCTGCGCCTCGTAGTCGCCATACAACTTCGAGATGTGGTCGTATACAAAACCTATGCAAAAACTGTGCCGTTTTATCGTTTCCTGATATTGAAAGCCGTAGCGCAGATTGACATTGCGTATGTGTGCCGTGGTTGTTTGCGTGGTGGTGTAAGTTGGCACATCAGATGCCGTAACCGCCAGCGAGCGCGCGTGGTCGATGGTGCCAAACATGTAGTAAACATTCACGCCAAACGAGAAGCGTTTCCACGCTGTGGCTGCCAAGCCCACATAGATTTGGTTGATGCCGCCGCCGCCGACAAATTTGTGCGTTTGCGTTACCGCCGTCGATGTAGAATCGACAAAGCCGTAGTTGTAGCCCACAAACGAATAGGGCAACACGCCCACGCTCAAGCCCATCCAGCGTGTGATGGGCAACTGGAACGCCAGATATTCGAGGTTGCCTGTGAAGGTCGAGGTCTTTGAGCCATCGACATTGTAGGTGGTGGCCAGTGCCGACGCGCCAAATTCAAAAAGGAAACTGGTGCTATCGATGCTGCTGCTCGAGGCGGGATTGGCAGGGTTCATGCTTGTGCGGTTGCGCAAGGCGTAGGCGGCACCGCCCATCGATTGGCTGCGCGAAAAACCCATATCCTGCAAGCGCCCATAGCCGTAGCGCGTGTAGGGCGAATTGACATTGTTTTGCGCCGAAGCGCATGCAATCGTTCCAAAAATGCCTACGACCAAGAGCAGCGAGTGGCTCGAAGCGTGGCAGTTAGCGACTATTTTCGACAAGAATTTCATTCAAACCGATTAGTGCCAAATTAGGCTCTGCAAAATTACTATTTTTTATTTTATTGCGCAACAATGGAGCAATTCCACCGCCCAACACCAATTTTATATCAGCAAACGACTGTTGCAAGTGCGCCAAATAGCCTTCGATTTCGAACACAAGTCCGTTGAATGCGCCAGCGCGCATGGCTTCGACCGTTTCGGCAGCCACAAAATGCGTGGGAGCGGTTGGCTCTACTTGCGGCAGTTTTCCCGTGAAATGGTGCATCGCTTTGAGCCGAAGTTCGTAGCCCGGTGCAATGTTGCCGCACTCGAAATGGTTGCTGGCCGACAGAAAATCGTAGGTTACGCAAGTGCCAGCATCGACCACCAGCAGATTGCCTTGCGGCACACACACGCGCGCCCCGACAGCCGCTGCAATGCGGTCGGCACCGACGCGCCGCAAATCATAGTCGCACGAAATTGGGAACTGCAAGCCATTGGGCATTTGCAACATATCGGGAAAATGGCGGCGCAAAAGTGCCAAAATCGGTTCGTCGCCGCCAGCAACACTGCAAAAAATGACTTTTTCTATCGAGAAACGCGCTTTGAGTTGCGTCAGAAAATCGTCGGTAAGCGCATTGCACACGCAAATTTCGACCAGCGTGCGGCGGTCGAAAACCGCCATTTTCAAGCGGGTATTGCCTCTGTCGATAACTAAATTCATTGTTTAATTTCGTATGTCTATTTTTTTCGTTCATTTCTTTTGACGACCAAAAGAAACGAACCAAAGAAAAGTCGCGGCAGGGGCGCGAGCGTTGCCAAAAATTGGCGGTTTTGGTTTCGGCGGAATTAAACTCGCTTCGCTCAAACAGTAATTCCGCTTTTTCGAAACACAAAACCTGATTTTTGACACTCGCCGCCCAATGCCGTTTCGGTATCAAAAACGCCTGTAAAAATCATAATTAAATAATTGGAAATTAAATAATTGGGTAATTAAAATCTCTTGCGAAAGTTGAATTTTTGGTTTAGAAAAAAATTAAACTGCCACCACGCCAGCGATGTGCGGATGTGGGTCGTAGCCAACGAGTGCAAAGTCGTCGTAGTGGAAATCGAAAATCGATTTTACGGCAGGATTGATGTGCATTTGCGGCAGTGGACGCGGCTCGCGCGTGAGTTGCAGGCGCACCTGTTCGAGGTGGTTCAGATAGATGTGCGCATCGCCAAAAGTATGCACAAAATCGCCCGCGCGAAGCCCCGTAACCTGCGCCATCATCTGCAAAAGCAGCGCATACGAAGCGATGTTGAACGGCACGCCGAGAAAGATATCGGCACTGCGCTGATAGAGTTGCAAACTCAGTCGCCCATCGGCCACATAGAACTGAAACAGCGTGTGGCACGGCGGCAGCGCCATTTTTTCGACTTCTGCCACATTCCACGCACTCACAATGAGGCGGCGCGAGTCGGGATTGTGTTTTATGGCCTCCACCACATTGGCAATTTGGTCGATGGTGCCGCCATTGTAATCGGGCCACGAGCGCCACTGATGGCCATAGACAGGACCAAGTTCGCCGTTGGCATCGGCCCATTCGTTCCAAATGCGCACGCCGTGTTCCTGCAAATAGCGCACATTGGTGTCGCCCTGCAAAAACCACAGCAGTTCGTAGATGATAGATTTGAGATGCAGTTTTTTGGTGGTGAGCAGCGGAAAACCGTCGTCCATGCAAAAGCGCATCTGATGGCCAAAAACGCTGAGCGTGCCAGTGCCAGTGCGGTCGTGCTTTTCGACACCCTCGTCGAGTACGCGCTGAATCAAATCGAGGTATTGTTTCATGATTTTAGTGGGAAAGTTTGAAAGTGTAAAAGTGTGAAAGTTTATAAAGTTTGTAAAGTTGAAAGTGTTTCTGGTTTCTGGTTTCTCAAAATTGCTGGCGCAATTTTTGTTTCTATGTTTTTAATTGTTTAATTTGAAATTTGAAATTTGAAATTTGAAATTTGAAATTTGAATTTAGTTTACTACTTCCCAGTGGCCGTTTTGTCGGCACCAATGCGGCGGATTAGGCCGTTTGTTTGGAGTTTTTTCATGTTCGAGACAATGGTTTTGCGTGTCAGATTCAGCCTTTCGGCAAGTGCGGCTTGCGTTACAAACGGATTTTCTTTGATGCTATCGATTATTTTTTGCTGATTTACAGTAACCTTTACAGTAACTTTTGCAGTAACTTTTTTCTGCGATGTGATACACACAAGTTGAAAAAGAGAGCGTTTCACAATTTTTAGTCAAATAGCGTTTGTTCCGCAGTACTAAATAGGGTTTCCATTTCTGAAACAGATAAAATATTTTCAGCAATCTTTTTGACATCAATTCTCATCAAGACCTCTTTGTTTATTATACGTTTGGATTCACTAAATGTAATAGATTTTAATAATCGCTGCGTTATACTATTGTTCATTACTTTAAGCATAATTTTGGCACTTTCTTCGTTCGGAAATCCTACGGCATAACAAGTATCATCAACCATAATGGCCTTCCCCTCAATTTGGGAGAGTATCGCACATTGTGTGTGTTTATACAAACCAGAAATGGCTATTTTGTATGGCGCAAACGAATACTCTCCAATACCAAAAAGGCAAAATCGAGGTCGATTGCGATAAATAGTACTTTTTCGGCCATCAAGCAAATCGGAATGTCTTGATAGATATTGGTATAATTTAGGACACTGCTCCAAAAGTTTTCGTGTGTTTTCCGATGTTTTTTTTTGTGTGATAATCACATAATTTTTCACAACCCCCATGCCATTTTCTTTTATATCTGCGCTTTTTATCAGTGGAAAAATGCATTCATTTTCGATGTCAACGATTTCACCAAAGCCATTAATATAGTTCTCGCCATCGAATGTGAGTTCCATTACTTTGGAACAATCATGTTTTATGCCAGACCGCCACACAAATTGTGATAGAGCATCAAATTTACCACAAGATTGGTACAAATCGATGTCGGCAACAAAAGCCCCATTCAACCAGCCAAAATCTGACACTTTTTTTTGTGTGTAAAAATCGTATATTGTGCAAGTTTTTCCATTACTTGGTGCTGTAGAACACTCGAATAATGCAGCAGAAACAGCCGCAGAAAATTCCTTATTCGCATCAATGTTATATTGTCTGAAATTGTCAATTTTTAAGGGTTCTTTATGCTGATAATATAAAATATTTTTTATGACCGATGTCTTGAGTAGAAGGGCAAGATGGGCGGGCTGATTTTGCACCAATCGCAACATTTCTAAACAGATATATTCGGCAACATCAAAATTTCCTTTACCAGTAATAGCATCTATTCCACGCTGTTTTTTGAAATTGTTTTTTAGAGGAAGATTTTCACTATTCAATCCGCTCAACATGCTATTTGTAATCCAAGGCGGATTCCCCAAAACAAGTATTTCACGATTATTGAACAGTGGTTTTATTGTTGAAAAATCAAACCTAAAAAAGTCTTGATTAAAAAAGTGAAAGTTTATATTTCTGTTTCCTTTGCTTGCCGATGTCTTGTTTTTCATCGTCTCGAAATAATCAGAATTTATTTCAAGTGCGATTACATCTTCGATATCATCTTCAAAAACTTGTAGGGCAGCCATCACAAAATTACCTACCCCACAAGTTGGTTCTATCAATATTTTAGGGTGTATTCCTTGTGATTTCAACAATCGACAAACAGACAGCGCCAAACTTTCGTTAGTTTGCCAATCACCAAATTCTTTGCGTTTTGTATTAACCATTTTCTACACAATAGGTATTATACCAGATACTTTCTTATCCAATGACACTATTCTACCATATTGTAACCGCCACTGCAATGCATTAGATATTGTCAAGTAACCAATTTGTGGTGGATTCTGAAAAATGTCTCGCGCCATATTGTATAGAGTTACTTCATCTGCAGGTATATTTCTATCCGCTAAAAAAGCAAATATATCGTCCACATTACCTCGATTTTTCAGAATGTTGTGTATTCCGTATGTTGTTTGATAATCAGCGGTACGATTGTTTTCGATAAAAGCGCACGATACAAAAGTCAATTTACCCTTCTTATTAAAGGGATTATCTGTCTTGTTATACACAAAGAGTAATAAATTGTACCCTAATCCATATATCTTTTGCTTGCTGTCTTTGTATGGACAACTTGATTGCGGCTGCCGTGCCGATGTCACTTTTATATCCGTATTGATTGACGGCAAGTCCAATCCTACCGCAGAATTGCCCATTTCCAAATCAAAGTTCGTGGCAAGAAATTTTTGGAAACGATGTTCTACTGCCGTTCCTATCGCTTTTCCATCGGTTACGCCAAAATACTCTGTGCGATAAACACCACTTTCTTTTTCGCAAAATTGTTTTGCGGCCTCAATTACGGCTTTTTTTGTCAATTTTAATTTCATCATATCAATACATGTTGTATGTCGTTTTGGTAACTTTGAATTCGGTGCGGCGGTTGATGGAGTTGATGATTTCTTGTTGTTCGGGGGTGAGCATTTTCACGAGTTTTTCGTCGAGTTTTTCGTCTTTGCGGACAAAATGCAGTTCTTGCGCCATGGCTTCGTCCACCACCACAGGCTGACTTTCGCCGTAGCCACGCGAGGTGAGGCGGTCGGCCGACACGCCCAAGCGCACCAGAAAATCGACTACCGCTTTGGCGCGCGCTTCGGAGAGGCGCATATTGTCGTCGTCGGAGCCAACGCAGTCGGTGTGCGCCGATATTTCGATGGCGATGTTCGGGTTATCGTCGAGCATTTTAACCAGCGCCGACAGCGATTTTTCCGATTCGGCGGTCAATTCCGTTTTGCCAAACTCGAAAAATATGTTCGGAATCGGAATCGGTTTGCCAATGGTGGGCAGCGCAAAAGTCTGCTCAAAAGTCTTGCTGTTGGTGAGTCCTTCGGTCGAGAGGCGCACCGAACTGTTCAGGTAACCGCGCGAGGTGGCCAGCATAATGTAGTTGGCATCTTTGACCAATTTTATGCGGAAAGTGCCATCTTTTTTGGCACGAATTTTCACATTTGCGCCGTTGTCGCCCACCAGTTTGACGATAGCATCGGGCAGCGTGTTGCCCTTTTCGTCGGTGATTTTGCCCTCGACAGCATAGACCAATTCGGGCAGGTCAAAACTGTAGATGCGGTCTAAATTTTTCGATTGGTTGCGGTTCGACGAGAAGAATCCGCTTTCACCATCGCTGCTAAATGTGATGCCAAAATCGTCGCTGCTGGAGTTGATGGGCGCAAGCATATTGCGTACCAGCCAATGCTCTGCCGAATCTTTTACAGCACGGAAAATATCGAGTCCGCCCAAGCCAGCGTGGCCATCGGAAGCGAAGTAGAAAGTCGTGTCGTTGCGCACGCAGGGAAACATTTCGTTGCCCGATGTGTTGATGTCGCTGCCCAAGTTTTGCGGCGTTCCCCAAGCGCCATCGGCTTTATCAACAAACCAAATGTCTTTGCCGCCGAATCCGCCTGGCGCATCGGAAACAAAGTAGAGCCGTTCGCCGTTTTGCGCCACGGCTGGGTGCGCCACCGTGATGGTGCTATCGCTGAAAAGCACCACTTTTTGCGGTGCAGTCCACTGACCGCCCGAGCGTGTGGCAGTCCAGATTTCTCCGCCAATATCGCCAGCATTGTCGATACGGCAGCGCGTGAAATAGATGGTTTTGCCGTCGGGCGTGAAAGCGGCTGCGCCCTCGTCGTCGTCGGTATTAAATTCGCCCTCGATCGGTTCGGGTTTTTCCCATTTGCCCGAAGCATTGCGGCGCGAGGTAAAAAGGTCGTTGTTTGCCACGCCTGTGATGGCACTCGCCTTGCGGCTGGTGGTGTTGTCGCGGTTGGTAGTGAAAACCACCGAGGCGGCCTCTTTGCCCATAAACGCTGGCGCAAAGTCGGAATTTTTCTTCGAATTGAGTTCTGCCGCCAATTTCACCACATAGCGCGATGGCGTTTTGCTCCACGCTTGAGCGTTTTTTGCGCCCTCCAATCCCACCAAAGCGGTGCGGTCGTCGGGCTGATTTTGCAGGTAGATTTCGTAGTTTTTGGCTGCATCGGCATAACGCCCCAAAGCGTGCAACGATTTGGCGTTGTCGAGATAGACTATCGAATCGTTGTATTTGTACTTGATGGCCTGCGTGTAGGATTTGGTGGCGCGTGCGTGACTGCCCATGGCGCGGTAACATTCGCCCTGTTTGAAGCAGACTTCGGCCTTCAGTTTTTTCTGTTTTTGCGACGAGATGCGTGGCAGCGTCTTTTTGTAGATATCGACGGCGGCAAAATACTCGCCATTGGCGTAGATGCGGTCGGCTTTTTTGAGGCGCGCCGCCACGCTACACGAAGCCAACACCGCCAGCAGCAACAAACAGACAAACGATATTTTGGCAGCAGATTTCATATTTCAGATTAGGTTGATGAGTTGATTGGTTGATGAGTTGATGAGTTTAACGCATTAGTCTTGGTCTGTGAATTTCTGGTTTCTGGTTTCTAATTTCTGGTTTCTCAAAATTGCTATCGCAATTTTTGTTTCTAAGTTTCTATGTTCCTAATTGTTGAATTTGAAATTTGAAATTCTGAAATTGCGGCTTTGCCGCATCACTCCTCACTCCTAATTCCTCACTCCTAATTTTTCTACAATGCCATCGAGCGTGGTCAGCAGCCACTCGTTTGCGCCGATTGGTACCAAAGCGTTGATGCCTGTGTTGCCAATTTTGTGCTGCCACACCACTGCCCCATCGGCGGCATTTAGGCAGATTATCAGACCGTTTTTGGTAGCAAAAACAATCTCTCCATTGCGCTCCGCAATGGCGCACGGCGTGTAATCTACGGCATAAAGTGCCTCTTTTTTCCAACGCTTTTCGCCGCTGTTTATTGTTGTATCGAACGCAAAAACAGTCCCTTTGCGGGTGCGTGCAAAGAGCGTCTGTCCATCGGCCGACACGCCCAACGAGGCGATGAAACGCTTGTCGGTATTGCGCCAAAGCAGTTGCCCTGTGGCAGCATCGACCGCTACCAATGCGCCATCGGCCGTTACCACAAACAGTTTGCCCGAAGCGAAAACAGGTTGCGTCAGCGGCGCAGATTTCAAATCCGCAGTCCAAACGACATTGCCCAACTGCGCATCGGCGGCATACAAACGACCGTCGTATGCTCCGAAAATCACCTTGTCGCCAACAACCGTGGCGGCCGACTGTATGTAGCCTTGCGGCGCATCGCACGCCCAAAGCAAAGCACCAGTTTCGATGTTGAAAGCGCGCATTTTGCCATCGCCACTCCCGACAAAAACCACATCGTCGAGAGCAACAGGCGTAGCGCACACCGCTTGTCCAGTGGCCTGCCGCCACGCCAAACGCCCAGTGGCAGCGTCCAAACAATAGACGGTGCGATCGGCACTGCCAAACAGCACTTTGCCTCGACAAACAAGCGGTGCAGCCGCAATGCGCGCTGGCGTTTTGTACTGCCAAATTTGCTTCCCTTTTGCCAAATCGAAACAGCGCATCATGCCCGATTCATCGCCGAAATAGAGTCGCTCGCCATCTGTGGCCGCAGCGCCGTAAATGCCCTGCCCTACCGACTTCCGCCAAACGGTTTTTACGGTTTTGTACTGCTTATTCACATCGAAATTTGGGCGTGGAAAAAGTTTGGTATCGCTAGCAGAATAGATGCGCGGCTCTACAGGCAATGCCAACCAACGGCGTTCGGGCTGCCCAATGCATTTTTCCGAAATATAGAGCGAATCGACCATACTTAATATGGTGTAGCCGCCCACTTGTTGCCCATCGCGCTGCGTTGAGCGCACCACTACGCCCTGTATGCCATCGAAATCGAGCAACGCATTGCGGTGGTAATGACCGCAAAAAACGCCCTGCACATTGTAGTTGCGCAGCAGGTCGGTAGCCGCCTCCCAATTATCCACATCGCCACTTTGTAGCGGGTGGTGCGCCACAAAATAGACAGGTTGTTTGCGCCCAGCCTGCTTCAAATTGTAGGCCAACCAAGCAACATCTTGCGGCGCAATATGCCCATCGTTGTGGCGTAAAAGCGGCCCTGTGTTCAGGCCAAGAAACAGATTTCCGTTGAAAAACAGGCGAAAATGCGTATCGCCAAAAATCCGCGCAAAATCGGTCGCCGCCGACTCCGAAGCGCGCGTATCGTGGTTGCCCGGAATGGCGTAGTACGGCACTTCCAACTCGTCGAGCAGCGACTTGGCGAGCAGCAGCGACTTGGTATCGCCATTGTGAGTCAAGTCGCCGCAAACCAGCACAAACGCCACATCGGCGCATGCGTTCACCTCGTCGATGGCGCGGCGCAAATCCTCGGTATTGTTCGGCAGCGTATCGCAAATGTGTGTATCGCTGAAAATGGCAAAACTGAAGGTCGGATCGATGGGCGTTTTGTCTGTTTCGACCGCTTTCGGAAAATCTTCGGGCTTCGGACCATCGGGTTGCCCACGAAACGACGGTTGCGCCACGCTCGGCAAAACGCTCCAAAGCGCCACCACAGCCACAAAAAAGTAATGTTTCATACGCAGAAAATGCATTGTTTCAAACAAGTTCAATCTACAAAAGTACGCTTTTTATTCCAAACCGCCAAAAGTGCCAAAATGCGAGTGCCTGCGTTGGGAGAGATTTTTAAGATAGCCAGACAAAACAAAAACGGTTGATAATCAACAAATTACCAACCGTTTAAGTACCCAGACCCGGGATCGAACCGGGATGCCTTGCGGCACTGGTGTTTGAGACCAGCGCGTCTACCGATTCCGCCATCTGGGCTTGTTTGCGGCTGCAAAGGTACAACTTTTTTTTGAACCAACAAATGTTTTTCAGAAAAAGTGCAGAAAGTGGATTTATTTCTAATTTCTAATTTCTAATTTCTAGTTTCTGGTTTCTAGTTTCTGGTTATTTGAAAATTTGAAGATTTGAAGATTAAGGCGTTTCTGCTACCGACAATCTGAAATTTGCGATTCGACAGGCTCACCGCCCAAGTCTTAGTCAAAGTTCCCTTCACTACTCACTCCTAATTTTCCACTCTGCTGTAGTCTAAAAAATTCTTTTTGTTGTTCTATTTCACGCCGCAGTTCCTCTTGTGTAGGCATATAAGTGAGATATTTGGTGGCATAAAGTTGGTCGTTCCCATTTAAGACAGAGTAATGCGCTACATCTTCATCTGTATCAGCGCAAAGAAGGACACCAATGGTAGGATTGTGCCCATCTGAACGAACCAAGTCGTCATACATTTTGACATACATATCCATTTGCCCAACATCTTGATAACAAAGTTTGCTGGTTTTCAGGTCGATGAGAACAAAACATTGTAGATGGTAGTTGTAAAACACCAAATCGATGTAGTAATCTTCTTTCTCTGTATGAATGTGCTTTTGCCTATCTACAAAAGCGAAGCCCTTACCCAACTCCATCAAGAATTGTATCAAGTGATCGATAATACTCTGTTCTAAATTGTTCTCGGTATAATCTGTATTGTTTTTGAACCCCAAGAACTCTGCCACAATAGGGCTTTTCAAATACTCAAGTTTGTCTTGCAATGGTTCCGTTAGCGAGTTCATCTCACCCTGCACAAGTGATTTGTTTTGCGCTTTGAGCAAACGATGATAATACTGCGACGAGATATTGCGCTGCAAAGTACGAACACTCCACATTTCTTTGCTCGCTTCATTTTCGTACCAAGTACGAGCCTCAAAATCAGCCTCTTGTAAAATGATGCGATAGTGCGTCCAAGACAACCTTATAGGCGCATTGGAACAAATACTATCAATAGCACTTCCACATTTTCCACTCACTGTGTGGAAAATGTTTGGCCATGTCTGATAGAAGCAAACGAAATGATAGAGATTCGTTTTGGCAAAGCCTTTGCCATATTTGTCTGTCAATGACTTTGCCAAGTTTACAACTACTCGTTCGCCATACTCGGCACGCTCCTCTTTCAATATCTCTTGCTGGATACGCATGCCCAACAGCCAATTCCGTTTTACAAGAATTTCGTTTACACTACGA
Source organism: Segatella copri (assembly GCA_963593685.1). GTDB lineage: Bacteria > Bacteroidota > Bacteroidia > Bacteroidales > Paludibacteraceae > W0P28-013. Next base: position 29,679 of record CAVBBP010000004.1, read on the forward strand.
TAAGCAGAGGCCTGGCTCTGTTCAATAATAACGCATGAATCGTCATATAACTGCCCTTGAGCAAAAGCCACTTCGTTATCTTGCAAAACCATATCGTCATTCACGCTCTTCATACCAATAAGATTTATCAACCAATCGCCAAAGGTACAAAAAAAATCTATTTGCCGCACCGCCTACCACCGCCAGAGAATAAAATAGCGAGTAAGAATAACAGACAAATTAGCGTGAAAGTTGATTTATTTCTGGTTTCTAGTTTCTAGTTTCTGGTTTCTGGTTTCTCAAAATTGCTGCCGCAATTTTTTGTTTCTAAGTTTCTTTGTTTCTAATTGTTGAAATCTGAAATCTGAAACTCTGAAACTCTGAAACTCTGAAATTTGAAATTACTGCGCAGCGCACCTCCCCCTTGCAAAGGGGACAGGTTCGCGCTCAACAATGCCGCAATCTTCAAATCTTCAAATAATTTTTGTCTATGCTCTATCTTCTATGCTCTTAAAATCTTTCTTGCGACTTGTATCTTGCTACTGGCTACTATTATTCATTGTTCATTATTTATTGTTAATTCTGAAAAAAAAGCCCCGCACCTAACGGCACGGGGACTCTGTTTGTTTATGACTCTTGTGAAATTACTTTACAATTTCTACAGTACCACCAGCAACAGTTTCGGGCGTGTTGCCTTTGTAGTTGGTCAGTTTGGCAACGACTTTCACTTTGTCGCCTACCTTCACACTAGCAGCATCGTCACCTTTCACACGGAAAGCCAAGAAATCGCCCGTGCTGGCTGTCGTGGCGGTAGCATCGTCGCTCATGTAGAACGAAACATTGCTGTATTGTTCGCTGTACGCTTCCTTGATTTGCGAAACATAGCCGATAACCGTAGCCTCTTTACTCGTTTCGGCACCCGCCTTCAGCGAGTTGGCGGCGGCCAAAGCCTCGGCCACTGTCATGTTATCGCTCACTTCGGCATCGTCGTTACCTGGGAGTGCAACTTCTGCACCATCCAAATAGACTTTTTCGAGATCAACAACACCTGCAACACCGCAATACTTCTCAACAATACCATAGAGGAGGAGTTTTTTGCCAAGGTTAGCAGGGGTATTTACCAAGTTCAGTACGCTGGCGAAATCACCCAATTTAACGGTTGCAACTGCGTAAGTGTCTGTGCAGTCGGCAGCGTCGGCAATCAGTACATTGGTAGTAACGGCATTGTCTGCGCCAATCACCCATTGCGGGGTGTTATCGAAGTTGTAGCAGCCTACGATATAACCAGCCACCCACGATTTTACCGTGCCTGCGTCCTTGTCGGGTAGCGTGCTGTTGGTCTTCATGTCCAACAAATTCTGCACATTGTAGGGGTTGGTTTCGGTACCACGATCGCCCGTAGGAGTAGGAATAACCGTTGTGTCGTTGTCTTGTTTCGGAGGAACAACAACACCGTCATCGTCTTTTTTGCAGCCGATGAGTGCTGCGGTGCATGCTACTGCGAGCATTGTACCAAAGAAAATTTTTGAAGTTTTCATGATTTAATAAAATTTAAAAGGTTAATGAATAAATTGTTTTTGGTTGATCAGTTGATTGGTTGATTGGTCGTTGAAAAGTTGATGAGTTGATGAGTTGATAAGTTGATAAGTTTAACGCATCAATAAGGGTCTGTGCGGTAAAATCAATCTTCAAATATTCAAATATTCAAATAATTAAATAATTGGAAATTAGATAATTGGATAATTAAAAAAGTCTTTATTCTTTTGTCCTTACTCTTTATTCCAAAATTCTTGCTACTTGCTACTCACATCTTGCGACTAAATTTTACTTAAACAAATCAGCGTGTGTGCCAGTTCTGTAGAGCATCAGTACCTGCACGGTGTCGTCTATTTTTTTGTAAATCAGCAGCCAGTCGGGTTTTATGTGGCACTCTCGGTATGCGCTCATGTTTCCGCTCAACTGGTGGTCGCGTTTGTCGCTCGACAGTGGCACATCGCTAGCAAGTTGGAATACGACTTCGTTTAGTTCGTTTTCGCACAGATTGCGTTTGCGTGCCAATTTCAAGTCCTTCTTAAATTGAGTCGATATGATTATTTTCCTCATTTAATTTTTCGCAAATAGTCAGCAAAATCTTCGCAAACAATGCCACCGCCGCTATTCAATTCGTCGAGTGCGCGTTGTGTTTTGCGGTTTGGCTTCAACTCTTCGTCGTCGGCATCTACCACGGCGAACGATATTTTGAGCATTTTTGCCAAATCCTGCAACCATTTCAATTGCACCGATGTTCGTGGTTGTAATAATATCGACTGCATATACTCTATTTCAGTTGAAAAGTTGAAAAGTTGATGAGTTTAACGCGTTTAGCCAGGGGTTTCAAGTTTCTATGTTCCTGTTGTTCAATGGTCACATTTGAAATTTGAAATTTGAAATTTGAAATTTGAAATTTGAAATTCTGAAATTGCGGCTCTGCCGCATAATTCCTCACTCCTAATTCCTAACTCCTCACTCTTTTTAGTATGCCGGATAATACACATCATCGGCATGCCAAGTTTCGCTGCCGTCTTTCAAATCCAGCGATTCCAAGCCGTTGATGACTATCGACCACACTTTGTGCTTCCCTGCACTATATTTGCCTCGATCCCAATAGTACGAAATGAAACCAGTAACCGAACCGCAGAAACGTTTGTTTGGCAGTTGTGCGCAGGCAAATTTGGCATATTCGCTGGTGCCAATAGCCAAACAGTCATTAACATCAATCAGAGAATCCACAACTGCACCGCAGGTAAACAGGCGAGATTGTGGGTAACCAATACCGCCCGTAGTCGGAGCAAACACATTGGCATCGCCGTCGTCATCGCAATCAAGCGTGCCGCTCAACTCTTTCAAGACATCGTTGTTCCAAGTGTATGGTATGAAGCGAACCCCCTCGATACGCACCAAGCGGCTCGTCAATTTGGCTATCTCTTGGTAGTTGTCGGCTGTGGCCTTAATTTCGGCAATAGTCATGGTCTTCGGTTTAATTTCTCTCTTGTCGGGGCTGCCAATCAACTGCACATGTTCTTTGAACACTTGCGGTGGAATACGACCAATCTCCCAGCCTGCTTTGCCAGAATCGTCCATGCCGTCTTTGGCATTGTTGTAGTATGGCACGCCTATCTGCGGCATACGGGCATATTTGCCTATGGCCAAGCCTTGCAGTTTGATGGCAATTTTCTGTCCGATAGGATACTGACCGCCAAGACTGCCAGCATCTACCGAGATTTTCATGCCATAATCTGGGTTTTCGCAGTCCTGAATATAGATGCTTTTGTAGATGTTACCTGGCACATCGGTCGAGGCAATGCGCCCCACAATGATGATGTCGGCCGTAATGTCCTGCACACTGAACAGACCAAGGTTCTGTCCGCTTTTGCTATCGCCTTGATACGAGCGCGCACGCGGTGGATATTTGTCAACATCGCCAAACTCGGAGAAATACTTCTCGTTGGTTACAAGTTCGCCAATGGTCATGGTGGCTTTCCACTCTTGGTCGGAACCCTCTTCGGCGTAGTGTTTGCCGTCGTATGTGATGTCTTTCGGCTCGTTGTATTTGTGGCAGGCCGCCAACATAGCCACTGCAGCCAACCCCAAAATATACTTTGTGTATTTCATAGCGTTATCGGTTTTTATCGGTTAAAAATATCTGTTTCGGTTTAGAATTTGAAGCCCACATTCAAGAAGAAGTTGAAGCCCCAAGCATAGTAGAACTTCGATGGATATTTATCCACATAGTTCGATACTTTGTATTGTTGTTGACGACGAACGGTTGTCGGTATGCGTGCCTGCTGCCAGCCGCCAGTTTTCAGGCCTGTGTTGTTGGTTACATTGTTCAGGCTCAAGTTGATGTTGATAGAGCGGTTGTTTTTCAGGTAGATAAGTTTGCCCACCGAGGCATCGACCATAATGTGGTTGTACCATTTTGCCCCTTCGAACAGCGACTCCTGCGTGGCCAAAGCGTCTATTTTGGCTTGAGTTTCGGCTGCGGTGGCATTTTTGCCATAACATGTTTGTGGTTTAGTGCCATCGGCACGCATGCCAGTAATCATGCCTTGCGAGAAGCGGCTCGGTGCCACGCCCAAGTAGTTTTGGTCGTAGTAACTGATGCTGAGGTCGGCAAACCACATTTTGCTGTGGAAGAAGTTGAGTTTGAGCATGGCAGCGAGTTGCGGACCGCTTGCCACTTTCACTGCTTTGCCGTCGATGCCCTGCGTGGTGAGCATAATGCGATCGACCACCTCTTGGCGATTGTCTATCTTCATGCCGTTTTCGGCACTTTCCACACCTATCGGGTTGCTGGTGTAGTGCGCCTCGTTGTAGGCCAGCACGCCACTCAGCGTAAAGTTGCCGTTCAGTTTCACCGACACGCCCAACTCACCGCCTTGGTAGATTTTGTCCACGCCGTACATCAGGTGGTTGATAAAGGTGCGGTATTCGTCGTTGTAGTAGCCGTTGCTCTCGATGCCGTCGAACGAGTGGGTGCGGTAGAGGCTCAAGCGGCCACGCACACGCGGATAGGTAACGATGTAGTTCACATCGTACGAGAGTATCTTTTCGGTCAAGCCGTAGGCTTTGCCCAGAGGCGTGTTGCTGGTTTTATACTTTTTGTAGAAATCGTCGAGGCTGCGATCCATAATGCGCTGCGAAATGTAGTAGTTTGTAGGCAGTGGAGCGCGTGTTTCCATCAGCACATCAGCAAACAGGCGGTGGTGTCCGTTGAATTTATAGACAAATCCAGCCTTGAACGATGGGTCGTAGAAGTTGTGCATTTTGCCTTGCCCTTTCGAGCGTACTTTTTCGCCCAGTTGCTCGCTCAAGTACCAAGCGCGTCCGTTGTTCATGCGACCCGTGCGGAAGAAGTTGGTGTTGGTAAATTTAAGGCCATAGTAGAACTCGATGTGGTTGAAATCCCACGCATTGTGTGCAAAAGCACTCACGCGCGCTACATCGATGTCGTAGTCGTAGCCGAAGTGTGTCTTTTTGTCTTTCACGGCTTTGGCGTTGCCTTCGGCATCTACATTGTCGAGGTCGTTGATACGCACCCGTGTTACATCGGCAGCGGTCATCTCTACATCTTCGGCCAAGTCGTTGATATCGCGGTCGGAGAATGGGTCGATGTCGTACCACTGGTTGGCGCCCATCAGGTCGTCGATGGTTTTGTAATGACGCCCTTTCGAGTATTTGGCCTCCAAGCCAGCCACGATATTCAGATGCTCAAAGGTCTTGTTTTCGTAGGTGGCATTCAGCATTGTTTCGAAAATGTTGTTGTGGCGGCGTTCCTGCATGTACTTGGCCATACCATTCGGGTTGATGATATTGTTCATGTAGTTGGCGTTGTACATGGCGTTCCAGTCCATCTGCGTGACGACATCGTTCTTTTTGCCGTAGCCGTTTTTCCAAAGTCCTGTCAAACGGTTGTATTCATCGACATTGGTCAGAATTTGGCTTTGGTCGCCGCCCTGCCAGTTGGCTGTGCCGCCGCTCATGCGGTAATCTAAATCGTGGTAGAAATTGCCATCGCTAGCCAATCCCCAACCTGCCAGTTGGTAACTTGGCATATTGCGGTAGTAGTCTGGGCGTGGGTCGGGTGCGTTGTAGAATGTGATAGCCGAGTTGCTGTACATGCTGTAGTGTGCGCCTACGCCAATTTTGAGCGATTGTCCATCGCTGATGTTCCAGTCGTAGTTGAGCAACAGGGTCGGGTCGTAACTATGCACAATGCGCGAGTTGCGTTTTTTGCCGTCGAACCAGCCCCAGTAGGGGTTGTAGTAGGTCGATGTGAGATCGACCGTTTCTTGTGTCAAAGCCGATGAGCCAGCGCGTTCGGTAGGAGCGCACCAAGCGGCTATGTTCAGGCTGTGGTGGTTGTTGAACACCTTTTCGGCACTGAAAAAGAGTGCGCCAGCGTTGTAGAATGTGCCTTCGTTGCGGCTAAAGAGCGAGCCAGCGTGGTTCAGGCTTTCGTCGCTCCAGCGGTACGAACCACTCACGGCAAACGCCCAGCCGTTCGACATCAGACCTGTGGCGTAGGTGGCTTGCGCACGCAACCAGTAGGAGCGGTTGGTGCCCGAAATGCTCACATTGCCACCGCGTGCATACTTCGAAGCACGAATGTCTATATTAGTGGTGTTGCCAAGGTTGCCGTAGGTGTATGCGTTCGGCGCAAAGTTGTTGACCAACTCTTTGTTGCGGAAGGCGTAGTTCAGACCGCCTATCGACGAGTAGTTGAAACGGCTGCGTTCGCCATCGTTGAAATTTACACCATTTATATAGGTGCTTTCGTAGCGTTGTTCGTAGCCACGAATGCGGTAGCGTGCCGAACTGAATCCGTAACTGGCTGTGCCTGTAAATACATCGCCTTTCGAGAAAAGCAAGCCCGAAATGGTCTGCGACGAAAGTCCGTCTTCGTCGTCAAATTCGATGTCGGCCATAGCAAGAAACGCCTCTTCGGTCAATTCCCGCATGGCTTCTTCTTCGGCCGATTGCAGGGTCATCACGCCGAGATCGAGCGCGTCCAAGCCCGAAATGGTGATGGGGCGAGTTTCTACATCATAATTTTCGAGCGCGATAGTGAGCACTTCGTCGCCCGCTTGTGTGGCTTCGATATAGAACTGCCCACGCGAATCGGCCACGGCCGAGGCTTGTTGGCCTTGTAGCGTAACGACTGCGCCCGCTGCAGGTTCGTTGGTGCCTGCAATTTTGACAACTCCTTTCACCACGCTTTGTGCGCCAGCAAAGAGCGACACCGACACGGCGAAAGCAAGCAATAGTGTTTTTCTCATGGTGTGTATTTTTAATTAGATTTAGTTCGGTTAAAATTCACGCAATTTTGCGACTGCAATATTACGCTTTTTTTTTCAAACAACAAAATAAAAAGCACCTTTTTTTCTGAACAGCCCAAACAGACCGCTGCGTACATTTCTATTTCGATAAAAAGTGTTAATTTTTGTATCGAAAAGAAATTTTTCGGCAATAAAATCGACAAAATCGAAAGCAGAACGCAAAAATAAAAAAAATCTTTTGAAAAAAGTTTTGCCATGTCAAAAAAAAATGCCAATTTTGCAACGAGTTATTGGGCTGCCCATTGCTCGGAAAAACACGAAACACACCCTTTTATAATCTAATTACAAGAAAAACATGAAACTCAAACACCTTTTTCTCATTGCTCTGCTGCCGACAGCTCTCGCTGTATCGGCGCAAGCAGACGATTCGTCGAACCTAAAGAAGTATGTCATCGGGTTCTACAACTTGGAGAATCTGTTCGACACCATCGACTCGCCCGACACCGACGACTCGCAATTTCTGCCCGATGGCGGCTACCATTGGACGGGCTTCAAGTACAAGAACAAAATCAAGAATATGTCCTACGCCATCTCGAAATTTCCGAAAGAGTTGGCCGTTTTGGGCGTTTCTGAAATCGAGAACGAAGAGGTGATAAAAGACCTTGTGTCGCAACCTGTGCTGGCCGACCGCAATCTGAAAACCATCTGTATCGAAGGTCCCGACCGCCGCGGTGTCGATGTGGGCATGATTTACAACGCCGATGTGTTTACCCCGACGAATATCGTGTCGCACCACCTGCGCTACGAACTGTCGAAGCCGTTTGTTTCGCGCGACCAACTGTGCGTTACAGGCCTGCTCGACGGCGAACAGATTCATGTGATTGTGCTGCACTGGCCATCGAAATATGGCGGCGAAAAGGTTTCGACCCCGAAGCGTAACGATGCCGCGCTGACCACCAAATGGATTTGCGACTCGATTTTTGCTATCGAACCGAACGCCAAAATTGTGGTGATGGGCGACTTGAACGACGACCCCGACACCGAGTGCATACAAAAATATCTTGGTGCCAAGCACGAACGCGACAAAATGCAGCCCGGGCAACTCTACAACCCGTGCTACAACATCTACAAGAGCGGCACTGGCACGCTGGGCTACCAAGATGTTTGGTGCTTGTACGATATGGTGATGGTTTCGACCGAGTGGCTCGACAACAAAGATTTAAGCACGCTCACCTATTGGAAATCGGAGATTTTCAACAAAGATTTTCTGAAAGAGCAATCGGGCAAGCGCAAGGGCTATCCGCTGCGCACGCACACGGCTGGCGTTTGGACCAACGGTTACAGCGACCACTTCCCCAGTCTGATTTGGGTGGTGAAGAGATAAAAAAAGAAGGGTTTTGCAAAAGCAAAGCCCTTCTTTTTTTATTTCAATTTCTGGTTTCTGATTTCTAGTTGTAGCCCCCTTTCCCGTTTCCCCCGAGTGGGGGAAAAGCCTTTTGGCTTGCTACTTGCTACTCATATCTTGCGACTAAAAAATTTGAAATCTGAAATCTGAAATTGCCGCACAGACCCTCTTTAATGCGTTAAACTGATCAACTCATCAACCAATCAACTCATCAACTCAATTTTCAAACGCTAATTCATTGTTTTTCAGCACGATGCGTATTGGTTTGTCGTGCGATACGCTGCCAGCAATAATCTGTTTGCTCAACTCGTTGAGGATGTAACGCTGAATAACGCGTTTCACAGGGCGTGCGCCAAATTCGGGGTCGAAGCCGATGTGGGCGATGTACGCCACCGCTTCGGGCGACACTTCAAGCGTGATGCCGTTCTCTTTCAGTTGGCGACTGACGCTGTTCAGTTGCAGTGTAACCACCTGACGAATCTCCTCCTCGTTGAGCGGCGCAAACATGATTGTTTCGTCGATTCGGTTCAAAAACTCGGGGCGAATGGTCTGTTTGAGCATATCGAGCACCTGCGCTTTGGTCTTTTCCACAACTTCGTCGTGGTTGGCTGGGGTCATCTGCGCAAAATTTTCGCGAATGAGTTGCGAACCAAGGTTCGAGGTCATGATGATGATGGTGTTTTTGAAATTGACTGTGCGCCCTTTGTTGTCGGTCAGTCGGCCATCGTCGAGCACCTGCAGCAGCACATTGAACACATCGGGGTGCGCCTTTTCGATTTCGTCGAACAAAACCACGCTGTATGGTTTGCGCCGAATGGCCTCGGTAAGTTGTCCGCCCTCGTCGTAGCCCACATATCCTGGAGGCGCGCCGATAAGTCGCGTTGCGCTGAATTTCTCCTGATATTCGCTCATATCGATACGCGTCATCATATTTTCGTCGTCGAACAGGTATTCGGCCAACGCTTTGGCCAGTTCGGTTTTACCAACGCCTGTCGTTCCAAGAAAGATGAACGAACCAATCGGTCGTTTGGGGTCTTGCAGCCCTGCGCGACTGCGGCGCACGGCATCAGCCACAGCGGCGATAGCCTCCTGCTGCCCCACCACGCGTTTGTGCAGTTCGGTTTCGAGGTTCAGCAGTTTCTCCTTTTCGCTCTGCATCATTTTGGTTACAGGAATGCCTGTCCAGCGGCTCACTACTTCGGCGATATCCTCGGCATCGACCTCCTCTTTTATCATGGCGTTGCCTTGCTGCATGGTGGCCAACTGTTTTTGACTGTCGGCAATCTCAGCCTCGGCGGCTTTGATTTTGCCATAGCGAATTTCGGCCACTTTGCCATAATCGCCTTCGCGTTCGGCGCGGTCGGCCTCGTATTTCAACTGCTCGATATCGATTTTCGACTGCTGAATTTTGTCGATGAGGGCTTTTTCGCTGCCCCATTTGGCGCGCATCTTTTTGCTCTCCTCTTTCAGGTCGGCAATTTCTTTGCCCAACTGTTCGATTTTCGGCTGGTCGTTTTCGCGTTTTATCGCCTCGCGCTCAATCTCCAACTGCTTGATATTGCGTTCGATAGTGTCGAGTTCTTCTGGCACCGAATCCATCTCCATACGCAGTTTTGCGGCGGCTTCGTCCATCAAATCGATGGCTTTGTCGGGCAGAAAACGGTCGGAAATGTAGCGGCTCGACAACTGCACGGCGGCAATAATCGCGTCGTCTTTGATACGCACTTTGTGGTGATTTTCGTAACGCTCTTTCAAGCCACGCAAAATCGAAATGCTGCTCGCCTCGTCGGGTTCATCGACCATCACGGTTTGGAATCGGCGTTCGAGTGCCTTATCTTTTTCGAAATACTTTTGATATTCGTCGAGCGTAGTAGCACCGATAGCACGGAGTTCGCCGCGCGCCAAAGCAGGTTTCAGAATGTTGGCTGCGTCCATAGCGCCTTCGCCGCCGCCTGCGCCCACCAGCGTGTGAATTTCGTCGATGAAAAGAATTATCTCGCCGTCCGATTTCACCACCTCGTTGATGACCGATTTCAGACGCTCTTCGAATTCACCTTTGTATTTGGCACCAGCCACCAGCGCGCCCATATCGAGCGAGAAAATCTGCTTAGTCTTCAGATTTTCAGGCACATCGCCACGCACAATGCGGTGCGCCAACCCCTCGGCGATGGCGGTTTTACCTGTTCCCGGTTCGCCTATCAGAATTGGGTTGTTTTTGGTGCGTCGGCTCAGAATCTGCAACACACGCCGAATCTCTTCGTCGCGCCCGATGACGGGGTCGAGTTTGCCACTGCGCGCCTTTTCGTTGAGGTTGATAGCATATTTCGACAGTGCCTGATAGGTATCTTCGGCACTTTGGTCTTTCACTTTCGACCCTTTGCGCAGTTCGGCGATGGCCTCGCGCAACGCCTTGACGCTCACGCCTGCATCTTGCAAAAGTTTCTGCACGCTGTTCGGCGTATCGACCAGCGCAAGCAGCAGATATTCGAGCGACACAAACTCGTCGCCATCTTTTTGCGACAGCGCTTCGGCACGCAGCAACACATCGTTGCTCTCGCGGCTCAAATAGGGTTCGCCGCCACTCACGCGCGGCAACGACGCCACCTGCTTATCGACTGCCGCCGACAGCATTTGGCTGTTCACCATCAGTTTGCCAAAGAGAAAAGCCACCACATTTTCGCCCTTTTCGAGCAACGCTTTCAGCAAATGTGGCGTTTCGATGGCTTGCTGACCACCTTGCGAAGCCAGTTCAACAGCCCGCTGAACGGCCTCCTGCGATTTGATTGTAAATTTGTTGAAGTTCATAATGTGTAATGATTTCTGGTTTCTGGTTTCTGGTTTCTGGTTTTTTATTTGAAGATTTGAATATTTGAAAATTTGAAGATTTGAAGATTGCGCTACGCGCGGTTTCTAATTTCTGGTTTCTAGTTTCTAGTTTCTCAAAATTGCTGCCGCAATTTTTGTTTCTAAGTTTCTGGTTGCGCTGCGCGCTGTTTCAGGTTTCAAGTTGCAGGTTTCAAGTTGCGGTAGCCGAAACGCTGCAATTTTCAAATAATTAAGTAATTGGAAATTAAGTAATTAGATAATTGGGGAATTAAAAAGTCTTTATTCTTTTGTCCTTACTCTTTATTCCAAAATTCTTGCTACTTGCTACTCATATCTTGCGACTAAAAAATTTGAAATTCTGAAATTTGAAATTGCGGCTTCGCCGCGCCACTTCTCACCGCTCACTTCTAACTTCTAACTTCTAATTTTTCACTATCAAAACGGGTGCCAAGCGCAAAATGCTGCCATTTTGGCGTAATTATCGATCTAAAAATCGGACAAAACGGCAGAATTTCGGATTGTTAATATCTTGGCGAAATAAAATAGGGTGCGAGCGACTTTTTTTCGTATCTTTGCAGGAGTAACGGCTCATTTTTGTCATGCACATTGCCATAGCAGGAAATATCGGCGCGGGAAAAACGACGCTCACAGGTTTGCTGGCCAAGCACTACGGCTGGGAACCGCGGTTCGAGCCAGTGCGCTTCAACCCCTATTTGGAGGATTACTACGCCGACATTGCGCGGTGGTCGTTCTGCCTCGAGGTCTATTTTCTGAAACAGCGGTTCAAAGATGTGCTCGACATTGCCAAAGCCGACCACACCATCATACAAGACCGCTCGATATTCGAAGGCGTGTATGTGTTTGTGAACAACAACTACGAGATGGGCAACCTGTCGGAGCGCGACTACACCACTTATATGGAACTTTTTCAGTTGATGATGTCGCTCACCAAACTGCCCGACCTGATGATTTACCTGCGCAAAAGCGTTCCAGCACTGGTGGCCCAGATTCAGAAACGCGGACGCGACTACGAACAAACCATGCCGCTCGACTATCTGAAAGGGCTGAACGACCGCTACGAAGAGTTCATTTTCGACCGCTACAAAGGCGATGTGCTGGTTATCGATTCCGACAATTTGGATTTTGAACACAATCCGAAAGATTTTGAAACCATTATCAACAAAATAGACGCCACGCTCTTCGGGCTGTTCCCGCTGGCGAGCGCAGACAAGGCGAATCACAAACCATAAAAACCACATATCATGCACATTGCAATAGCAGGAAACATCGGCAGCGGCAAAACCACGCTAACAAACATGCTGGCCAAGCACTACGGCTGGACGCCCCGTTTCGAATCGGTAGAATTTAACCCCTATCTTGCTGATTTCTACGAAGATATGGCGCGTTGGTCGTTCAATTTGCAAATCTATTTTCTGAACAAACGGTTCAAAGATGTGGTGGAGATTGGCAAGTCGAACGAAACCATCATTCAAGACCGCACTATCTACGAAGACGCACGCATTTTTGCGCCAAACCTGCACGAACAGGGCAAAATGTCGGATCGCGACTTTGCCAACTACTGCGACCTGTTCGACCTGATGATGTCGCTCGTGAAAATGCCCGACCTACTCATCTATCTGCGCTCGTCGATTCCGAACCTTGTGGCGCAAATCCAGAAACGCGGCCGCGAGTACGAAAGTTCTATCCGCATCGACTATCTGCAAGGCCTGAACGACAAATACGAACGCTGGATTGCGGACTACAAAGGCAAACTGCTCATCATCGATGCCGACCATGTGAAATTTGAGAACAATCCGCAAGATTTCCAGAAAATCACCGACCGCATCGACGCCGAACTCTTCGGCCTCTTCCCCTTCGAAAGCGAAACAAAAGTGGGCAACGAGGTGAAATGAGGAGTGAGGAGTGAGGAGTGAGGAGTGAGGAGTGATGCGGCAGAGCCGCAATTTCAGATTTCAAATTTCAAATTGTAGGGACGCACCGAGTGCGTCCGAACGATTCAACGATTAAACGCTTCAACGATTCAACAAAAACATAGAAACAGCGCACAGCGCGAGAAACATAGAAACAAATCATCAACAAAACCATGAAAAAACATCTATTCACACTTTTGGCGGTTGCTTTTTGTGCGACTGCGCACGCCGACCTGCTTTTGGTCGAGAATTTTGACTACACGGCAGGCACGCCGCTATCGGACTGCGGTTGGGTTACGCCCTACGGCGGCACATCGACTACAGCGGTGTCCAACGGCTTGAATTTCGACGGCTACGCTGGCTGCGGCATCGGTAACGGTGCAATAATAGGCGGTATTGACAATAGTTATCAACCACACAAAGCCTTCGAAACGGTAACTTCGGGCGATGTATATGTGGCAATGATGCTGCAATCCTATACTTGCGGCAAAAGAACATGGATTTTCAGTTTGCGCGATGCCATTAGCACCAGCACATTCAACTACAATGGGCGCATTTGGATTAACAACGAAAATAAAATTGGGCTTTCGTACGACAAAGAGGGCGAAAAATTTGCCGACCGTGTGCTCGACAACGAAACGACCTATCTTGTGGTGCTGAAATATACTATTGTTGCGGGTACGAAAAACGACCAAGTGTCGCTCTATCTGCTCGATGCCTTTACAGCCAACGAACCCGCCGAGCCGTTGCTCACTACTGCCAACAGTTCGTCGAGTGCGAATGCCGATATAAATCCTCAAAACATAGTCCTTCGCAGCAGTAATAGCGACGATTGGATTTTGGTGGACGGCATACGCGTGGCCACCACATGGACCGAAGCCGTAGCCGCTGGCAGTTGTCCCAGCACAGGCGTTACACAGACGCAAAGCGATGCGCTGCACCTCTACGCCAACAATGGTCGCATTCTCGGTGCCGACCACATGCAGATTTTCAGCATTACTGGCGTAGATGTAACCAACCAAAACGGTTCGCTGCACGGCATTTATCTCGTAAAAGCCGCTGGCAAAATGCAAAAAGTGGTGGTTAAGTAGCAAGAGAGTTAGGAGTTAGGAGTTAGGAGTGAGGAGTGAATTTAATTTGCTACTTGCCTAATTTCCAATCATTTTTTTAATTTTTAGCGGCGTTTTGGAGTGCGAATATGGCATTGGCGGCGAGTGTCGGAATTTGGAATGCCTGTAAAAAAACAAAAAAAACGGATTACAAATCTCGCACGACGGGCAGCATGAGCGTGCAAATGAGCCACATGGTGCAGATGTGGAACGCAATGCTAGTAATGCGCGGCAAAAGTTTGATATTTTTCGTGGCGATGGTCATTGGTCTCCCTGAAATTTCCCGAAAATGCCGTGTTTATAGTCTATGATGCCGCATATGGTGTAGCGTAAAATTTGCCATTTTTGCCATTTTTGCGGATAGCGATAGACTATAGTGCGTATCAGTATTTTTAATAGCGATTTGTTGCGTAGTTTGCGCAGTCGTTTTCTCTGCTCAGGATACAAATCGGCAAGATGAAACGAGTTGCGCGTGATGTAGTAGAAACGTAGTGGCGCATGGGTGTAGATTTTTTTCGTGAAAAAGAGGCAATGCACTTTCGCAATTTCGCCAAGTGGGTGCGCCAAAATAATGTCGTTTATGCGAACAATGTCGTAACCATTGCGTTTTACGCGAAAGCAGTATTCGTCGTCAACGGCATCGATGAAAAGTTTTTCGAGAAAGGCGTTCCCGAGTTTTTCAAAAATAGACATCGATAGCAGATTGCCCGAAGTTATGGTGGCTTCGTGTAGCGTGTAGCGTGGTAGATTCGGCGGAACTTTGCCGCATGTGTTGTGGAATGGCACAAAAATAGCGACTTCATTTTCGCCTGTGTAGGCGTTGGCAAGGTCGACAAAGCGCCCGATGTCGTTTGGTGCAAAAAGGCTATCCTGATCCATAGTCAGAACCCAGGTAGCGCCAAACGATTTTGCTGTGTGGCAGCCGTAGTTGAGTGCCGCTGCAATGCCTCGGTTTTCGTGCAGGGGAAGGTATGTTATTTTTTCCTCAGGCAGTGTCGAAAGTAGCGCGCTATTGTCGTTCGACGAATTGTCGACTACCACCGTGTGCAAGCCTGCTTCCTCAAATTGGCGTAACTGCTTTGTCTGTTGTTCATTTGGCTTATACCAAACTACAACGACGACCAATTTGTCACTCTCAATTTTCTCCATCAATGTTGAATTTTGTGTGCCCCATAATTATCTGCAAAATAGTCCTTTGAAAATGGGGTAGTGCAATTTTTTTCGCAGTTTTATTTTTACGCTAGCATTGGGTTTGCAAGAGCCTTGGCATGTGGCCAAAGTTAGTTTTGTTGCGACGGAAGGGTCGAGCAAAGAGTTGCATTTGTGGTTGGAGTTTAGCAAGGGTGCTAAATTTAGCATCAATGGTTCGCCGAGCATATCGTACTGGCTCTCGGCAAACGACCAAGTGTAGTTGCCTGTAACAACACCAGAGCACCGCAAATTGCCCTGCGAAAAAAGGACTGACTGCCATCGGCAGAAACCGTAAATGCGGCAGACGTAAAGTTGCTTGTCCCAGCCCAGAGGGCAGTGGTAGCGAATAATGCCACCAAAAAAGTTGTTACTTTTCTCATAATTCCCTAATTTTCAGGTTGTTATTTAGGTTTACTAATAGATGTCTAGCACACAAAAGTGCGGCTCGACTGTCGTAATTAAACCAAGGTTTAATTGCTACACTTTTTGGAACTTTTGCAGCGGCAGTAAAAATAGGGTGTATATGTCAAAAAAAATCGTATTTTTTGAGAAAACAAGTCCAACATTTCAAAATTATTCCGTACTTTTGTGGCGTAATTCAACACAAAAAAAAGTGTAGCGAAAAAACCTTCGTTTAATTGCTACACTTTTTTGATGGCAGTGGTTCCCTTTCCCGTTTCCCCCGAAGGGGGAAAAGCCTTTTGTCTATGTTCTATCTTCTCGGACGCACGCGGTGCGTCCCTACTTTCGCACTTTCATACTTTCAAACTAAAAAATTCCTAATTCCTAACTATCTCTAACCTCTCACCTATAAACTTTTCTCACTTTCACACTAATTTTGTCTTTATTCTTGGGTCAAAATCACTACAAAGTCATTTATCGAAATTCCACTCACTGATGGGCAATGGCGTGATTTTCGATGGCAGCGGTCACAGCGTCGGGAACAAGTCCACGAATGCTCTGCCCTTGCGCCAAACGCTGGCGTACTTCGGTGGCCGACAGGTCGTAGAGCGGCGCATCGACAAAGCGGATTTGTGGAAAATCGGCATTTTGCGACGGAAAGCCAGCGCGCGGATACGCCCACACCTCAAATTCCGACAGAATGTCGGTACACTGCTTCCAGCGGTGAAAAACGGCAGCATTATCAGCACCGATTATCAGCACAAACTGGCGTTCGGGGAAGCGCGCACGCAGAGTTCGCAGCGTGTCGATGGTGTAGTTGGGTTTTGGCAGCGAAAATTCGATGTCGCACACGCGCAGATGCGGTTTGTCGCGCGTGGTCAACTCGGCCAGATGCAGCCGCATGCGGTCGTCCCACAGGTCGGCAGTCGCTTTCAGCGGATTGTGCGGCGACACCACCAACCACACCTCGTCAAGGCCGTGGTGCGCAAAATAGTCGGCCAAAGCGATATGCCCATTGTGTATGGGATTGAACGAACCGAAAAAGAGCCCTGTTTTCATCGAATTTGCACGATTTTGTTAGTGCAAAGTTAAACAAAAAGTCGGCGCACCACCATTTTCGGGGCATTTTTTTTGTCGGCGTGCAACATTTCGTGCTTTTTTTGTATCTTTGCAGGTTGAACACCTATGAGAAATCCGCTACACATAAAACATATCGATCGGTATCTGTTCACAACCTTCATTCAACTGCTTTGTGCGACATTTTTCATCTGTCTGTTCATCGTGGTGATGCAGTTTTTGTGGCTTCACATCAACGATTTTGTGGGCAAAGGCTTGCCGCTCGGTGTGATGATGGAGTTTTTCTTCTACACCTCGCTCACTTCGGTGCCGTTGGCGTTGCCGCTCGCCATTTTGCTGGCTTCGCTCATGACTTTCGGCAATTTGGGCGAAAGTCTCGAACTTTTGGCGATGAAATCGGCGGGCATTTCGCTGTTTCGTATCATGCAGTCGCTCACCATTTTCATTGCTTTCGTCTGCATCGGCGGATTTTTCTTTTCGAACAATGTGATTCCGTATGCGCAGCGCAAAATGTGGTCGCTGATGTTTTCTATTCGCCAAAAATCGCCTGAATTGGAGATTCCTGTGGGCGAATTTTATTCGGGCATTCAGGGGTGGAACATCTATGTGCGCAACCGCGACAACCGCACGGGGCGTTTGGAAAATCTGATGATTTACGACTACTCAAACGGCTTCGACAACGCCTCGGTAACCACTGCCGATTCGGCCTACATACGCCTCACTGCCGACAAGATGAATCTGAAACTGACGCTCTACAACGGCGAATCGTTCGAAAATCTGGACAGGCAACAGATAGGCGGAAGCGGCAACATTCCCTATCGCCGCGAAACATTTGCCGAAAAGGAGATTTTGATTGAGTTCGATGCCAATTTCAACCGCATGGACGAGTCGATGCTCGACAATCAGCATATCAGCAAAAACATTGTGCGGCTCACTCACGACATCGATTCGGTGGAGCATCTGCGCGACTCGACACGCAACCTTTTTGCCACCGAGATGACTACGCGCAAGTATTTCGGGCAGAGTTATTCGGAGCAAGAGTTGGAAAAGATAGCCGCTGCCCCGCCCACCGCGGCACCGAAAACGCTCAATGCCGATTCGCTCTTTGCAAGCCTATCGCAAGAGGAGATGCAGCGCGTGATTCAAAATGCCGAAAGTCGCGCCCGCACGGTGATGAACGATGTAGAGTACCGCCGCGCTGTGATCGAAGAGATGAGCGATTTTTATATTCGACACGATGTCGAGTGGCACCGCAAATTCACGCTGTCGTTTGCCTGCCTGATATTTTTCTTTATCGGTGCGCCGCTCGGAGCCATTGTGCGCAAGGGCGGACTTGGCTTGCCAGTGGTAATTTCGGTCGCATTTTTCATCATCTACTATATTATCGACACCACGGGACAAAAAATGGCGCGCGAAGGCGTGTGGGAAGTGTGGCAAGGCATGTGGCTGAGTTCGGCCGTACTGCTGCCCATCGGCATATTCCTCACCTACAAAGCCGCCACCGACTCGGCACTCTTCAACGCCGACGCCTACAAACTGTTTTTGGCAAAAGTGAAAAAGAGAATTGTTAAGGGGTCGTTGAAAAGTTGAAAAGTTGATGAGTTGATAAGTTTAACGCACTGATAAAAGTCTGTAAGGCAAAAACAATTTTCAAATCTTCAAATTGATAACCAAAAATTAGAAATTAGAAATTAGAAATTAGAAATTAGAAATTAGAAACTACCTTCTCACTTTCACACTTTCTCACCTTCACACTGAATAAAAATGGACTTTGCGCTTCAATATATCGACACACACACGGCGGCACGGGCGGGCAAAATCACCACCGACCACGGCACGATAGAGACACCCATTTTTATGCCTGTGGGGACTTGTGCTTCGGTGAAGGCGGTACACCAGCGCGAACTGCGCGACGACATCAAGGCGCAAATCATTTTGGGCAACACCTACCATCTCTATTTGCGCCCCGGTCTGCAAATTCTCGAAGAGGCGGGCGGTCTGCACAAATTCAACGGCTGGAATCGCCCCATACTGACCGATAGCGGCGGTTTTCAGGTGTTTTCGCTGGCTGGCACACGCAAGATGAAAGAGGAAGGCGTGCTGTTCAACTCGCACATCGATGGGTCGCGGCATCTGTTTACGCCCGAAAATGTGGTGGACACGCAGCGCACCATCGGTGCCGACATCATGATGGCGTTCGACGAATGTACGCCCGGCACCGCCGACTACCGCTACGCCAAAGAGTCGATGGAGCGCACGCACCGCTGGTTGGAGCGCGGGTTGAAGCGTTTCGACGAAACTGCGCCGAAATATGGCTACAAACAGACATTTTTCCCGATTGTGCAGGGCTGCGTCTATCCCGATTTGCGCCGTGCCTCGGCCGAATTTGCCAAAGCGCAAAACCGCGAAGGCTACGCCATTGGCGGACTGGCGGTGGGCGAGCCAACCGAAAAAATGTACGAGATGATTGAGATAGTAAACGCCATTTTGCCCACCGACCGCCCCCGCTACCTGATGGGCGTAGGCACGCCAGCCAACATTTTGGAGGGCATCGCACGCGGCGTGGATATGTTCGACTGCGTAATGCCTACGCGCAACGGCCGCAACGGTATGCTCTTCACGCGCAACGGCATTATGAACATGAAAAACCAAAAATGGGCGCACGATTTCAGTCCGATAGATGCCGAAAGCGACTGCTATGTGGACCAAGCGTACACAAAAGCCTACCTGCGTCACCTGTTTGTGGCAGGCGAACTGCTGGCCATGCAGATAGCGTCGATTCACAATTTGGCGTTCTATCTGTGGCTCGTAGGCGAAGCACGGCAGCACATTCTCAACGGCGATTTTGCCACTTGGAAAGAGGAGATGGTCGTCCGCGTAATGCGAAGAATCTAAAATTTTTTAGTCGCAAGATGTGAGTAGCAAGTAGCAAGATAATTTACAAATTGACAAATTGACAGATTGACAAATTTATAAATTTGAAAAATTGATTTTACCGCACAGACCTTTATTGATGCGTTAAACTTATCAACTTTTCAACTCATCAACTTTTCAACGACCGATCAACCAATCAACCAATCAACTAATCAACCCAATCTGAAATCTGAAATCTGAAATTCCCCAATGTTAAAGCACCTCGATTGGTATATTATCAAAAAGTATCTCGGCACATTTGCATTGTCTATTGTGCTGATTATCAGCATATCCGTCATTTTCGACTTCACCGAAAAGGTCGATGATTTTATGGAGACCAATGCGCCAATCAAGGCCATTGTTTTCGACTACTATTTGAATTTCATTCCGTTTTTCACCAATATGTTCACGCCGCTGTTTGCGTTCATTTCGGTCATATTTTTCACATCGAAACTGGCAAACAACAGCGAAATTATCGCCATGTTGGCGGGTGGCATGAGTTTCCGCCGTTTGATGCGCCCCTATATGGTTTCGGCTGGTTTCATCGCACTTTTTTCGTTTGTGCTGATGAGTTTTGTGATTCCGCCAGCCAACCGCATACGCTTGGAGTTCGAGGACAAATATGTGTCGAAATTCAAATCTGATGTGGCGCGCAATGTGCAGATGGAGATTGAGCCGGGCATCATAGTTTACCTTGGGCGTTACGAAGAGGCAACCGCAAAGGGACGCTCGTTTTCACTCGAGAAATTCGACGGAAAAACGCTCGTTTCGCGCCTCACAGCGCAGGAAATTGTGATGGATTCGCTCTATCATTGGACGGTGAAAAACTATCTGATTCGCAATTTCGACGGCATGTACGAGCATATCAATCGGGGCGAATCGCTCGATACGGTCATTCAGATGGACCCCGCCGACTTTTTCATCACCGCCAAAGAGGCGGCGCAGATGAGCACGCCGCACCTCTACCGCTACATCGAAAAGCGCAAGGAGCGCGGTTTGGGCAACACGCAGGCGTTCGAAGACGAATACCACAAACGCTACTCTACACCGCTTTCGGCACTGATTCTGACGCTCATCGGCGTGTCGCTGTCGAGCCGTAAAGTGCGCGGCGGCATGGGCATGAACATCGGCATTGGCCTCACGCTGAGTGCGCTCTACATCTTGTTCACCACATTTTCGAGCCAACTCTCCATCGCTGGCAGCATGAATCCGCTGTTAGCCGTTTGGCTGCCAAATCTGCTCTTTTTGGCGGTCGGTCTGCTCCTCTACTACAAAGCCCCGAAGTGATGCTTTTAAGCGAATTTATCGAGATTTATAGCCAACACCCGCAAATCGAAAAATTGGCAGAATGGATGCGCGGCACTGGGCAGCACGCAACGGTGAGCGGTCTGCTCTGCTCTGCCAAAGCCCTGACTGTGGCGGCTCTGTTGCAAAAAACGGGGCAAAACATCTGCGTCATTCTCGACGACGAAGAATCGGCGGGCTATTTCTACCACGACCTAGCGCAACTATTTGATAAAGAGCGTGTTGCATTCTTTTCGACCATTTACAAAAATGCGCACAAACGCAACACCACCGACGCTGCCAACGAAATTTTGCGCGCCGACACGCTCAACCATCTGCAAAGCGCCGAGCCCTGCATTGTGGTAACCTATCCCGATGCGCTGACGGAAAAAGTGATGCCGCCATCGACTTTCGACAGCAACCGCCTCAATTTGGCAAAAGGTGCCGCCATCGACAGCGAAGCACTCGCCGAAACGCTCGAACAGTTTGGCTACGAAGCCGTCGATTTTGTGTATGAACCAGGACAATTTTCGGTGCGCGGCAGCATTGTCGATATATTTTCGTACACCAACGAACTGCCCTACCGCATCGACTTTTTTGGCGATGAAATCGAGAGTATTCGCACTTTCGACATCGAAAAACAACTCTCTATCGAAGAGCAGACGCAAATCGCCATCATTCCCGATATGCAGACAATTCGGGGCGAACAGGTTACGCTGTTCGAATTTATGCGCAACGACACCGTGTTGTGCGCCAACAGTTTCCGCTGGCTGCGCGAGCGCGCCAACCAACTCTACGACGACGCTTTGGTGAAAGCCAACGAAACCACCGACACGCCCACGCTCGACGCACATTTGGCCACAGGCGACGATTTGCTGGCGCAAGTTGAGCAGTTTCGCACCATCGAGATGAGCAAAGGCTATTTCGGCGGTGAAACCGTCGATTTTCGCACGGCACCGCAACCGATTTTCCACAAAAATTTCGATTTGGTATCGTCGCAACTGACGCAATACACCGCCGACGGTTACGCCATTTACATCGCCAGCGACAGCAAAAAACAGACCGACCGCATCGCCGCCATTTTCGACGAGCGGGGCGAAAAAATCGCCTTCACGCCCATTCTGAAAACCGTACACGAGGGCTTTATCGACCACGATATGCGGCTTTGCTGCCTCACCGACCACCAAATTTTCGACCGTTTCCACAAATTCACGCTGCGGAGCGATGTGGCGCGCGCCAGCAAAGTGGCGATGACACTGAAAGAACTCAATCAGTTCAAAGTGGGCGACTATGTGGTGCATATCGACCACGGCGTGGGCGTGTTTGGCGGTCTGCAAACCACCCTTGTAAACGGCAAGCCGCAAGAGGTTATCAAACTGATTTACAAGGACAACGACATCATTTTTGTCAGCATTCACGCGCTGCACCGCATATCGAAATACAAAAGCAAAGAGGGCGAAGAGCCGCGCATCAACAAACTTGGCACTGGCGCGTGGGAACGCCTGAAAGAGCGCACTAAAAGCAAGGTTAAAGACATTGCCCGCGACCTGATAAAACTCTACTCGCAACGCGCTGCGCAAAAAGGGTTCGCCTACTCGCCCGACGGCTATCTGCAACACGAACTCGAAGCCTCGTTTCTGTACGAAGATACGCCCGACCAACAAAAAGCCACCGCCGACATCAAACACGATATGGAGTCGGAACGGCCGATGGACCGCTTGGTGTGCGGCGATGTGGGTTTTGGCAAAACCGAAGTGGCGATACGCGCCGCTTTCAAAGCCGTGAACGACGGCAAACAGGTGGCTGTGCTGGTGCCGACCACCGTGCTGGCACTGCAACACTACAAAACTTTCAGCGAGCGACTGCACGATTTCCCCGTAAAAGTGGAATATTTGAGCCGCGCCAAATCGGCCAAACAGGTGAAAGGGATAAGCACGCAACTGCGCAACGGAGAAATCGATATTTTGGTCGGCACGCACCGCTTGATTGGCAAAGAGATTGTGTTCAAAGACCTTGGGCTGCTCATCATCGACGAGGAACAAAAATTTGGCGTTTCGACCAAAGAGCGGCTCAAACAGTTGAAAATCAATGTCGATACACTCACACTGACCGCCACGCCGATTCCACGCACGCTGCAATTTTCGCTGATGGGCGCACGCGATTTGAGCATCATCAACACACCGCCACCCAACCGCTACCCCGTGCTAACCGAAGTTTTGGAGTGGGACGACACGATTATCCGCGAAGCCATCACGCGCGAGATGAACCGCAACGGACAAGTTTTTGTCATCAACAACCGCATACAAAACATCTACCTGCTGGCCGACAAACTGAAAAAACTCGTCCCCGACGCACGCATCGCCGTGGCGCACGGACAGATGCCGCCCACCGATTTGGAAGAGATTGTGGTCGATTTTATCAACTACGACTACGATGTGCTGATTGCCACTACGGTGGTGGAATCGGGCATCGATATGCCAAATGTGAACACGATTATTGTGAACAAGGCGCACCTGTTTGGGCTCAGCGACCTGCACCAACTGCGTGGGCGCGTGGGGCGCAGCAACCGCAAGGCCTACTGCTATCTCATTGCGCCGCCAGCAAAAGAACTCACCGACGACGCTCGCCGACGCCTGCAAGCCATCGAAACTTTTGCCGACCTTGGCAGCGGTTTCAACATCGCCATGCAAGACCTCGACATTCGTGGTGCAGGCAATATGCTCGGTGCCGAACAGAGCGGTTTCATCGCCGATTTGGGCTACGAAACTTATCAGAAAATTCTGAACGAAGCCATGCAGGAGTTGCGCAACGAGGAGTTCCCCGAACTGTGTGCCGACACGCCCCAACGCCGCACCTATGTGCTTGAATGTCAGGTAGAATGCGATTTAGATGTGGCGTTCCCAGCCAACTATATCGCCAATGTGTCGGAGCGCATGACGCTCTATCGCGAACTAGACAACATCACCGACGAGCAGGCGTTGCAAGCGTTCGAGAGCCGACTTATCGACCGTTTTGGTCCGATTCCGCCCGAAGCCGCCGACCTAATGCGGCTGCTGCGGCTGCGTTGGCTGGCGGTGCAGAACGGCATCGAGCGTTTGACCCTGAAAAATGGCCGCATGACGCTCTATCTGATTGACAACGACCATTCGCCCTACTACCAATCCGAAGCGTTCCAGCGGCTGATAAACTGCATCAGCGAAAACCCAACGCGTGCACGCCTCGGCGAGCGCGACGGCAAACGCTTTGCTTCGTTTTCGCCCGTAGAATCGGTAAACGAAGCGTGGCAAATTTTCGAAAAACTCTCCTAAAACGAAGCGTTCGCAAGAGAGAAAACACTTCCTATTTGTAGAAAAACCATAGGAAAAACTTACACTTATTTTACATTACTGCGGTTTATCAGGTAGTAATTTGCGTAAGCGGCATTGTGTGTGTAAGCCTGATAAGTGTTACTCCAAATATATAGCCAAAAATCATCTGGCGTTTCGTAGAGCCTACGCTTGGAAAATACCGAATAGTTGATATAGTATTTGTCCGTTCCATCTACATTCAAATAGGCATCGTACAATTTCGGCGCAGATTTCTGCTTTTTCTGCTCCGCAGGCGTAAGCAAATTATCACAAGTTTTTTCGTGAGGCGCAAAAGAGGTTATGTATGGTATAGCATAATTAGCCACCTCCGATATGTAGAACTTATTTTCAATGGCTTGTTTATTCTCGCTATCGCCTACACGATAGGTAATGTAGTTCGAAAAAGTAAGCGGCGAGTTTTCGGCAGAATAGGTCAAATGTGCCGATTGTTCGGGATAATTATTCAACTCGCAGTCGTAAAATGGTTGCTCTTGAATGGCGTAAAGCGACATCATTCGGTATGCCTTTGGCGGAATAGATATTACGGCTTGATTTTCGGTCGATACACTTTCGGAACGCCCAAAATGGGAAGCATTTGTATTTGTTTGCGAGCCAAAGAACATAGCACCAACGGACAGTTCAACCGATTTGTTTGCGCCCAACGATACGCTGGAAGACGCATTGTAGCGCTCCTCTTTCGTAGTCGTAGCCGTGGAAATTACACCAGAACTCGTCGTTTTTGTAACGGTTGACGGAATATAGTAGTCGTAAACTGCGCTATTTTTCTTCAAAAAAGTCTGACTTAAATCGACATGGATTACTTGGTCTGTCTTATTGTAGAAGACAAAACCAGCGTCGCCGCCGCTCCCCCAAAAATAGTAGGAAATTTTGCAGTCGTTGTTTTCATAGACCAATCCTGTCTCCGTTTTTTGTGCGGCTGTGGCATTGGCTACAGGTTCTGCCGTACAAATTTGCACATACTTGTAAGTAGTGCCGCAAGACGATAACAGTGCGCACAAGGCAAGCACACAAAAAGTAGAATAATGTTTTTTCATTTGCGTATTTTTTTTATATTCTCGAAAAATTAATTCGTTCAAAGGTGTCGTATCCGCCAAGCCGCAGGATAGAGATTGTTGCAGCGGTTGCCGATGTTTTTTACCCAACCAATCGGCAAATTTTGGTATTTCAACACCAAAAATCCTTTGGGGGCGTTGGGCAGAACGAT
Organism: Segatella copri; assembly: GCA_963593685.1. Taxonomy (GTDB): domain Bacteria; phylum Bacteroidota; class Bacteroidia; order Bacteroidales; family Paludibacteraceae; genus W0P28-013. The sequence goes on from CAVBBP010000004.1 coordinate 55,186, forward strand.
GGCTTCGCAGCGCAAAAAACACAACGCAGTTCCTAAATCGACATCAACAGCCACAAAAGCCGCCTCGTTGAACGCCTTGCTCAACGCCAAACCTGCCTGCAGAATCAAATCTTTGCCTTTCGACTCGGCCAGTGGCACGCCAAAATGCAACACATTCAGCCGTTCGAGGCAGAGTTGCAACAAATCGGCGTACTGTTGCGGAAAGGCAAAATGGCAATTTTGGAAGGAAAAAAGCGCATATTCATCGGCATTTTTTAGGTAATCGGCAAAGGCAGATTGCGCCAGCGGTTTCACTCTGTTTTTGTTGCGGATTTTTGCGCCATTTTCGCTCGTTGTTTTGCGCAAAACAGCCATAAACAGCCCTTCGCCGCGCGTGCGGTGCGGAAAAAAGTGGTAGCCTTCGGGCGTTTCAGCGATTTGCCACGCCGCTTCCGTCGGAATCCGCAGAATTTCGGCAGCAAACTGCCGACAAAGCCACTGCACATTCTCCTCGTTTTCGAGCCGATTGTAGGTGCAAGTGCTGTAAATCAGCACGCCATCGGTTTTCAGGCAACGCCACGCGGCCTCCAAAATTTCGCGCTGGCGCACCACACAGTTGCGCACATTTTGCAGCGACCACTCGGCGATGGCGTTCGCATCTTTGCGAAACATGCCCTCGCCAGAACAGGGCGCGTCGACCAAAATTGCATCAAAAACGCCGATGAAATCGGAAAAATCGCTGGGTGCATTGTTGGTTACAACCACTTCGGCACTGCCCCACTTCTGCACATTTTCCGACAAAATGTGCGCTCGCTGACGCACAAACTCGTTGGCAACCAGCACGCCGCCGTCCAAATAGTGCACAATGAGCGTCGATTTTCCGCCCGGTGCGGCGCACATATCGAGCATTTTTGCCTTTTTATCGACAAAATTTGCCAACGCCTGCTGCAAAAACATCGACGCAGCCTCCTGCACATAGTAAGCCCCAGCGTGAAACAGTGGATCGCGCGTGAAATTCGGTCGCTCGGGCAGATAAAATCCGTCGGAACACCACGCAACTTGCTCTACATCAGAAAATTGCGGCAGCGAGATTTTGTCGTTCACCCGCACGCTCACCGACGGATTTTGTGCGAGTGCCGCCTCGAAATCGCCCATTTCATCGGCAAAAATCGGCGCAACAAGATTTATGAAATCCTCTGGAAGCACTCTACTCTATTTTATCCCAATACATGGTCAAACCAAAAAGCGAGATGCCCCAATAGCCACGGACACGCAGTTTTTTATCGCTTTCGAAACTCATATATGAGCGATAAAACCGACCATTTTGCGGATTATAGACCTCGCCGTTTTGCCACTCTTTTTCGGCGGCGTTGTAGGTGAGGTTGCGCATCATCACCACGCGGTTGCAGGGCGTGCTGCGCAGTGCTGGATCGGGATTGTTCACATCGAGCCGAAGCGTGCCATCGGCATTGTACGGCTGGTTCATCCAAACAACCTGCGCCTCGTAGGTGTTCTGCTCGGTGCGATAGATGCGAATTTTGCACTGCTCGCCCGAGGTAAATTTATCGACCACATAGTAAAGACCGCAAATTTTGTCGGCCTCGGATTCGGCCAGCAGCAACGATGCGTTAAGCAACGCCGCCATCAAAACTATTTTACGCTTCATTTCCACAATGGTTTATTTCTACGGTCAAAACAGCCGCATTTGCCCCGTGATTTCGTCAATCACATCGTCGTCGGAGGCGGCGTTGTCGGTTTGTTTGGTTGTATCTATCGTAACTATTTCGATATTTTCAGTGGTTTCATCGCCATTTTTTGTGGTGTCGATGGTAACAATTTCGGGCATTTCGTCCTGCGGCGCAGCACTCTTTTCGTCGTTCAAAACGGTTGGCGTTTCGCCATCGACCGCTGCGTCCAAAATCGCATTTTCGGCGTTTTCATCGGCATTTTCTGGCGGTTCGGGGAAGCGTAACGGCTCCAACTCCTCCACCGCCTCCACACTCCAAGTGGTAATGCGCTTGCCTTTCGCTTTGTAGCCTTTCACGGCAATGAAACTCTCGACATCGACCTCGAACGGGTCGCGGAACGAGTCGCCGCCGCCAAGCGTAACCTTGAAACGCGGATAGACTTGGTCGGACAGTGCGAAAAGGCGCGAAAATTTGCTCTCGCCGATGAACGATGTGCGGTTTTTCTGCGGTTCGAACAGGAAGCGTTTGATGTAGGCAAATCCCTGCTCGGCATCGTAGAGCGCGACCGACCACACCTTGTTGGCATCGAACTTTTCGATACGCTGCACATCGTCGTCGTAGTGGTTGTTGAGGTCGAAATTGGTGGTGTAGTATTCGCCGTTTTTGGTGATGACCAAAATCTGGTCTCCATTGAAAAATTCGCCGATAAATTGGCCTCTTTTGTCGATATTGAGCCGCAGCACATCGGCATCGAACCAGATGGGAGTGCCACCAAGCGTGGAGCCGCCCTTCTGTTTGAGCAGAATTTTGTGTACATCGAATTTGGTGAGTATGTTGCCCATCGATTGGCGACCTTTGATGGCGATTTCCGAAAAATCTTTTTCGAAAACGAGGTTTTTCATACGGTGCGAAGTCGGGCGCAGCGTTACTTTCACCGTTTCGGCTTCGCCATTCGGATTGGCCGAAAAATAGACCACTTTCGAGCCGTCGGTGCCTTGCGTCAGGTCGTACTCTTTGTCGCGCGTAACGCCGTTCACCGCAAAACGCTTGATGTAGTAGTAGCCCGCGCGCCCATCGCGATAGATGGCGTTGTAGATGGTGCGGCGGTCGTTTTTGACAAACACAGCCACATGAATAATGCCTTTGCCCACATAGAGTTTGTCGGCCACGCGCACCACTTTGTATTTGCCATCTTTGAAAAAGACGATGATGTCGTCGATGTCGGAACAGTTGCTCACAAACTCCACATTTTCGTCCTTTTTCAGCCCTGTGCCGATAAAACCTTCGCTGCGATTGACATAGAGTTTTTGGTTGGCTTCCACCACTTTGGCGGCCTGAATAGTTTCGAAGTTGCGCACTTCGGTGAGGCGCGGAAATTTCTGTCCGTACTTCTCTTTCAGATGTTTGAACCAGTCGATAGTGTAGTCGATAATGTGGTCGAGATTGTACTGCACACGCTTCATTTGCGCTTCGATGTCGGCAATCTCGTCTTCGGCTTTTTTGATGTCGAATTTCGAAATTTTGCGCACAGGTTTGTCGCAGAGTTTCAGCACATCGTCGCGCACAATTTCGCAGCGGAAAAGTTTGCGGTAAGGGTCGAACTCGCGCTCAATCTGCGTTACCTGATCGTCCCAAGTTTTGAAATCGTGTTCCAAAACTTTGTAGATGCGCTTTTCGAAGAATAGTTTTTCGAGCGAAGTCCAATGCCAACGGTCTTCCAGTTCGCCCATCTCGATGTTCAACTCTTTCGTGAGCAGTTTGACCGTCTGCGCCGTATTGCGCCGCAGCACCTCGCTCACGGTGATGAAACAGGGTTTGTTGTCGTCCACCACGCAGCAGTTGGGCGAGTAACTCACCTCGCATTTGGTAAAGGCGTAGAGCGCGTCGATGGTCTTGTCCGACGAGGTTTTGGCTTCGAGATGCACCAAAATTTCGACATTAGCGGCGGTGTTGTCCTCCACCCTTTTTATATTGATCTTGCCCTTGTCGTTGGCAGCGATAATAGTTTCGATGAGCGTGCCAGTGGTCATGCCGTAGGGAATGTCGCGAATGACGAGCGTGCGGTTGTCCAACTTTTCGATGTGCGAACGGATTTTCACCACACCGCCGCGTTCGCCGTCGTTGTAGCGGCTTGCGTCGATGAGTCCGCCCGTGGGGAAATCGGGCAACAGTTGGAACGGCTCGTTGCGCAAAATGGCAATCGACGCATCGAGCAACTCATTGAAATTGTGCGGCATAATTTTCGAGTTCAAACCCAGCCCGATGCCTTCACAACCTTGCGCCAGCAGCAGCGGAAATTTCACAGGCAAGAAAATCGGCTCTTGGTTACGCCCATCGTACGACGGTTTCCACGGCGTTGTCTTGGGATTGAACACCGTTTCGAGCGCAAATTTCGACAGTCGCGCCTCGATGTAACGAGGAGCCGCCGCCTCGTCGCCCGTGAAAATGTTACCCCAGTTGCCTTGGCAGTCGATAAGCAGATTTTTCTGACCGAGATTGACCAACGCCGTGTAGATAGAGGCATCGCCGTGCGGGTGGTAGTGCATGGTGTCGCCCACAATGGCAGCCACCTTATTATAGCGACCGTCGTCGGCGCGGCGCATGGCGTGCAGCACACGGCGTTGCACAGGCTTCAAGCCGTCGTTGATGTGCGGAATGGCACGGTCGAGGTTCACATACGAGGCGTAGTCGAGAAACCACATCTGATACATGCCCGACAGGTGTCGTTTGGCCTCCTCGTCTTGTAAGTCGGGGCGTTTGTAGTCGGAGTGTCGCTGTGGTGCGTTGTCGTCGTCGGGCTGTGCGGTAGACAGGTCGGCTGCTTCGGTTTCTTGAATGTTGTCAGTATCTTCGGCCATTTCAGTGTACTATTAGCGCATTAAACACGCAAAAATACAAAAAATCGCCCAATCCGCCAAAAAAAAGTTTTCAACAGTTTGAAATTAGTGTGAAAGTGTATAAAGTGAAAAGTGTATAAAGTTGAAAGTTTGTAAAGTTCGTAAAGTTGAAAGTAGGGACGCGGCATGCCATGTCCGTTTTGTGGATTTGCAGATTTGGTTATTTGTTGAATTGTTGAACTGTTGAAGCGAATAAATCCGTCAATTTGTAAATTTGTCAATCATTCGACCTATAAACTACTCGCCTTCCACTACTTCGTTTGGCGAATCGGACACAAAAAAAACAGAGACCACCCCATTGGGCAACCTCTGCTTTTGCGTTTGTCGATTATCGAAAGCGAGCCGATTATTTCTCGTCTTCGATGGCGGCTTGTGCAGCGGCCAAGTGGGCGATAAGCACACCGAACAGCGCAAAAACAAAAATCGCCTACACTGTATTGTAAGCGATTTCTGCGGTGCGGACGGGACTCGAACCCGCGACCCCCGGCGTGACAGGCCGATATTCTAACCAACTGAACTACCGCACCAAAAGGGGTTTGCTCTCAAAAGCGGTGCAAAGGTACAACATTTATTCGAATTGACAAACTTTTTTGTCGTTTTTTTCAAAAAAAAGCGCAAAAGTCTGACTATCAGCACTCATCAGAAGGTATATTTGGCGGCAACCGTCGGGCAACATTTGAAACCTTTGACCGAACTGAAGTTCACACTCATCTCTATTTCGGAGCCGATGGCGATGCACGGACGGATATTCCACCAAATCTGCGGCTCGGTGATGAACACAAACCGCGATTTGCTGGGTGTGTCGAGCAGGCGCGCGCGTGCGTCGTAGATATTGGTATTGCGCTCGTACCAAAAATCGGCGAAACCTGCGAATGTAAAGCGATTTTTCCACCAACTGATGCTCCAAACCGCCGTCAGTTGGAACGAGGCAGGCTCTTTGCCCATGATGTATTTGTAGAGTGCTTTCAGATTGTAAGTGCGCGTGTAGTCCTCGCTGTGCAGAAAGTAGTCGAAGCCCACCAAAAAGGCGTTGTTGATGCTCAAACCGCTGCTATCGACCACAAAAAGTCCGCCGTTGTACTCCAACTGCACGCTTATCGGCACTTTTTTCGAGAGCGAAAAACAGCGCGCCACCTCGGTATAGGCTAGTCCGGGATTGCTGTAAGTGCCGTTTGTAACCGATGTTTTCGCCTTGAAATTGTAGTCGATATCGACAAATATATAGGTGTTGCCTATCTTGTCGGGCTTAAACATTTCGAAGGTGGTGGTAACATAATTGCGCCCCGCTCCGAAGTCGTAATGCACCTGAAAATTCTGCGCTGTAAGAAAAAATGGCGAGAGGCAAAAAAGCAAAAAAACGCTTTTTTTCGTAAAAAGTACTCTTTTCATCATGTTTCAGTTGAGGTTTTGTGGCACTATTGGCGTGCAAAATTTACAATTTGATAGTTGATTAAAATGCTGTTTTTCATATACTTACAAAGATTTTTGGCAACAAAAAAGCCTTCGTTTGGCAAAATAGTTTCAAAATATAGAAATTATGCTGTAAAGCATAACTTTTTTTTTGAAAGCGTGTCCAAAAGGTAGTACCTTTGCAGTGTAAGAAGATACAAGACCAAATCTTTTTTACCTTAAAAACCTAATACTGAAAAATTATTGTGGAAAAGTCTCTTTGTGAAAAGGGGCTTTTTTTTGTGCGACAAAGGTATGATTTTTATGCATACAGACCAAATTGTGCAAATTCAATTAAGAAATGCAACTTTTGGTAAGAACTTGGAGCGCACGCATTTATACAAAATTTTGAGAGGAAAGAACAAAAGCTCTCTCCTCTCGCTGGAAAATTGGTATATTTGCGGCTCCGTCCAAAAGTTACAAATATGGCACAACTAACCAGAGAACAAAGGTACACAATTTTTGTGATGTACGAACAGGGGTTTTCGATAACAGAAATTGCGAGAACCATCAACAAAAACAAGTCTGTCGTTTCGCGCGAGATTAAGCGCAACAGCGATGAAAAGGGGCGTTATCGATTTACCTACGCCCAAGAAATGGCCGATATGCGCAAGGAGCGACTTCGCAAACCACGCAAATTTACGGGCGAAATCGAGAACCGCATCATTCGCTACATACGCGGCAAACAGTGG